>CACFKF010000040.1 GCA_902566775.1 uncultured Pelagibacteraceae bacterium | reverse complement strand
TCTGATTTAGCCATTATGTTGTCTGGCGGTATTACTGTGCCTGCATACACAACTTATACAGAAGGTGACTATAAATATTTAATTGAAGATTGTGAGCCAACAATAGTTATCGTTTCAAACAATGAAATGCTTAAAAAATTAAATACAACAATTAATGAAAAAAGTTTTATAAAAAAAGTAATTACTTTTGATGAAGTAGAAAAAGCACATCATAATTTGAATATAAATAATGAAGAAAAATATTTAGATTTTAATTCAATTATAAAAGTTGATTTATCTGAACAAGACAAAATACAAAATACAAATTTAAAAAGATCATCAGCAGCTTGTATAATTTATACTTCCGGAACCGGTGGAAATCCCAAAGGAGTTATTTTAAGTCACGGTGGTATTTTAAATAATCTTGTTGGCGCATGTGAAATCATGAAACCACTTATTGATTCAAGACCAGTATTTTTAACTTGGCTTCCTCTTTCTCATTCGTATGAACATTGTGTACAATTTGCTCAGATAGCTGTGGGTGCCAAAGTTTTTTATGCAGAAAAAATAGAAAAGCTTTTAGACAATATATCTGAAGCAAAACCAACAATTATGACAGCTGTTCCAAGATTCTATCAAAATCTTTACAATAAAATTAACATTAACATGAAAAAGCAAACAGGTTTTAAAGCCAAGTTAATTGATGCAACAATTAGATTAGGAAGAAAAAAATTATTACATGAAAAAATGACCTTTTTTGAAAAATTGTTAGATTCAATTACAAATCTGTTAGTTAGAAAAAAGATTAAAAAACAGTTTGGTGGAAATTTAAGAGCATTTGTTTCTGGAGGTGGGGCTTTAGATAAAGAAATAGGAGAATTTTTAAATTCTATAGGACTACCTACTCTTCAAGGATACGGTTTGACAGAAACCTCCCCTGTAGTTAGTTGCAATCCAATTCATAAAATAAAGGTTGAAACGGTTGGTCCTCCTTTTAAAGGAAATAAAGTTAAAATTGCAGAAGATGGAGAAATATTGGTTAAAGGAGAAAATGTCATGCTTGGCTATTGGAACAAAAAGGAAGAAACAGCCAAGGTTATCAAAGATGGATGGTTACATACAGGAGATATTGGAGAAATAGATCCTGAGAATGGATATCTAAAAATTACTGACAGAAAAAAAGATATTATTGTTAGTGCTGGAGGAGATAATATTTCTCCTGCAAAGATTGAAAATATGATTAATAATGCACCTGAAATTGATCAATGCATGGATATGGCGGAGATGGAAAAGATATAAGTACACTTACATATAATTGGAAAAGATTTTTACCAAATACAGTTTTTTTGTGTCCTAATGGTCACGAGGTATGCTCAATAAACCCAAATGGGTTTCAATGGTTTGATTTAAGTAATGATGATCCTAATTATATTATTGAACAGTCATTAATAGCAGAGAAGATAATTAACAAGTTTATAAAAGAAGTTAAGGAGTTATATAAGTTGAGAAATTCCAAAATTTGTTTATGTGGTTTTAGCCAAGGATGTATGATGTCAATAAATCTAGGCTTAACTAGTGACGAAAATTTTAATTGTGTTGTTGGATTTTCAGGAAAAATAATTGACAAAGAACATTTATCTAAAAGAATTTCTTCAAAAACAAAAATGCTTTTATTACATGGAGAATTGGATACGGTCGTTCCAGCTAACAACTTATTAGAAGCCAAAGATTTTTTGATAAGAAACAAAATAGAAATAGAAACACATATGATCAAAGATTGTGATCATCATATTCCTGTAAAAGCATCAAGTATTGCTTTAAATTATATTAAAAAAAACTTTTTTACTTAAAAAATATTTAAAAAAAAATATTCTGTAATTATTGATTAATTTTTTTTTTTAAGTTACTCTTTAATATAAAATGACTTTTATTGATCAAAATATTTCCTTAGAAAAATGTCCAGCTTTGGTTTTAAATGCTGATTATAGGCCTTTAAGTTACTATCCATTGTCACTTTGGTGCTGGCAAGATTCTATAAAGTCAGTATTTTTGGATCGCGTAACAATAGTAAGCAACTATGATAGAATAATAAGAAGTCCTTCATTTAGCATAAAA
>CACFKF010000039.1 GCA_902566775.1 uncultured Pelagibacteraceae bacterium | reverse complement strand
CGATGATTCATTTGCATTTACTATGCTAAAGCAAAATGTTATTAATATAATAACAAAAAACTTTACAGGATATTTCATTAAAAAGTTGTACCTAAATTAAACCTAAATGATTCAGTTTTATCTGTCGAAGCTTTAGTCAAAGCACTGGAATATGAGAAGCTTAAAGGGCCAACTGGTGTGTGCCAATCAAGTGAAATTCCAGCGGCACTTCTAATTGTGTTAGAATCATCGATTGATGAGCTGTAATCAACTCCCCAAACATTACCAGCATCAAAAAAAATAGAAAAATCAGCCGTTTGCCAATTAGGCATTACATTTGGTAAGGTTGCAGAGAAATTAAGTGATGATACGTAATTTCCACCAACATAGTCATCGCTATCTACTGGCCCAACTTTACCTCTTTGAAAACCTCTTAATTTTCTACTTGGCATGTATAGTCTTTCGGATATTCTTACGTCATCGCCAGTTATTGAATTAACTGTCTTAGCATAAAAAGTAAAAGAACTAATCATTTCATCCATCAATTCTTGATAATAATTAAATTCGTAACCATTAATTAAACCATAAGAGTCACTAACTACCGGTATAGATTGACTAAATCTACTTCTAAAACCGTCGGTGGTTTGAAATTTTTGATTACGCATGTCGTAATCAATTAAATAATCAAAATCAGAATCAAAGTAAGATCCTTTTTGTTTTTCGATAATGGATGAGGCCGAACTATCAGTTTTCAAAGATTCATAATATGTTGATACTGAAGGTGATAAAAAAACATTTTCAAAATACTCAAATCTGGAACCTAGTGAAAATCCAGTTTTAGTGGTTTTATATCCAAAAGCAGTTAATCTATTAGTTTCACTGCTTTCAACATTTGCAAATACTGATTGATCTGATCCTTTAAAATTTGGATTAGATACAGAAAACTTTCCACGAACAGTTTCATCCGTTAATTCAAGATTGGTACCAAATTTAATACCTCTACCAAGAAAATTATTTTCTTTAACAGAAAAACCGACCATAGTACCGCTTGTACCAACACCAGCTCCAGCGGAAATTTCGCCAGTGGGTTTTTCTTCGACTTCAATATTAATAACTTTAGTATTTTTATCTGTTCCTTGCTTAACATCAGAGGCTACAGATTTAAAAAAACCTAATGCTTTTAAATTATTTATTGATTTATTATGTAAAATTTTATTAAATGTATCGCCTTCATCTAAGATCAAATTATTCCTAATAACATCTTCTCTAGTTATATTATTTCCTAATATATTGATTCTTTGAACAAAATATTTTTCCATATCATCAATAAATATTGTGAAATCCAATTTATTTTTTTCAACAATATTCTCTTCAACTTTTGCATTAATTGAATCATATTCATCTTGTAAAGCAATGAGTTCGACTTCTTTTAAAATTTTCTCTATAGCATTATACGAATAAGGTTTGGCTTTAAGTTTTTCAAATAATGATTCAATACGATTGAAATTATTTCTGTTATAATCAGTTGGTATATCCAATGTTAATTTGTTAAAAAAAAATTTTTCACCAGCATTAATATTAAAAGTAAGATCAAACATACCATCATCTAAAAATTCAGCAAAAGTACTATCAATGTTAACTGTATAAAAACCTTTATTTCTGTAATAATTTTCTAAAAGTCTTGCATCTAATTCAATTCTTTTTTGATCTAATAGTTTTTTATTTGAAATGAATTTCCAAAATTTGTCCTCCTCTGAAGCAATTATTCTAAACAATTTTCTATTTTTATATTTTTTATCACCAATAAATTTAATTTTTCGTATCTTGGCTTTTTTACCTAAGTCAACATTATAAATTAATGATATTGTATTATTTTGATTTTCAATTTTTTCTAATTTTATATCGGCAAAATAGAAACCATTTGTTTTAAGTATATTTAAAATTAAATCTCTATCTTTTTTAACTAAATATTCATTAAAAGAATTATTTTTTTTTATTTTCATAGCCTCAAAAAGTGGCTCTTTTAGTTTATTAGCTTTTATTCCTAAAATTTTTACATCTTGAATTATTGGGTTTTCAACAACAAAAATATTTAAGATATTATTTTTTAAATCAATTTTTATATCTTTAAAAAAATTCGTGTCATATAGTTTTTTTAAAAGTTTATTAATTTTTTGATTGTCAAAATCTTCTTCTATATCAATTTCACCAAAAATAATTATTGTATCTTTGGAGATTCTCTCATTTCCAGAAATATTGATTGTGTCAATTTTTTCGGCGTAAGCCAAATTGAATACTAACAACAACAAAAATTGAACTAAGAAGAAAATTTTA
>CACFKF010000038.1 GCA_902566775.1 uncultured Pelagibacteraceae bacterium | reverse complement strand
ATTTGTAAATGAATTTCATGATTATATTTTAATTTCTGTATCTACAAGATTTATAAGAGATTGGATTACTTCAAGATATTTGGACCAGATTTTGCAATTAGTTAAATCCAATAAGAAAAATATTAATAGAATAGAATTTGTTATTAGAAATTCAGAACTCGAAGAAAATGATATAACAAAATACGATTCTGCAAAAGGAGAAAATGTATCATTTATCAAAGATAGCTATTTGCAATATAATAGAATTGACCCCAATAAAACATTTGATAATTTTATATTAGGATCTAGCAACAAACTTGCCTTTGAAGCTTCAAAGAAAGTATCTGAAGATATTTCTCACTATAATCCTTTATATATTTATGGCGGAGTAGGTATGGGAAAAACACACTTATTAAATGCAATAGGTCTAAGTCTGAAAAAAAGTCACAGTGTCATGCTTATTCCTGCTGAACGATTTATGTATCAATTTGTTCGATCAATAAAGTTGAATGAAATGGTTAAATTTAAAGAATATTTTAGAAATGCAGATATTTTACTTATAGATGATATTCAATTTATGAATGGAAAGGAAGCAATGCAGGAAGAATTTTTTCATACATTTAATGCATTATTAGATAAAGGTTCGCAAATAATAGTTTCGGCTGATCGACCTCCAAATAAATTGTCTAGAATTCAGGATAGAATCAAGTCAAGATTTTCAGGTGGCCTTGTTGTTGATATACAAAACCCAGATTTTGACCTTAGATATAGCATTATCAAAAAAAAATCAGAAGAATTAAGAATTGTTAATTCTGATCAATTTAAAATTTCGGATGAGGTACAAAGATTTATAAGTACAGAAATTAGATCAAATATAAGAGAATTGACTGGAGCACTAAATAGAATTGTTTCCTATTCAAGAATATATAACAAGACTGTTAGTTTATCAGAAGTAAAAATAATTTTGAGAGATTTGCTAAATTTATCCGAAAACAAAGTAACGATTGATTTAATTCAATCAATAGTTTGTAAGTTTTTTAAAATTAGTAAAAATGAAATGCTTTCTTCTAGGCGATCTAGATATCTTGTTAGGCCTAGACAAACAGCGATTTATTTAACAAAAATACTTACTTCCAAATCATTACCAGAAATAGGTAGGGAATTTTCAAATAGAGACCACACAACAATAATTCATTCAGTAAAAACGATTGAAAAATTAATCACAGCTGATGCCGAATTAAGTGGAAATATAGATAATTTAAAAAATAAAATATTATACAATAGGCAGAATGAAGTTTAGTGTAAATCAACAAGACTTACAAAAATCATTGAATTATTGTCAAGGTGTCATAGAAAAAAGAAGTACTTTACCTATTCTCTCAAATATATTATTGGACGTTAGCAATTCTAAATTAACAATTACTGCAACTGATCTTGATTTAATATTTATTAACGAAATAAAAGACGTTGAAATTTTTGAAGAAGGAAAAACTACTACAACTTCTTCAATTTTATATGACATTATAAGAAAATTTTCACCTGGGAAAAAAATTAATTTTTCATTTAGTAGCGAAAATAAGCTAGAATTAGAATCTGAAAAATCTATTTTTCACTTAAACTGTATAAGTTCATCTGAATTTCCAATTACCGATGAAAATTTTAATGAAAATCAATTTTTTATCAAATCAAAATCTTTATTGAAACTATTAAACAAATGTAAATTTTCAGTATCAAATGATGAAACGAGGCACTATTTAAGTGGTATTTTTTTTCATCAAAATGAGATTGATGGAAAGAATTTTCTTACAGCAGCCTCTACAGATAGTCATAGAATGTCAATATCAAAAGTGAGACTAAAAGATAAAATAGATTTTGAACCAATAATACTACCAAAAAAAACAATTTTTCAATTGTGCTCTTTATTAGAAGATTTTGAAGGTGATGTAAAAATTTCAAATATTAAATCCAAAATAAAATTTGAATTGAATAATAGTGTTTTAATATCTAAGTTAATTGATGGAAAATTTCCTAACTACATACAAGTTATACCAAAAAATAATCAAAAAAAATTAGAAATTGATCTTAATTTATTTTTAAATTCAGTTGATAGAGTTGCTTCAGTTTCTTTAGATAAAAAAGATGGAGTTAAATTTAATTTAACGAAGGACAAGTTAAATTTGTCGGTTAACAATGCTAATAGTGGGGATGGAAAAGAAAGTTTAAATGTAAAATTTGATCATGATTTAGATATTAGCTTTAATTCAAGATATTTATTAGATGTGGCTTCTCAACTTGATGGAGATAAAATAGAAATGTTTCTTAATGAAACTGGTTCTCCAGCATTAATAAAAGATCC
>CACFKF010000037.1 GCA_902566775.1 uncultured Pelagibacteraceae bacterium | reverse complement strand
TTTCTATTTCAATAACTTCGCCTTCTTTTTTTTTATCTTTGCCTGCAAGAACTTTTACTCTTATTCCTTTTTTTATTTTCATCATAAAACCTCTGGTGCTAGTGAAATTATTTTCATTTGACCTCTTGTTCTTAATTCTCTTGTTACAGGTCCAAAAATTCTTGTTCCTACTGGTTCTCCTTTTTCATCAATTAGTACAGCAGCATTATTATCAAATTTGACCTTTGACCCATCATGTCTGTGTATGCCCTTCTTAACACGTACAACTACAGCTTTATGCACAGATCCTTTTTTTACCTTTCCTTTTGGTATGGCCTCTTTAACTGCTATAACAATAATATCTCCTATGCTAGCATATCTTCTCTTTGACCCACCTAATACTTTTATACATTCTACAATTTTTGCTCCTGTATTATCTGCAACAAGCAATTCTGTTTGAACTTGGATCATTTGTTTTCTCCCATAACTTCAAATTTTTTATTTTTTGAATAAGGTTTGCTTTCGATTATTGAAACTTTATCGCCATTTTTAAATTTATTATTTTCATCATGAGCGTTATATTTTTTTTTAACTTTTATAATTTTTTTCAAAACTGGGTGTTGGTATTTACGTTCAACTAAAACTGTGATGGTTTTATTTGGTTTATCGCTAACAACTATACCTGTCAAAATTTTTTTAGGCATTATATTTTCTTTCAATTAAATTTTTTATTCTTGCAATAGCTTTTTTTGATTGTTTTATTTTCGATGGACTTGTAAGTTGACCATTTGACTTTTGGAAACGAAAATTAAATAAATCTTTTTTTAATTTATCAATATTTTTGATTGCTTGATCTTTAGTTAATTTTTTTATTTCTTTTTTTTTCATTTTAAGAAAATCTTTTAATAAATTTTGTTTTAATAGGAAGTTTTGCGGAAGCTTTGTAAAGTGCTTCTTTTGCAATATCTTCTGGCACACCATCTACTTCAAATAGTATTCTTCCAGGTTTTACTCTGCAGGCATAATATTCGGGAGATCCTTTTCCTTTTCCCATTCGTACCTCAACAGGTTTTTTTGATACAGGTATATTTGGGAAAATTCTTGTCCAAACTCTACCTTGCCTTTTCATAAATCTTGTTAGTGCAACTCTTGCAGCTTCTATTTGTTTGGAAATCACTCTATCTGGTTGCATAGCTTTTAAACCATAAGCGCCATAATTCATTATGTTTGCTCTTGAAGCTTTTCCATGAATTCTTCCTTTGTGAGCTTTTCTATATTTTGTTCTTGTTGGTTGCAGCATAATTATTTTTTATTCGTCTCCTGATTAAATTCTTTTGTGAAAATTTCACCTTTATAAATCCAAACTTTAATTCCAATAATACCATATGTTGTTAAAGCTTCTGCTTCAGCATAGTCAATGTCCGCTCTCAGTGTATGAGATGGAATACTTCCCTCTCTAAGCCATTCTGTACGGGCTATTTCATTTCCACCCAATCTACCACTTATTGAAACTTTTATTCCTTTTGCTCCCAATCTTAATGCTGATTGCATCGCTCTTTTCATAGCTCTTCGATAGGAAATTCTTTTTACTAACTGTTGGGCTATGTTTTCAGCTACTAAATAACTATTTGTTTCAGGTTTTTTAACTTCTTTTATGTTTAGTGTAATTTCGTTGCTTGTAAATTTAGATAATTTATTTTTAATCTTTTCAATATCACTACCTTTTTTCCCTATTACAAAGCCAGGTCTAGATGTATAAATGGTCACAAAACATTTTTGAGACGTTCTTTCTATCATCACTTTAGAGACTCCTGAATTAACGACATTATCTTTTATATATTTTCTAATATTGAAATCTTCAATTAAATACTTGCCAAAATCTTTTTTCTTCGCGTACCAAACAGAATCCCAACCTCTGTTTATTCCTAATCTTAAACCAACTGGATTAACTTTTTGTCCCATGTTTTTCTACTTTCTTAATCTCTGATAATATTATTGTTAAATTTGAATAAGGTTTTTTTATAGGTGAAGCTCTACCTTTTGCTCTCGGTCTAAATCTTCTCATTACAACTTGTTTTCCACAGTATGCTTCCTTTACAATTAATCTATCTATATCATATTGAAAATTATTTTCTGCATTAGCAACAGCAGATGATAAAGTTTTCTTTATATCTTTTGTTATTCTCTTATCAGAAAATGATAAATTTCTTATTGCTATATCAACTTTCTTACCAACAATGGCTTTTAAAATAGGATTAAGTTTTCTCGTGCCACATCTAACATTCTTGTTAACTGATCTAACAAGTTTAATTTTATCTTCAATATTTTCTTTTGTTTTTTTCATTTGTTATTTTTTGTTTCCTTCAGCTGAAGTTGCAGCTTTTTCTTGAGCTGCTTTTTTATCTGCAGGAG
>CACFKF010000036.1 GCA_902566775.1 uncultured Pelagibacteraceae bacterium | reverse complement strand
CCCACTAAAATTTTATATTTCCGTTGGTAATGAAAGAGTTGCGAGATCCAGGTTGGCAACAATTATAAACTCAAGAATTAGAAGCGTTTTAGGAACACAGAGATTACAGACATTGCTATCTGAAGATAGAAATAAACAGATGGCATTAATACAAGATGGTGTAAATAATGAAGCTGAAAAGTTTGGTATTAAAATTGTAGACGTAAGAATTAAAAGAGCAGATTTGCCTCAAGCTAATAGTGAAGCAATTTACAGAAGAATGCAGACAGAAAGAGAGAGAGAAGCAAAAGAATTTAGAGCAAAAGGAGCAGAAATGGCAGTGACTATTACTTCTACCGCAGATAAAGAAGTGGCTGTGATATTAGCAGAAGCTAATAAGAATTCTGAAATTATGAAAGGTGAAGGAGATGGGCAAAGAAACAAGATTTTTGCTGATGCTTTTGGAAAAGATCCAGAATTCTTTGCTTTTTATAGAGCAATGCAAGCTTATGAAAAAGCTTTAATTGGTGGGGACACATCTTTAGTTTTATCTCCTGATAGTGAATTCTTTAAATTTTTCGGAAACATAAAACCAAAAACAGATTAATATTAAATAGTTATGAGAGAGTTAATCATAGCTTTTGGTTTATTTCTTTTTATAGAAGGTATTTTATATGCCTTATTTCCATCAAAAATGAAAAATATGTTAAAAAAAATTGATACTATTAAAGATAGTCAATTAAGATCTGGGGGCTTGATTTTTGCAGTAATTGGCTTTTTTATTATTTGGTATCTAAAGAGATAAAATGAATTTTAGAAACTTAAAAATAATCTTATTTTCAGTAGTTTTTGTTAATTTGTCATTTTTTGCGAATGCAAAAACAGTCCCAGAATCCTTTGCTGATCTAGCAGAAAAATTAATGCCATCAGTCGTAAACATATCAACTACTCAGACTGTAGTTACTAATGTAAATCCATTTCCTTTTGAGTTTCCACCAGGATCACCATTTGAGGATATGTTTAAAGAATTTGGAACTCCACAAAAAAGAAAAGCGAGCGCATTAGGATCGGGTTTTATTATTGATGAAAAAGGAATAGTGATAACCAACAACCATGTTATCAAAGGTGCAGAAGATATAATAGTTAGAGTAGATGGCGATGAAGAATATAAAGCGAAAGTTATAGGAGCAGATCCGTTATCTGATATTGCGGTTCTTAAAATAGAATCTACAGAAAAATTTAAAGCAGTAAAATTTGGCAATTCAGACGAAGCAAGAATTGGTGATTGGGTTATTGCAATTGGAAATCCTTTTGGTTTAGGCGGAACTGTTACTTCAGGAATTGTTTCAGCTAGAAATAGAGATCTTGGAATGAATCGATATGAAGATTTTATTCAAACAGATGCTTCAATCAATGTGGGTAACTCAGGTGGACCTTTGTTTGATATGAACGGTGATGTTATCGGAATTAACACTGCTATACTTGGTAGAGAAGGCTCAATTGGTATTGGTTTTGCAATTCCTTCAAATAGTGCAAAAAAAGTTATTGAACAATTAATTGAATTTGGCGAAACAAAAAGAGGGTGGCTTGGTGTTAGAATACAATACGTTACAAAAGAAATTGCTGACGTAGAAAAATTAGATAAACCAAGAGGTGCACTTGTTGCGAGCGTTGCTGAAAACAGTCCATCAGATAAAGCAGGAATAAAAGCTGGAGATATTATTTTAGAGTTTAATAGAGTTCCAATAAAGGAAATGAAAGAATTACCAAAAATTGTAGCTCAAACAGAAGTAGGCAAAAATGTTGAAGTTAAAGTTTGGAGAAATGGTAAAGAAATATTAAAAAAAATAAAACTGGGAAGATTAGAAACTTCTGAAGATTTTAAAGCAAAAAAACTAAAAGAAACAAAAGACACAGAAATTGAATCATTAAAAATTAATGTTAGACCTATAGAAGAAAGAGATATTGAAGAAAGAGGCCTTACAAAAAATACAAAAGGTTTAGTTATAACTAAAATATCAAACGATAGTCCAATTAATTATTTAGAAGCAGGAAATATAATTATAGAAGCTCAAAAGAAAAGCATCAGAACTATTGGAGATCTAGAAATAGCGGTAAAAGCAGCTCTTAAATCAACAGAAAAAACTTTACTATTAGTAGTTTACAACAATCAAAACCAAAGAAGATATATTGGTGTCAAATTAAATTAACCAATGGACATTAAGTCCAAAATAATTCTAATTTCTGGTCCTACCGCTTCAGGAAAATCAAGTTTTGCAATAAAAGTTGCAAAAAAAGTTAATGGAGAAATCGTTAATGCAGATAGTATGCAGGTTTATAAGCAACTTAATATTCTAACTGCACGTCCAAATAAAAAAGATAAAAAAAATATCAAACATCATCTTTACGGATTTCAAAGTGTAAAAAAAAATTTTTCCACTGGTGCTTGGCTTAATCTTGCTAAAGACAAAATTAAAGAAA
>CACFKF010000035.1 GCA_902566775.1 uncultured Pelagibacteraceae bacterium | reverse complement strand
AAATCTTTGTTAATTCAAGAATATTATTATTAAATTGATTTCCTAACCATAATTTTAACAATAATTCAAATAAAGGAAAAAATAAAAAAATAATAGTTGGAACAAAGATTAGAAAAATTTTTATGGTTATATTAAAATCGCTACCTGAAAATTTTTTTTTTGATAAAAATGGAAGCAAAAAAGCGCTAAAGCCTTTTGATAAAATACTTAATTTACCTGTCAATTGTTGAGGTATTGAATAAGAAGTTAATGCTACTGGACCAATAAATATTTTTATTAAATATTTATCAAATAAGTCGTAAAATTGAATTAAAATACTATTAAGTGTTAACCACTTTGAGTTTTTTTTTAAATTATTAAACAAAATTTTATTGGTAGATTTTTTTATTAGATTTTTTTTAATTATTACAAAAAACATTATTAAAATAGTCAATAACTTAATTAGAACACTTAAAAATAACAAATTTTCTAAATTGCTATCTTTAAAATAAATTAATGAAAGAGAAGGCAAAGACATAGACAGGCTGTAAAATATGAAATTATAAAAACTAAGGGATTTAAATTTTTGATTTCCTTGAAAAATTCCTTCTAGGCTTACGTAGAATAATGTAGCCACTATCGCAATAAAAAAATAATTTAAAACAACCGAATTACCAAAAAACAAATTAGTAGGAATAAAGTTTTTTGTTAAGATAAGAGGGATAAATATTATAGAAAGAATTATACTTAATATAAGTGTATATTTAATTCCGTAGAAAGAGACACTTTTACTTTTTTTTGGAAAATTATTTATACTTACAACTATTGATTTTCCAATACCAAAATTTAACAAAGAACCTAAAGTTAAAAGAAAATGAAATATTATATAGTTGCCGTAATTTTCAGCTCCAGCACTTTTTAAATGTACAGGAATAGAAACAAGGGAAATAAAAATAGCTAGTATACCCGGCAAGGATAAAACTGAAGCATTTGTTAATAGTTTTTTATTTTCCACTGATTTTATTATTTGAAAGATATATGTAAAAAGGTAAAGAAATTAAACCTATGGCAGCATTCCAATTGTTAAAAAAGTTGCCTGACGGAAAAATTGGATTCATGTAATAGATAATAGGCAAAAGTAAGAATATTTCTAATTCCTTTTCTTTTTTTGAAAAAATAAATTTCATAATTTTAATAATAAAAAAGAGATTAATAACAAAATAGAACAAAATGCCCAAAATACCAGTTTCGCTGATCAATTGAAAAAAAATATTATGTGGATGAGTAGAACAATTGTTTTGTAGATTTTCCAATTTTACTGACCCGCACTCCCTTCTATAATTATTTGGTCCAATTCCTAAAAAAGGATTTTTTTTAAATAATTCAATACTTGTTGCAGCATAAGCAGAGTGATGTTTTGAGAAATAATTTATTTTGTTCTCGTTGAACAATTGATCGTAAGAGTTTTTTACTGTTAGTTGGAATTCATTTATTTTTGCAAAAAATAATATGAAAGGAATGGTAAAAAAAATAAGAATTTTATAAACATTTTTAATGTTTTGTTTTATTGAAAGAATAAGTAAAAAAAACAGTGTAATTGCAATATAGATCATTCCCATTCTTTGGCCTGCAAAAAAACTTATTATGAATAATGGTGCAAAAAAAATTAATGTATTATTGATTTTTTTTCCTAATTCTTTATTTGAAAGAAATAAATATATTCCGATTATTAAGGGAGAAAATCTAGATATAAAACCACCTAAACTTTTTTCTTCTCCAAAAAATCCTGTTACAACAGTATTTTTTGCTGCTTTACTTTTTATTAGTTGTGAGATTATCCAGTAATCTTCATTTAAAAAAAATTGATATAAACCACTTAAAAACAGCAAGGTTATAGATAAAAAACAAGAAATGAAAAAAAATTTTAGAAAAGGTTTGAAATTTTTTAAAATATAAATAATAGCGAAAGTTAAAATGCCAAATCTAATTGATAGCAAAGAGGATTTTAATGAGATCAATATGAAATCTGAAAAAAAAGAGGATAATACTAATACAATGTAAAAACTAAAAAAAAATATAATTAATTTGTTTAAAAAAATTTTTTCTTTTTTTATAATTAATATATAAATATAACTTGCTGAAGTTAAAAAAATTAAAACTTCCATTACAGCTGGTCCTATATAAAAAGAAAACGGCAATATTAGTAAAGAAAAAAATATTATATTTAATGGCAAATCATTCTTTTTTGATGCATTTATAAATTCTAAAGTATTTAAATAATTTAGCGTTTTCATCTTTTTTACTTTTAATTTATCAATAAAATATAATCTATATATAAATATGAGCTAGCCTGGTATATTTTGGTAAATAAATAGCATAATTTCAAAATAATTAATAAAATAAAAATGAAAATTCTTTGGCAAGTATCTTTTAGACCTTTAAAGAAATCAAAATCAAACGATAAAGTACAGAGTAAATTTTTAGATAATATAAAAAAATTTAATGCTGATATTACTTTCAGTGTTACACAATTTGATGACTATGGAGTTAAAAATTTTTTAAGAAATAAAAAAATCAAAAAAAAATATTTTAATTATTCAAAAAAATTACTTCCAAAAAATTCAAAATATTCAAATTCAGTAATGTTAAAAAATTCTCTTAATTATTATATTAAAAAAAATTTTGACTATTTTATATTTTCTAATGCAGATATATTAATATCCAAAAAAATAATTAATATTTTAAAATCTGTAACAATAAAAAATTATATGGGATTTGTTTATCCCAACACGCTTATAAAAAATAGTAATAAAACAAGCAGTTTTACTCCTCATTATGGTATAGATTTTATAGCATTCAAATTAACAAAAAATAAAGCAAAATTATTTTTAAAATTATTAAAAAATTATGAGCAGTATGATTGGGGCGTAATTGACAATTTTTATATTGCTATAGGTGAAGCATTAAAAATGAACTTTGAAAATTTATTTAAAAAAATAAAAGTTTATAAAATTGAAAATAAATTCAAGGATTTTAAAGAAAATCGAGAATGGCA
>CACFKF010000034.1 GCA_902566775.1 uncultured Pelagibacteraceae bacterium | reverse complement strand
AAATTTTTTCAACTTTATTTTTAATTTTTACTTCAATACCTATGGCTTTTTTTCCTTCAAAAATAATTTTTTCTACAAATGAATTTGGAAAAATATTTAAATTTTTTCTACTTTTTGCTGGGTTCAAATAATATTTAGCTACACTTGCTCTTTCTCCTTTATGAATAGTAGTATCAAACATTCCAAATCCTTCTTGATATTCTCCATTCATATCAGGATTAATTTTATGACCAGCCTCAGAAGCAGCTCCTAAAAAAGCACCAAATAAAGGATTATCATTTTTTGATTGGTCAACTGGAAGCAAGCCTAAAGAACCTCTGTATTGATTATTTCCTTCTGACCATGTTTCAATTTTTTTAAAATAAGGAAGAATTTTATTGTAAGACCAGGATTTTAGTCCAAAATTTTCCCAACGTTCATAATCATTTTTATTACCTCTTACAAAAACCATTCCATTATGAGCAGAACAACCTCCTATCATTTTTCCCCTAGGACAAAACAATCTTCTGTTGTTTAGATGAGGTTCTGGTTCTGAATAATATTTCCAATTGTATTTTGGATCATGCATAGTGTAGAGAAGAGCAAGTGGCATTTTAACTTTCCAAATATCGCTTGATACTCCTGCTTCAAAAATTGCAACTTTATGATTGCTATTTTCAGATAATCTATTTGCAAGAACACATCCCGCTGATCCCGCACCAACAATTAAATAATCATAACTCATATAAGGAATGCTTTTAATAGATTTTTGTAATCAGTGATATTTTTAATTTTGACACCTACTTTTTTTGCTGATTCATCAAACTTTCTAAGCTTAATAGACTCTTTAAAGAACTCTTCTTTTTCAAATAATTTAGCATCTTTATTGTTAAGCAGTCCCCCTTGAAGTTTTAGGCTAGTAATTGATGCTTCAGATAAACGATTGTAATATTTTTTATCTCTTGCAAGGTATCTTTTTGCCAAAACATGGTTTTTTATTGGCTCAACTACTTCTTTTTTAAAAAATCTTTTTAAATATTCATAGCCAATGTCTTCATGCTTACCGTCTTTACTTTTTTTAACTAACTCATCTGGGTCTTCTATAATAAAATGACCGTAATCGTGTAACAAACAAGCACAAACGAGATTATCTTTACTCTTTGATCTTTCTGCCATCATTGCAGACTGAATCATATGATCCGAAATTGTTATTTTTTCACCAATATATAATGATTTATTATTTATAAAATTAGAAATAATTTTATTAATTATGTTCATTAAGATTAATGTGGTTGATCGCCTTCAACTGCAATCCTATCCATTATCCTTTCGTGACCCAAACCTCTTCCAGGATAAAAATCAGCTATCGCGAAATGAATAACACTTCTATTATCCCATATGCAAACTGTATTTTCTGTCCATGTGAATCTACAGGTTAATTCAAGTCTAGCTTGATGTTCAAATATTTTTTTTAAAATTTCATCGCTTTCTTTTTCATCTAAACCAATAATTCTTTTTGTATAAGTCCAATTTACAAACAATATTTTTTTTTCAGTTTCCGGGTGAGTTCGCACAATTGGATGTTCATTGGAATATTCGCCATAGTTTTTTTTACCATTACCTTCCATTTTTTTATAATTATCTATGAAAAACTCAGCACCCAAAGAACTATGAACAGCCTTTTTATCTTTTATTTTTTCTTTAATTTTTTCATCCAAAGTTTCCCATGCAAGTTCCATATTTGAAAAACATGTGTCACCCCCTACAGGTGGAATTTTTATTGATTTTAAAATTACCGCTTTTGTGGGTTTGGTATTGTAACTGACATCACTATGCCAATTTTCTCCCCATTGATTTTTTTCGTCTTCTGCTTTTATTATTCTAACAATTTCTGGATGTTTATCTAAACCTTTAACATATGCATGATTTTCCAAAGGTCCAAATTTTTCAGCTAAAGCTATATGTTCTTTTTCTGAAATCAGCTGATCTCTAAAAAAAATTACTTTATGTTCTAGTAGTAGATTGTTAATTTTTTTAAAGTTTTCGTCAGAAGTATCTTTAAGATTTATACCCTTAACTTCAGCTCCTAAGGCTCCAGAAAGTAACTTTATTTCCATATTGCAACAATATATCTAGCAAATATTTTTGTCACTAAATTTAGTACAGTAATTATTTATTTTTTTAGTTTACTTGAAAAGTGTAAATTTTCTGATTTAAAAGTTGATTTATTTTTATTAATAAAATCATCCATAATTGTTTTCTTTTCTTCTTCAAACTCCGCGACTTTCCTAACATTTAAATCAATATAAAGTGATAAAACCTCGGTTGTTGCTGATAGTAAATTTTTTTTCTTATCATGCATTTCTAATTTATAATGTATTCTTTTTTTATCGTGATCAAAATGAGTTAAAAAAACGTCAACTTCATCACCTTCTTTAACTTCGTTATTGTAAGTAGTATGAGTTTCGACCACCATAGTACTTTTTTTTGTTGTTTTAGCAGAATGTTCACCCATTTGAAATTTTGACAAAATTACCTCTGCCCCCATATCAAAGACCAAAATGTAATATGAAAGATTCATATGATTGTTATAATCTGTCCATTCTTTAATTATCTTTTTTGTTGTAAGCAGAACTGACATTTTTATTTTATTTCGGAAAGAATTTGTTCTGAAAGCTGTTTAATTTCTTCTACAGCATTACTCTTTTTTTGTTTTTCAACAGCAGTTTTTCCTTCGCCCATAGAAGATGCAAAAATTTGACGATTTCCAATAATTGTTTTTGTAGATGAAAGATTTAAGCTTTTAATAAAATCATTTGTTTTGCTAATAAGCTTTGATCTTTGACTGGATCTATTAATTTGTATTAAAATTTTTTTATTTGCTTTTTTTGCAATTTCTACAATTGCACCAGTTGCCCAAAAATCAACGTGTGAAGCTGCGACTGGTATTAAAACTAAATCAGCTGACTCAATGGCAGGACGTGCATCGGATTCTATTTTTGGAGGAGTATCAATAATTACAATATCATGATCTTTTTTTAAAGCTTTTGACTCATATTGAGCACCCCATAAACTAGCAGTTTTAAAAGTTAAATTATCGTTTGAGAGTTTTTTTTCTGTTCGTATCATAAACCATTTGCCCAAACTTCCCTGAGGATCAGTATCGATAATAGCAACTTTCAAATTATGATATTTTATAAAAGCAAGAGCCAAATGCACAGCTAGTGTTGTTTTTCCAGTACCGCCTTTCTGTTGAGAGATTGTTATAACTT
>CACFKF010000033.1 GCA_902566775.1 uncultured Pelagibacteraceae bacterium | reverse complement strand
AACGAAAAAAAAATTAAGTCCCAGCAATAACTGCAAGCAATAGTAAAGCTACAATATTGGTAATTTTAATCATTGGATTAACCGCTGGGCCAGCTGTATCCTTATAAGGATCTCCAACAGTATCACCAGTTACAGCTGCCTTGTGTGCTTCAGAACCTTTTCCACCGAATTTACCATCTTCGATATATTTTTTAGCATTATCCCAAGCTCCGCCACCCGCGGTCATAGATATAGCTACAAATAATCCAGTAATAATTACGCCTAAAAGCATAGCTCCAACTGCAGAAAGTGCTGCGACCTGGCCACCAATAGGCAAAATAATTAAATATAAAACAATTGGTGAAAGTACAGGCAATAAAGATGGGACTATCATTTCTTTAATCGCTGCTTTAGTTAATAAATCTACAAGTTTACCATAGTCAGGTTTAGCTTTTCTTTTCATAATTCCTGGAATTTTTTTAAATTGTCTTCTTACTTCAACAACAACTGCCCCACCTGCTCTACCAACAGCTTGCATACCCATTGAACCAAATAAATAAGGAAGCATTCCTCCAACAAGCAATCCAACTACTACAAAAGGATTTGAAAGATCAAAGCTAACAACTACATTTTCTAAATTAGAACCTGAAACTTGTGAAAAAAATTTTATATCTTCGGTATAAGCTGCAAACAATACCAAAGCTCCTAAACCAGCTGAACCAATAGCATAACCTTTGGTTACTGCTTTGGTTGTATTTCCTACTGCATCTAAAGCATCAGTAGTTTTTCTAACATTTTTGGGTAAATTTGACATTTCAGCAATACCTCCTGCGTTATCAGTAACAGGTCCATATGCATCTAAAGCAACTACCATTCCTGCTAAAGCTAACATTGTAGTAACTGCAATAGCAATTCCATAAAGTCCAGCAATAGAATTAGTAAAAAGTATACCAGCAACAATTATTAGTGCTGGTATTGCTGTAGCTTCCATAGAAACAGCAAGTCCTTGAATAACGTTTGTACCGTGACCTGTTGTAGAAGATGAAGCCACACTTTGTACTGGCCTATAATTTGTACCGGTATAATATTCCGTAACCCAGATTATTAATCCAGTAATTATTAAACCGATTATTCCACAGAAATATAAATTCATACCATTAAAATTTTTTCCATCTACTATATAAACAGTATCAAAACCAATTACCCAATCTGTAACTGGATATAAAATCACTAAAGATGAAATGGCTGTTACAATAAATCCTTTATATAAAGCTGCCATTATATTTTTTGATTTGCCTAGACTCACAAAAAAAGTACCAAAAATAGATGTAAGAATACATGCCCCACCAATTGTTAATGGATAAATCATCATATTCATATCTCCATGAAAAAAAATTGAAGAAAGTACCATTGTAGCAACAATGGTAACTGCATAAGTTTCAAATAAATCAGCAGCCATGCCAGCACAATCTCCTACATTATCACCAACATTATCAGCTATAACCGCTGGATTTCTTGGATCATCTTCGGGAATGCCAGCTTCTACCTTTCCAACTAAATCAGCACCAACATCAGCACCTTTGGTAAAAATTCCTCCCCCTAATCTTGCGAATATTGAAATTAAAGAAGCTCCAAAACCTAATGCAATAAGAGCATTTATTAATTCTCTTTCGTTGACATTATTTTTTAATAAAAAATAATAATAAACTGATATAGATAAAAGTGCTAAACCAGCAACTAACATTCCAGTAACAGCACCAGATTTAAAAGCTATCGATAATCCATGAGATAAACCTTTTCTTGCTGCTTCCGCAGTTCTTACATTAGCTTGAACTGAGACGAGCATGCCAACATATCCAGCAATACCCGATAAGGTAGCACCTATCAAATATCCTAAACCAACCAATATGCTAAATGCATAACTAATAATTATTAAAACAACAACTCCAACAATAGCAATGGTTTTGTATTGTCTATTCAAATAAGCTTTAGCGCCAACCTGAATTGCAGATGCAATCTCTTGCATTTTTGAATTTCCTGGACTTGAATTTAAAATATGTCTACCTGTAAAATAACCATAAACCACAGAAATAATACCTGCTAAAATTGTGTAAAGTAAAATAGTTTCTACTGATAAATCCATAAATTCCTTATAATTATTAGTTATTAAATATTATTATTTAAAAGCCGGACATTACAAAAAAAAAGACAAAAGGCAATATATAACTTAGTCAAATCTGTGAATGTAACCTTTTATGTTTATTTTAATTTGACGCCTATTTTTGTCAATAATTGAGCATTTGTGCGAACTATTAAGAATTTTACCTATTCGTGTAATTTTAATCTTTTTAGTAGATGAAATCTTTTTAATAAAACTTCTATTTTTACGATTTGAAGTAAATAATATTTGATAGTCATCACCATTAGATATGAATTTTTTTTTGGACAAGTTCTTTAAATTAATAACAGAATTAAGATTTTTGGACATAGGTATTTTGTCAAAAAATAATTGATAGGAATTTTTTTGTTTATTTATTAATTTTTCTAAATCAGAAATTAAACCATCAGATAAATCTATTGAAGATGAAGCAATTTTATTTAAATAATCTGTTAAAGAAAATTTAATTTCTGGCTTGTAATACTGATTAATAAAATAATTAGACAACTTTTTATTTAATTTTATTTTATTTTTTAAAACCAAAAGTCCTAAAAAGCTATCTCCCAGATTACCAGTTACATATATATCGTCATTAACTTTCGATCTATTCCTGTATACAATTTTATTTGAAAAACCAATTGTGGCAATAGTAAAAGTAATTTTATTTGAATAAACTGTATCACCTCCTCCAAGAATAATATTATACTTTTTTTGTTCTTCATTAAGAGATTTGCTAATTTTAATTAAGTTATTTTTATTAAAAGATTTGTTATTTCCAGACCCAGACAAAAAATAATATTTTGGCTTAACACCTTTGCAAAGTAAATCTGAAATTGATGACCTAAATATTTTTTTTATCACTAGATAAGGTTTGCTAAAATTAATAAAGTGTTTACCTTCTATGTATGTATCAACAGAAACAACCAATTTATGATTTTTGTTAAAAAAAACATCATCGTTTAAATTTAATGGTGCTTTTGATTTTTTTGTTAAAATAGAAAAATATTTTTTAATTAATTCAAATTCATCCATTAGATATTCTAATTTTTTTTGATATTTTATCTAATAAAGCATTTAAATATTTAGTTTGTGTGTCTTCTAAAAAAGCATTTGATGCAGTTAAGTATTCTTTTATTATGATATTTTTTGAAGTTTTAGGCTTATACAATAATTCAAAAACCGCACATTTAATGATAACTTGAAACAACTTATCAAGATGTGATAAGACAAGATCACCTTTAAGGTGCGTCTCTAATTCTTCAATGATTAAATCATTTCTTTCTATAGTTCCATAGACTATGTCTTTAATAAATTTTTTAAATCTATGTCTGCCTATTTTTAAGTCTTCATTTTGATTATAAAATTTTCCATATATTTTTTGTATAGCAATTACGCGTGGGTTGTTGTTTTGTAGGTTTTGACTGTTCATTATAAATTATTTAAAACTGATAAAACTGCTTTTGAAGCTTCTAATCCTTTATTTTTTTTACTAGTATAATTTGACCTTGTCTTAGCTTGCTTCATGTTCAAACAAGTTATAATTCCATTTGAAATTGGTTTATTATTTTTAATGGATAGATTCATTATAGCTTTAGTTGTTGCAAGAGAAATAAAATCAAAATGTGGTGTTTCACCTTTTATTACACAGCCTAAAGCAATAAAACCATCAAATTTTTTTATATTTTTTGAAATAACTACTGGAATTTCAAATACGCCTGGCACACTGATTACTTTTACATTTGCTTTATTTTTTAAAACAAATTTAGCTTTTCTTAATAAATCATTAGAAATTTCAGCATAATAATTTGCAACTACTATTAATATTTTATATTTCATTTTATTATCTCTTGTTTGGTTATTTTAATTCCATAACCTTCTAAGCCAACAACT
>CACFKF010000032.1 GCA_902566775.1 uncultured Pelagibacteraceae bacterium | reverse complement strand
TAAATATTAAATATTTATGTGGAAATTCTTCAGTTGGAAAAAAAATTTCTTTCTATGATAGTAAATTAATAAACAAAAAACTTCCAAAAATAGTTAAATTTAATAAATCTTTTTTAAAAAATGTAGATGTTATTTTTTCAGCATTACCCAACGGTGAAGCGCAACTGCTATCAAAAAATCTTTTATCAAAAAACTTGCTTATAGATCTAGCAGCAGACTTTAGGTTAGATGATCCGAATGAGTACAAAAAGTGGTATAAAATTAATCATCAGGCAAAAAATAATATTAAAAAAAGTATTTATGCATTACCAGAATTAAATAAAAAATATTTAAAAAATTATAAAATTATTGCATGTCCTGGCTGCTACCCAACTTCTATACTTTTGCCTTTATTGCCACTATTAAAAAATAATTTAATTTCAGAAAAAAATATAGTTATAGATTCAAAGTCAGGTTTTTCTGGAGCTGGTAGAGGTGTTCATAAAAAATATGCTAAAAAAAATCTTTATGGTTCATTAAGCGCTTACGGTGTGGGTTTTCATAGACACAATTCTGAAATAGAACAGGAATTTAAAAAAGTATGTAAAAAAAAAATTGAATTTAATTTTACTCCTCATTTAACTCCAATGTTTAAAGGCATATTAAGTACTATTTATCTTAATATACCAAAAAAAATAAATGCAAAAAATATATATAGTAAATTGAAGAAATTTTATAACAATAGTCAATTTATTAAGATCGCAAAATTCAATTCACTAATTAGCACCAATGATGTAATTGACTCAAATAATTGCCTAATCTCTATATGCAAAACTAAATATAAAGATAAAATAATTATACTTTCAGCAATCGATAATTTAATTAAAGGTGGCTCTGGACAAGGAGTTCAAAACATGAATATTATTTATAAATTTCCTGAATCAAGAGGTCTATTATGAAGAAAATAATATTTTTTTTATTCTTGCTTACATCCTGTTCACTTAATAGTAATAGTGCTTATTGGAATGAAAATACAAATTTGAAATATGAAGAATTAAAATACGAAAAGGATTACACATTTGATGAATACGGGAAAATTTTGAACCTGTATAATAAAAAAAATAAAACTCCAAATTTAAACTAATAAATTATGCAAAAAATAGGAATAGGAATTGTTGGATTAGGAAATATTGGTAGTCGTTTATATAATGAAATAATTGCCAAAAAAACTGACATTGGACTTAAAACAAATACAAATATTAATATAGTAGCTATTTCTGCAAAAAATATTAATAAAAAAAGAAGTTTTAAAGTAAACAAAAAAATTTTTTTTAAAAATCCCTTAGATATTACAAAAAATCCAAAAGTTAATATATTAGTTGAGTTAATAGGTAAATCTGATGGAATTTCTAAAAAAGTTGTTGAAGATGCATTAAAAAATAAAAAAAATGTTATTACAGCAAACAAAGCTCTTATCTCTAAACATGGAGATTATTTAACTTCTATTGCTGAAAAAAATAAAGTCAATTTAGAGTTTGAAGCGTCAGTAGGTGGAGGAATACCGGTCTTAAGAACTATTAAAGAAGGACTTGCTACAAATAAAATTTCAAAGGTTTATGGAATTTTGAATGGAACTTGTAATTATATTCTATCTGAAATGGAATCTACAAAAGATTCATTCAAAAATGTTCTAAAAAAAGCTCAAAATCTTGGTTATGCAGAACCTAGCAATCCTAAATTAGATTTAAATGGCTATGACGCTATGGCTAAAATTAGAATATTATCTTCTTTAGCTTTCAATAAGAAAATATCAAATGCAAAAGTTTTAATGGAAGGAATTGAAGATATAGAAACTAAAGATATTGATATAGCTAATCAATTAAATTTGAGAATAAAGCTGCTAGGAATTACTGAATTAATTAATAATAAACTTTTTGAAAGAGTGCATCCATGTTTAGTTAAAAAGGATACGTATATAGCTAATGTTAATGGTGTAATGAATGCAGTTGTACTTAATGGTTCACCAGTAGGAGAAAGTGTTTTACAAGGGGAAGGAGCGGGCCCTGGACCTACATCCTCTGCTTTAATGTCAGATCTTTTATCTATTTTAAGAGGTAATATCAAATTTCCATTTGGTATTCCCTCGAATAAAAGAAAAAAAGTTAATTCTTATGATAAAAATAATAACTTTAATTCTTTGTATTTAAGATTTGAAGTTAAAGATAAACCTGGAGTTTTGTCGCAAATTACTAAACAATTAGCAAAATACAAAATATCAATTGCTCGATTAATTCAGAATCCTGACCATAAAAAGAAAACTGCTTCAATTATTATAATCACTCATAAAGCTAAAGAACTAAATTCTAATAATTGCTTAAAATCCTTTAAATACAACAAAAACGTGCTTAAATATCCTACCCTCATTAGACTTCTTTAAATGGATATATATATCAAGCTTTTTGAGGTATTGTTTCCAGTATTTTTTATAGTTGGAATAGGTTACTTTCTTGGAAAAAAAAACCCTAATTTAGATACTTCTTTTATAACAGATTATTCGGCAAATTTTGGAACACCAGCTCTAGTAATATTTGCTTTAACATCCTCTGGTGTAACATTTTATATTTTTGCTGAATATTTTATTTATGCTTTGATAGCAATAACATGTTTCGGCATAACTGGTATAATTTTTTTATTATTTCAAAAAAAAGATTACGTTAGAGAATTACCACCTTTTATTTTACCTAACACCGGGAATATGGGTATTCCAATTTGTCTTTTTGCTTATGGAACATTAGGAATGGGCGTGGCAGCAGCTATTTCTTCCATCGTTGTTCTTTTACATTTCACATTAAATATATTTTTGGCTAAAAAAAAATTTGATTTAAGCATCATTATAAAAAGTCCTTCTTTTTATGCAATTATAATTACAATATTTTTATTATACACCGAAGTAAAAACACCTACATTTGTTCTCAATACAGTTATGTTGTTAGCTTATGCAATGATTGTTATGATTTTAATGTCCCTAGGTGTAGCTTTAACTCAACTAAAAGTATTTTCTTTTAAAAATGCTTTAATTTCTTCTGTTGGCAGAGTTATCATAGGCCCTATTATAGGTTTTGCTTTAATAAAGATATTTAATTTGTCGGGATTTGCTGCTGGAGTTTTACTAATACAATCATCTATGCCTAGTGCTATTTTAACTTATTTGATTGCTTCTATGTATTCGCCCAAAGAAATTGTAGATAACATTTCTAGCATGATCGTTGTATCAACTTTAATGTCTTTAATTACTGTACCAATTATCGTATTCATAGCGTTAAAATACTTTTCTTAATGAAGGCAATAATATTAAATTTATCTGCATGGGTAATGCTGCCGATAATGGATGGTTTTGCTAAATATTTAAGTTCAACATTGCCAGTTTTACAAATTACTTGGTCTAGATATTTCTTTACTGTTGTTATTGTTTTGCCGATCATGTTTTTTTTTTTTAAAAAAAATCTTAAATGGACCGAAAAACCTAAACTTCAACTAATTAGAGGATTGCTGTTATTTTGTGCTAATATTTTATTTTTTTATTCCATATCAGTTATATCTTTAGCAAAAGCTTTAACTTTGGCTTTTATTGCTCCTTTGATAGTAACTATTTTATCTCCAATTTTATTAAATGAGAAAGTTGGATTTAGAAGATGGGCAGCTGTGATTATAGGATTTATTGGATCTTTAATCGTTTTAAGACCAGGCTTCGTAGAGATAAATCTTGCTAGTGTAGCTGCATTAGGAACAGGTTTTTTGTATGGAATTTATTTGATAGTAACTAGAAAATTACATAATTCTGATCATCCACTTTTAACTCTTTTGTTAACCGGTGTAGTAGGGGCCATTATTGGTTCAATGATTGTACCTGCTGTATGGGTTCAACCAACTATTACTGAATGGTACATGATGTTTGCTATAGGTTTTTTTGCTTCTATAGGTCATTTGCTTCTTATTCTTTCATTGAGGTATGCAGATGCGTCTAAATTAGCTCCTTTTGGTTATTTTGAAATTATTACTAATATCATTATAGGTTATTACTACTTTAATCACTTCCCTGATAATTGGACATTCATAGGTTTGTTTGTAATCATCTCATCAGGAGTTTATATTTTTAGAAGAGAAGCTCTAAATAAACCTAATTAATTAATTAAAGTAATACTTTAAAGTATATATTTATATCATTGAATTTAT
>CACFKF010000031.1 GCA_902566775.1 uncultured Pelagibacteraceae bacterium | reverse complement strand
AAGAAAGATATATTTATTCTCCACTGCAATTCATTAGGATACATTCCATATACAAATCTTCTTAACCAAATTTTGATATAAGTCCAACATGCTCCACTGCCAGTACATGCTTCTTTGGTGTCTCCAGCTATATTAGCATCTATAATGAACCAACTCATTATAGGAGGTATTGATTTTATAATTACAAAAATAATTAATAATGTTAAAACTGCATTAAAAGTATTGGTATTAATATTTTTGTTTAACAAATCTAATTTTGGTATTCCCGAAAATTCTATTCTAATTAAATGTAATCCTACAACTCCTAGTATTAATGGCAGAATAAAACCAACAAAATTTGGTAAAAAAGATGTTATATTTATTTGAAAAAAAGAAACTAAAAAAACATCTAATACTGCAATAAAAAATAAAAAAGATCCTATGTACAAATAAGTACTAAGATTTTCTTTGTTAGGTTTTAATAAATTTAATTTATTCATTATTTTTCTTTAATTGCGATTTTTTTGTTATACCAGTTCATCAAAAGTGAAATTGACAAACTAATTGATAAATAAGTAAACATAGTAATGGATACAATTTCTATAGCTCTGCCAGTTTGCATTAATGCTGTTCCTGCAAAAACCAAAACTAAATCTGGATAAGCTATTGCAGCAGCAAGCGAAGAATTTTTTGTTAAATTTAAATATTGGTTTGTTGTTGGTGGAATTATAATTCTTAATGCTTGAGGCATTATCACTAGTTTTAAAACTTGATTTGGTGTTAAACCTATTGATGCAGCAGCTTCCTTTTGACCTTTACTAATACCTTGAATTCCAGCCCTTACGCACTCAGCAATAAATGTAGCTGTATACAATGCTAAAGCTAAGGTTAATGCAATTAATTCTGGTGGTATACCTAAGCCTCCTTCATATATAAAAGATGTGGTAGATATTTGTTTTAATACTGGTACTTCAAATCCTAGAGAAACACCTCCAACAAAAAAAGTTAATAAAGGTAAAACAGTCAATAAAATAATTGAAATTGATAAAACAGGTAATTGCTTACCTTTATTTTCTTGGAGTTTTGTAGCGTAATTTTTAATTAAAATAATTGAAATTGTTGCAGCAATTATAGAATATAAAAATATATCTAAATTTTCCCATACAAACCGAGGAACAAATAAACCTTTTATTGTTAAGAAAAAAACACCAAACATAGCATCTGAGTCTTGTGGCAATGGAAGAGCTCTTAATGCAGCAAAATACCAGAAAAATATTTGTAATAATAAAGGTATATTCCTAAAAAATTCTACATAAAAGGCTGCGCTTCTTTCGATTAAATAATTTGGTGATAAACGTGCTATTCCAACTACCACACCTAATATTGTTGAAATAATAATTCCTATAAAAGCAACTAATAGAGTGTTTAAAAGTCCTACCAAATAAGCTCTAGCATATGAATGTGATCCGTCATATTCAATTAATGAAAATTGTACATCAAATGATGATTCTTGAGATAAAAATCCATAACCAAATTCGATACCTCTATTATCCATATTGGTTTGTGCGTTATATGTAAAGAAGCCAAAGATTAAAATTACTGTTGTTAGTGTAATTAATTGAGGAATTATTTTTCTAACTTTAGCTTTCATAAAAAGAGATCATAAAAAAAAGGGCTAGATAAATCTAGCCCTTTTTATCAATTTATAACTATAAATTATCTTGATGGTGGAACGTATAAAATACCACCTTTAGTCCATAATTCATTTGGACCTCTGTCTGGTAAAATACCAGTGTCAGCTATATTTCTCTTATAACTTTCACCATAATTTCCAACTTGCTTGATAATTCTCAAGTTCCAGTCATTATCTAGACCGAATGCAGCGCCTAATTCACCTTCAGCACCAACTAATCTCTTAATTGCTGGATTATCTGAAGTTTTCATTGAGTCAGCATTAGCAGAAGTTATTCCTAACTCCTCAGCTTCGATCATAGTATTTAAAGACCATCTTACGATATCTTCCCATACTGAATCACCTTGACGAACAACAGGACCTAAAGGTTCTTTTGATATCGTTTCAGGTAAAACTATATGATCATCTGGATTGCTCATTTTTGTTCTTTGAGCAGCTAAACCAGATTTATCAGTAGTGTAAGTATCACATCTTCCTGAGTCATATGCTGCAACAACTTCATCAGCTTTTTCGAAAGCTACTGGTTCATAAGAAATTCCTCTAGAGTTGAAGAAGTCTCTCATATTAAGCTCAGTTGTTGTTCCGATGTTAGTACATGCAGAAATTCCATCTTTGAAATCATTCACAGATGTCATTCCTGAATTTTTTCTAACCATAAAACCTTGACCATCGTAGAAGTTTACTCCAACGAAAGTAAGTCCAATGTCAGCATCTCTAGAGAGTGTCCATGTAGTGTTTCTTGATAAGATATCAATCTCACCAGATGTTAGTGCAGTAAATCTTTCTTTAGCACTAAGTGGAGTGAACTTAACTTTGTTCGCATCACCTAATACTGCAGCAGCAACTGCTCTACAGACATCAACGTCAACACCAGTCCAATTTCCAGATGCATCAGCATTTGAAAATCCTGGAAGACCTTGAGAAACCCCACATCTTACAAAACCTTTTTTCTGAGTATTCTTTAAGGTTTTAGATTTTTTAGCTGCCATTACTTCTGTTGTAAAAGTAAACAGAATAGCTACTACAGCAACTAAAGAAGTTAATTGTTTTACGTATTTTAACATTTTTCTTCCTTTATATTTATTTGTTAACAAATAATTCAAATTAAATTTGAATTGATCGAATTATGATTGAAATAACTTTTTCTTCAAGCACAATAAACGACACAATCAAAATGAATTTACCTATATTTTGTTTAAATATTACAATTAATTACTATATATAGTGTGTAACAAAATAAAGTAAGTAATAACTTTATCAATATATTAAATGAGCTAAAAAACACTTATGACAATTAAGTACATAAAAAAATCACCAAAAACTTCATCAGCAGATGACTCAAAAACAAGAGAGATTGTAGAAAATATTTTAAAAGACATTGAAAAAACAAAAGAAGACGGTTGTAAAAAACTTAGTAAAAAATTTGATAACTATGAAGGAGATATAATTGTTTCAAACGAGAGAATAGAAGAGATTAAAAAAAAACTAGATCAAAAAACAAAAGATGATATTCAATTTTCTCATGAAAGAGTTAAAAAATTTGCAGAAGCACAATTAAAAAATTATGGTCAAAATTTTGAAGTTGAGCTTTCTAATGGTTTATACGCTGGTCAAAAACTAATTCCTGTGAATACGGCAGGATGTTATGTTCCAGCTGGAAGATATGCTCACATTGCATCAGCAGTAATGAGTGTAACTACTGCTAAAGTTGCCGGTGTAAAAAATATTATTGTATGTAGTTCACCAAAAACTGACATAGGAGCACATCCTTCTATTATTTATACAGCGGACTTATGTGGTGCCGATGTAATTATGAATTTAGGTGGAGTTCAAGCAATTGCAGCAATGACAAATGGTTTATTTGGAAATGCTCCAGCTGATATTTTAGTTGGACCTGGGAATCAGTTTGTTGCTGAAGCTAAAAGAATTTTATTTGGAAAAGTTGGCATAGATCTTTTTGCTGGACCAACAGAAATTGCAATTATTGCTGATGAAAGTGCTGATCCAGAAATTGTCGCTTATGATTTAGTTGGACAAGCTGAGCATGGTTATAATTCTCCTGCTTGGTTATTTACTACAAGTAAAAAATTAGCAGATGAAGTTATAAAAAGAGTTCCAAAACTTATCTCTGATTTACCAGATCTTCCAAAGCAAAGTGCTGGGGATGCTTGGAGAGATTTTGGAGAGGTTGTTTTATGCGACACCGATGAGGAAATGGTAAAAATTAGTGATGAATATGCTCCAGAACATTTAGAAGTACAAACTAAAAATTTAAAATGGTTTCATGAGAGATTAAAAAATTATGGATCTTTATTTATTGGTGAGGAAACTACAGTCGCTTATGGTGACAAATGTTCAGGAACAAATCATATTCTTCCAACGAAAGGAGCTGGTAGATACACCGGTGGTTTATTCGTTGGAAAATTTATTAAAACTTTAAGTTTTCAAAGAATGACTAAAGAGTCTACAAAGACTGTTGGAGCCGCTGCAGCAAGACTTTCTAGATACGAAGGTATGGAGGCTCATGCCAGGACTGGCGATGTTAGATTAAGAAAGTATGGTTTTTCAAATTA
>CACFKF010000030.1 GCA_902566775.1 uncultured Pelagibacteraceae bacterium | reverse complement strand
ACTACAATCATCAATCATAAAAAAATAAAAAATAAAAAAGCAATTCAAATTTTTACTAAATATGGACCCATAGCTTTCTTGCCAATTTCTGAAAATCAAACTTCAATTGTTTATTCCATAAAAGACAAAAGTATAAATAAAAAATTAGAATTATCACAAAAGGAATTTGAGAAATTAATTTTTACAAATAATAAACTATATGAAATTAATTCCATAAATAAATTTCAAACTTTTATATTAAAGTCAAAAACTTTAAAAAATTATTATAACAATAATATCTTAGCATTTGGTGATATGTTACACCAAATACATCCATTGTCAGGACAAGGATTTAATATGACTTTAAGAGATATTAAAGTTTTTTTAGATTTGTTAAGAGAAAGAAAAAGCCTTGGAATTCCGATTGACTATTCTATTTGTAAACACTTTGAAAATAAAACAAAACATTTAAATTTTATTTTTTCTACGGGAAATGATTTTATTTATGAATTTTTTAATTATGATAATTTTTTTCAAAAACCATTTACCAAAAAAATTTTTAACTATTTAAATAAGAATAGGTTTTTTAATAAAATAGCTATTAATTATGCAGATAAAGGTTTAATGATATAAAATTTATTGAATAGTTTTATTGTTAAAATTATCAACAACATATGTATTTAAAATTTTTTCTAATTTTGTTTTCCTATTATTAATGTCTATTGTTTCAAGCAAAACTTGTTTTTCCTCAAGAGAAAAAGGTGATGTCATTGCCAATGCATTTATTGTTTGATCTAAACTTTGTTTTTCTAAATCTTTCCAATTAATAATATAGCCTTTTTTTTTAAAAACTGATTTTAAATTTTTAAATATTAATTCGAGATCTGAAAATTTTATTTCATTATAATTATTGATTACATCTTTGTTATACTCATTGAAACTTACTTCACATTCTCTATAGGGTTTATTATTATCAATTTCTTTTAATATTTTAAATCTACTTATTCCTTTAACTATTATTAAATATCTACCATCATCTGTTTCCTCGAAGCTTGTAATTTTTCCAGCACATCCAATTGAATATAATTCAGGAGTTTTCTCTCTCTGATTTTTTGGTTGTATCATTCCAATAATACGGTCAGTTTTCATACTATCGCTAATCATTTTGATATATCTTGGTTCAAATATATTTAAGGGTACTGATGTATTTGGAAAAATAATAAAGTTTGATAATGGAAAAATAGAAATTTTTTTTGGCAAATTTTCAATCTTATTCATTTTATTACTATATTATAATTTATTTTTTTAACATTTAAAAATATATCAAATAAAATTCTTATTATTGCTTGATAAAAAAAAAACGTTTATCTATAATCCTTTTTATTTGCGGGCGTAGCTCAGTGGTAGAGCGTCTCGTTGCCAACGAGAAGGTCGTGGGTTCAAGTCCCATCGCCCGCTCCATATTTAGTGTTATTATAAAATATAAAATTTATGGATGATTTAATTGATAAAAAATGTGTACCCTGTGAGGGAAATGTTCCTGCTTTAAATCTTTCCGAAATTCATAAATATCAGAAAAAAGTTGATGGTTGGGAGGTTAAACCAAATGAAAAAAAAATATATTTTTTAGAAAAAGAATTTAAGTTTAAAAATTTTCTTGATAGTCAAAAATTTATTAATGAAGTAGGGAAAATTTCTGAAAATGAAAATCATCATCCTGATATTTTATTTGGATGGGGTTATGCAAAAATAAGAATAACAACACATGCAATTGAAGGGCTTTCGGAAAATGATTTTATTTTAGCAGCAAAAATAGATAAAATAGTTAATGTTTAAAATGCCTAGTTTTAGAAAAAACTAAAACCGTATTAGTTTGGTTTGCAAATTTTATTATTTCTTTATCCCTTATTGATCCATAGGGCTGTATAATTGCTGATATGCCAGCTTGAACTAATTTTTCAATTCCATCAACAAAAGGAAAAAAAGCATCAGAAGCTGCTACTGAATTTTCAAAATGATTTGGTTTAAATTTTTTCATTTTCTCAATTGCTATTTTACAACTATCTAATCTACTAGTTTGTCCTGAACCTATTCCTAATGTTGATTGGTTATTAGCTATGACAATTGCATTAGATTTTACATGTCTACAAATATTAAATGCAAAAATTAAATTATTTAATTGTTCAGAATTTGGTTTTCTTTTTGAAACAATTTTAAAATTATTTTTTTTAAATTTTGTTCTATCTAAAGATTGAACCAATATAGAATTAAAATTTGAAATGTAGCTAGTTGTATTTTTTATATTTAAATTCTGCGAATCTATTAGTCTTAAATTTTTCTTTTTTGCAAGTAATTTGATAGCATCTTTTTTAAAACCATTTGCAACTATTACCTCTAAGAAATTTTTACTTAGTTCCATAGCCAATTTTTTACTAATTTTAAAATTACATGATACTATACCTCCATAAGCACTGATAGGGTCACAAGATAATGCTTCTAAGTAACTATTTAATTGATTTTTTATAATTGAAACTCCACATGGATTATTGTGTTTAACAATAACAGTTCCAACATTTTTTGGAAAAGATTTTGAAATATTTAGTGCAGAGTAAATATCATTATAGTTATTATAACTTAACTTTTTTCCATGAATTTGCTTAATATCTAAATTTTTTTTTGAAGAATAAATCGCACCATTTTGATGAGGATTTTCACCGTATCTCAATTTTTCAATAAGATTACCATGTATAGTTTTTTTTTGAGGAAATTGATTTTTATTAAATTTACTAAAGTAGTTTGCAACTAATGAATCATAATAAGCAGTTTCTGAAAAAGCTTTTTCAGACATTTTTTTTCTGAATTTTAAAGTAGTCTTTCCTTTATTTATATTTAATTCATTAATTAAATTGTCATACTGATTAGTATTAGTAATTACAACAACATCATTATAATTTTTTGCTGCTGCCCTTGCCATTGTAGGTCCGCCAATATCAATATTTTCGATTATTTTTGAATGACTGTTTGTTATATTTATAGTTTTTTCAAATGGATAAAAATTTACAATAACCAAGTCTATTTCAAAAAAATTATTATTTAATAAATCATTTTTATGAATTTTATTATTTCTCTTACTTAATATCCCACCATATATTTTTGGGTGTAAAGTTTTTACTCTTCCTTCAAGGATTTCAGGTGATCCAGTATATTTGGAAATTTCAATACATTTAAATTTTAATTTTTTTATTTGTTTAAATGTACCTCCCGAACTGATTATTTCTATTTTGTGTTTATAAAGTATGGATAATAATTTTTTTAAATTATCTTTATTAGACAGAGAAATTAGTGCCCGTTTAATTTTTTTCATGTTATTTTTTCAAATTCCCATTTAATGGATTGTTCTTCTTTTTGTGTAATTCCCGAAATAAACATATTTTGGTTTTCAGAAAAAGAATTTTTTTTACCAAAATATAAACCTGTTTCTATATCAATATTATAACCGTGGGCAGTAAATTTCCAACCTTCATTTTCAATATCAATTAGTATTGATTTGCTATCCTGAGTTTTCATTATCTTTGTATTTGGTTCTAAGTGGAAGCGTATTTCAAAGTTTGAACTCTTAAAATTTTTTTTTTTTATCAATCTATCTTGTCCAACAAATTTATTATTTTCTGGAAAAAATTCTATTTGTCTTTCATGAATTACACCATAATTTTTACTATAACCATCATGTGAAGCAATAATATTCCAATAATTTTTTTCTATAACAAATTTTTTATTTGAGACTTTTAAAGAATTTTCAATTTCCATTTTTGATTTATTAATTTTACATGAAGAATGATTATCAATAATTAGAGTAGAATGATTTGCACTTGATTTAGATATATCATTTAATTTATGTTTAGTTTTTTTAAAATATCCAGAATTGCAAATTAATTTTTTATCATTAGAAATTATTTCAAATGACAGAGCACCACATTGATAATTTTTTGAAAATTTTTTTTCTGGAGAAGAACCAGCATCCATTACTAAGCTAATTTTTTTATTTTTTAGAAATATATAACCACCAGTTTCAAAAGCATTACTTTTGAATTTATATCCATGATTATTTAAATAACTATCAAAGTCTTTGTTATTTGTTTCGTGATTTCCATTAAAAAGTATTGTTTTAGTATTGCCCTGGCATAAAATTGAATAAGATTTTCCAAGATAAAAAATGACTTCATCTAAGTATTCAGGAATTTCTGATTGAGATTCTTTTAACCATTCTCTAATTAAAACAAAGTACTTTAGATAAAAGATTAGTTGTCTAATACTTCTTGATTTAGGGAAACTTTGATTATCAAAAGA
>CACFKF010000029.1 GCA_902566775.1 uncultured Pelagibacteraceae bacterium | reverse complement strand
TATTTCTTTTACTATAAAAATTGAAAAGAAAGCTGTTGCTGCTATAGCGATGATTAATGGTAGAATAAATTTTCCTGCCCTCATTAATTACTCGCTTTCTTTTTTAATTCAGGCAATGGTAAATAAGGAACAACTCCCGCACCTGCATTTTTGTCTATAATTACTTTATCTATATCTGCTAAAACTTTTTCCATAGTTTCTAAATACATTCTTTCTTGTGTTACTTCTTTTGCTTTTGCATATTCTGTGTAAATTGCAATGAACCTGCTTGCTTCACCTTCTGCTCTCGCAACAACTTCTTTTTTATATGCTTCGGCAGCTTGTAAAATTTTTGCAGCTTCTCCACGCGCTCTCGGTATTACATCGTTAGCATAAGCTTGCGCTTCGTTTTTAGATCTTTCCATATCTGCTCTTGCAGCTTGTACATCTCTAAATGCATCAATTACTTGATCTGGAGGGTCAGCTTTTTGTGTTTGTACTTGTGTTACTTGAATTCCACTATTGTATTCATCTAAAATTGATTGAATAATTTCTTGGGTTTCTATTTCAATTCTTGATCTACCCTCTGTTAAAATTGGTTGAATATTACTTCTTGCTATAACTTCTCTCATTGCTGTTTCTGCTGCTGCTTTAACAGTTCCTTGAGGGTCTTGAATTTTAAATAAGAAATTTCCAGCATCTTTAATAACCCAGAAAACAGAAAAGTCGATATTAACAATATTTTCATCTCCCGTTAGCATTAAACTTTCTTCTGGAACATCTGCTACACCACCTGAAGAAAAACCACTATCTGCCCCAGACCTAAAACCAACATCCATTCTGTTTACTTTAGTTACTTTAGGTGTAAGAACTCCTTCTATAGGAAAAGGAAAATGATAATTTAAACCTGGTTGCGTAGTTTTTACAAATTTACCAAATCTTAAAACTACACCTTGTTCGTCTGGCAATACTCTGTAAAGTCCGCTTGCTGCCCACACTATTGCTAAAATAACTAAAATTAATATTATCGGTTTTCCACCTTTTGCTCCACCTCCAGGCAAAAACCTATTAATAGTTTTCTGTATATTTTTTATGATTTCTTCTATGTCTGGCGGGGTTGGTCCTCTTCCTGAGCCATTGCCTCCTCCTCCTGGGGGTGGTCCCCAAGGGCTGCCACCTCTGCCTTTAAAATCATCAACCATGACAATGTATATAATGTCTTTACAGGGAAAAACAAGTTAAGATGATGGTATGCCAAAAGAAAAACCAGAACTAAGTGACGCAATGAAGAAAAAAATGAGTGGCAAAACCTTTGAAAAAAACCCAATTCAAGGAACAAAATATACAATTGCAATATCAAGCGCAAAAGGAGGGGTGGGCAAATCTACGTTTGCTACAAATATTGCCTTAGCTCTTAAAAAAATTGGATGCAAAGTAGGTTTATTGGATGCCGATATTTATGGACCATCTTTACCAAAATTATTTGCAATAAGTGGAAAACCAGAAAGCGATGGAAAGACCATGACTCCTATTTCTAAATATGACATTCAATGTATGTCGATTGGTTTCTTAACAGAAGAACAAACGCCTATGATATGGCGTGGACCTATGGTAACTAGCGCCATTAAAACTTTCACACAAAAAGTTAATTGGAATAATTTAGATTTTATTATTGTCGATATGCCCCCTGGAACTGGAGATACACAGTTAACTTTCTCTCAAGAAATTAAAATGGATGGAGTAATTATTGTTTCAACTCCTCAAGAATTGGCTCTTCAAGATGTAAAACGAGGAATAAAAATGTTTGATAAACTTGGTGTTAAGATTATAGGTTTAATCGACAATATGAGTTATTTTATTGGTGAAGATGAAAAAAAATATCCAATTTTTGGAGAAGGTGGAGTCAAAAAAACAGCAGAAGAATTTAACAAAGAATTTTTAGGAGAAATACCAATTGACCCAGAAGTAGGAAAACAAGGGGATCTTGGTGTGCCAATAGTTGAGGGCAAACCTGATAACAAAATTTCCAAAATATATATGGATTTTGCGAAAAAAATAAAACAAATTTACAATTAATCTACTTCGAACTTGCTGGTATAATCTTTTTTTAACGCTTCATCTTGTTTTTTCTTTTCAAGATAACAATTGCCGATGACTAAAATATCTAACTCAGTTCCCATAAAACAATTAAAGGCATCTTTAGGAGTATTAACTATTGGTTCACCTCTAACATTAAAAGATGTATTTACAATAACTGGGCAATTTGTTTTTTCCTTAAAGTTTTTTATTAATTCATAATATCTATGATTTGTTTCTTTATGTACAGTTTGTATTCTTGCTGAATAATCAACATGAGTAACAGCTGGTATTTCAGATCTTTTGATATTTAATTTTTCAATTCCAAAAAGTTTTTTTTCATCATTTGACATATCATTTTTTATTTTGGAATCTATGTTTGCTACAAGCGACATATATGGACTATCACAATTTAATTCAAACCAATCCTGTAAATCTTCTCTTAGAACTGAAGGTGCAAAAGGTCTAAAGCTTTCTCTGTATTTAACTTTAAGATTAAGATTTTTTTGCATAGACTCAGATCTAGCATCACCCAAGATTGATCTTCCTCCTAAAGCTCTAGGACCAAATTCCATTCTACCTTGAAACCAACCTACCGCATGACCTTTGGTCAAACTATCTGAAGTTTTTTCAATTACATCTTTATCATTTAAAACTTCAAATTTTGCTCCCAAATTTTTTAATTCTTTTTCAATGTTTTCTTGAGAGTATTCGGGTCCTAAATAAGAACCATGCATTGCATCTTTTGGGTTGTTGTCTCTATCCTTTTTTAATTCTAGGTGCCAAAAAGCTAGAGCTGCACCTAAAGAACCTCCGGCATCTCCTGCCGCTGGTTGTATCCAAATATTTTCAAATATTTTTTCTTTTATTATTTTTCCATTTGCTACACAATTTAGTGCTACACCGCCAGCCAAACATAAATTGTTAATTTTATACTCCTCCTTCAAAGATTTTGACAATTTTAACATTATCTCCTCAGTAACCTTTTGTATTGATGCTGCAATATCCATATGAAATTCTGTTATTTTTTCATTATTTGGATCTCTTGGGTTTTCACCAAACAAATCATGAAATTTTTGGTTAGTCATTGTTAAGCCTGTAGCATAATTAAAATAACTTTGGTCTAGTCTAAAACTACCGTCTTCCTTAACATCAATTAAATTATTTAAAATTTTGTCATAATATTTAGGTTCCCCATAAGGCGCTAAGCCCATTAACTTATATTCCCCACTATTAACTTTAAATCCTGCAAAATAAGTAAATGCAGAATAAAGAAGACCTAACGAATGCGGAAAATGTATTTCTTTTTTTATTTCTAAATCTTTGCCTTTTCCAATGGCAACTGTCGTTGTTGCCCATTCTCCAACTCCATCTGCAGTTAATACTATAGCTTCTTTAAAAGGTGAAGGAAAAAAGGCACTTGCAGCATGGCTCAGGTGATGTTCTGAAAATAATATTTTTTCTTCATTATTAAAACTTTCTTGATTTTGTTTCAGCAAATTCATTAACATCTTTTTCTGAAAAAGTTTTTCTCTTAACCACAATGGTACTGCCTTTACAAATTGTATAAAACCTTTGGGCGCAAAAGCCACATAAGTTTCTAATAATCTTTCAAATTTTAAAAAAGGCTTTTCATAAAAAACAATACTATCGACATCGCTAAGTTTTAAATTTGCAAAATTTAAAACAAATTTGATTGCGTTATATGGATAATTTGAATCGTGTTTTATTCTTGTGAATCTCTCTTCTTGAGCTGCAGCAATAATTTTTCCTTCATAGATTAAAGTTGCTGCACTATCATGATAAAAAGCAGAAATGCCAAGAGTGTATGACATTAGTTTTTAAAATATGGTGTATATAAATGGAGCTATCGTTGTTCCTTGACTTACAATGATTAAGCCTCCCATTATCATTAAAATTAAAACAATTGGAATAAGCCAATATTTTTTTCTTTCTTTAAAATAATCCCATACTTCTTTTATAAAATCCATTATTTTAAATGTTTAATTTATAAAGTTCAAAAAATCAATTTATAATCTTTTTTAAATACTTAAGAGTATTTTCTCTATTATGATTTTCGCTAAATTTCCATATCTGTGAATCAAGATAAAAATGTAACATTTGACCTAAAATTGGAATAAAAATTAATTCTTTCAAAAAACTTTGGTTAACTTTCCCCATTGATGAAAAAAAAGTCATTATAATAGAATAAATAATTATAATTAAAAAAAAACTATATATGCTTTTTTTATTATTTTGATCATTTTGGTTAAAGCTTTGAATGCGTGATTTATATACAAAATTTGTTAAATATAAATATTGAGTGTAATGCATTGTCACGCCCATTAAAATAACGTGTATTGGACTTTCAACAAAACAAGCCGGATAAAAAATTATACAACCAGTAATCATCATTAAATAATTTTCGGAAAAACTAAATTTTTTAATATAATAAATTGAAGAAAAAAAAATTAATAATAAGAAAAAACAATTAATAATTAATAAAATTTCATAATTTATCATTGGTATATAAAATCTAAAAAAAGCAACCAAAAATAATAAAAAATTAGTCACATAAATTAAATTGGCTTGAAATG
>CACFKF010000028.1 GCA_902566775.1 uncultured Pelagibacteraceae bacterium | reverse complement strand
TTACTTTCATTGCCAGTAAATCCAGGAGCAATAAGAAACACAAATAGTGGCATAAATATTTCAATAATTAAAACAATAAAAAACAGACTTATGATCAACAAACTAAATACACTTGTGGCAAATTTTTCTGATTGATCTTTTCCGTTTGCTAGCTCAGATGCGTAACTTGGAACAAAAGCAGCGTTAAATGTTCCTTCGGAAAACAATCTCCTAAATGTATTAGGAATTCTAAAAGCAACAAAAAAAGCATCAGCTAAAGGTCCTGAACCAAGAAAAATTGCAATTAAAATATCTCTTATATAACCAAGGATTCTGCTGATTATTGTAAAAAAACTAAATGTGGTTGTTGACTTAAATAAGTTCATAAATCATATTAGTCTTAAAATCGCTTCAATTGTATACCTTTATTACATTAAATGAAAAAAACTAAAATAGACCATTACACTGATAAAGAGGCATTAGAGTTTCATAATTCTAATAAATCAGGAAAAATAGAAATTGTTTCATCAAAGCCTATGACCACAAAGAGAGATTTGGCTCTTGCATATTCTCCTGGGGTGGCAGCTCCTGTGAGAGAAATAGCTAAAAATCCTGAAGCTGCATATGATTATACAACCAAAGGAAACTTGGTTGCTGTAATAAGTAATGGTTCAGCAATTCTTGGTATGGGTAATTTAGGTGCATTGGCATCTAAACCCGTAATGGAAGGAAAAGCAGTATTATTTAAACGTTTTGCAGATATAGACGCAATAGATTTAGAAATAGAGAATTCAAATACTGAAGAAATTATTAAAAGCATTATAAATTTTTCTAAAAGCTTTGGCGGAATTAATTTAGAAGATATTGCTGCACCAGATTGTTTTATTATAGAAAAAAAATTAAAAGAAAAACTAGACATTCCTGTATTTCATGATGATCAACATGGAACTGCAATCATAACCACAGCAGCTCTTATAAATGCTTTGGATATATCAAAAAAATCGATAAAAAAAATAAAGATAGTCATAAATGGAGCAGGTGCTTCAGCAATAGCTTGTTCTGACTTGTTTATGAAGAATGGTGCTCCCAAAGAAAATATTACAATGATTGATAGAAAGGGAGTTATTTATAAAGGTAGAGATAATTTAAACCATTGGAAATCAGCTCATGCAATCAATACAAAAAATAGAACTTTAGAACAAGCAATTAAAGGAACTGATGTATTTTTAGGCTTATCGGCTAAGGGCATTCTAACAAAAAAAATGGTTAAGAGTATGACTAAAAATCCTATAATTTTTGCATGCGCAAATCCTGATCCTGAAATTACCCCTGAAGAAGTAAGCGAAGTGAGAAAGGATGCTATAGTAGCAACAGGAAGATCTGATTATCCAAATCAAGTAAATAATTTACTTGGATTTCCATATATATTTAGAGGTGCTCTTGATGTTAGAGCTAAAACTATAAATGAAGAAATGAAAATTGCAGCTGCAAATGCAATTGCAGCATTAGCGAGAGAAGATGTTCCTGACGAAGTAGCTGCTGCTATGGGAGGAGGAGAAAGACCTAAATATGGTAAAGAATATATCATTCCTTCAACCTTTGATCCTAGATTAATTAGTGTTATTCCAGTGGCCGTAGCAAAAGCTGCTATCAAAAGTAAGGTTGCAAGAAAAAAAATAGAAGATTTTGAACTTTATAAAGAAAAACTAAAACAAAGATTAGATCCCTCAGTTACAATTCTTCAGGGAATTAATAATCAAATTAAAAAAACAAAAAAAAAAGTTGTTTTTGCTGACGGAGAAGATGAAAATACTTTAAAAGCAGCTATAGCATTCAAAAATGGTGGTTTAGGTATTCCTGTTTTAGTTGGAAAAAAAGAAAAAATAAAAGAAAGACTTAAAGAAATTGGATTAAGTGAAAACTTTAATATCGAAATAACCAATTCTACAGATAGCAAAAAAAGAGAAAAATATGCAAATTTTTTATTTAAAAAACTTCAAAGAGAACAAGGTTTATTAGAAAGAGATTGCGATCGCATGGTTAGAAATGACAGAGTTATCTGGGGATCTTGTATGGTTTCCTGTGGTGATGCTGATGCAATGGTTACTGGAAACAGTAGAAAATATTCTTCATCTTTAGAAAAAATTACAAAAGTTGTTGACTCAAGACCAGGTGAAATAATGTTTGGATTAAACATGATTGTAAATAAAGGAAAGACAGTATTTATAGCTGATACAGCTGTACATGAATATCCAAGTTCAGAACAACTTTCAGATATAGCGATATCTGCTGCAAGAGTAGTGAGGTTGTTTGGTTTTAACCCAAAAGTTGCTTTTTTATCTCATTCAACTTTTGGACAACCAGTAACAAGCAGAACGAAACATATAAGAGACGCTGTAGATATATTACAAGACAAAAAAGTTGATTTTCAATTTGATGGGGATATGCAGCCAGATGTTGCATTAAGTGAGGAATACCAGGAGCTATATCCTTTTTCCGGAATTGTAGGAAACGCAAATATATTAGTTATGCCTGGACAACACAGTGCTGCTATATCATTTAAAATGATGAAAACTTTAGGTGGTGCAAAAGTTATAGGTCCACTACTAATAGGTCTGGCACAGCCAATCGAAATTGCTCCACTAAGATCTTCGACATCAGATATATTAAATCTAGCTTCTGTTGCTGCTTATTCTGCAGGAGTGATAAACTATGGCAAAAAAAATTAATTTTTTTGAATTCTTAAATCTTCAACTAACAAAACACTAGCAATTACACCTTCAACATCTAATATTTCTTTTGCTTCCTTAATTACTTCTTTTCTTTCATCTGATGTAAATGCAATACCATAAATATAAATCTTTTTTTTATATGTATCAATCTGAAAATTTGATGCTTTTATTTTTTTGTTAAAAATTATTGCAGTTCTTAATTGTGAAGTTATTAATAAATCTTTTGCTGACTGTTTAAAACTAAACTCTTCTTTTATCCTAATATCATTTTTCACTGATCTTGTTCCTTTTGTTTCCCATGCCAGTTTTGTTATTATTAATTTTTCTTCTGGATCATCAACTTTTCCTGTAATAAATATTCTTCCATCAATTACTTTTACTTTTACGGATAATAAATAATATTTATCCTTTAAAGCTAACCTTGCAGATAAATTTTTTTGCATTATAGAATCATCTATTTGTGTCCCTAAGGATCTTGGATCTAAAGCAATAGTGACACCAGTTCCAAAAACTCCTTGGGAACCAGTGCCAACACAACTGTTAGTCAACAATAAAATAAAAAGGATATTAAAAATTTTTGATTTCATTTTTTTATGCTTAAACAATAATTATATACTTCTTTTTTTGATATTTTTTTGTTTTTTGTTATTAGATTAACAATATCTTTTACACTTGAGTTTTTTATCATTTTTTTTATTTTTTTTTTATCTATATCACTCAAAGTTATTAAATTATTATTATTCTCAGAAATCACTATTGTCAATTCTCCTTTCGGAGTTTTTTGAAAAGGTTTTAAATCATCTATATTTGTCCTTATATATTCCTCAAAAAATTTAGTCATTTCACGGCCAATTAAAATTTTTCTTCCTAAAAAAAAAGTCTTTAGATATTCTATGGAGTCATTGATTTTATTTGGAGAAATAAAAAAAACTATTGATCCTTTAATATTTGATAAACTTTTTAAGTCATTATTTAAATCTTTTTTTTTATTAGGAAAAAAACCATAAAAAAAATATTTTTCAGAAAAACCACTTATAGAAACTGCAGTTGATACTGCTGAAGGTCCTGGAATGGGATAGATATTAATTTTATTTTTTATACATTCATTTATAATAATTTTTCCAGGGTCTGAAATGGTTGGGGTACCCGCATCAGATATCAATGATATAATTTTTCCAGATTGAAGAAGCTCTATTATTTTGTTTAAGTTCTTTGTTTCATTAAATCTATGGTTTGATATTAATTTTGACTTAATTTTATACTTTTCTAATAGTTTTTTTGATGTCCTAGTATCTTCACAAAGAATATAATCTGAATCCTTTAATATATTTAGAGCTCTTATAGTTATATCGCTCAAATTTCCAATTGGCGTAGAAACGATATATAAGCCATAATTAAGTTTGTTTTTTATTGTATCTGGTAATGGAATCATGAAATTATAATCATTATAATATTATCACCAAAATGAAAATATCATCCAAAATTATAGTACTATTAATTTTTATTTTGGCTTTTAATCTGCAAAAATTGCAAGCTCAAGAAGAAATAAAAATTGGTTTGTTAATCCCATTATCTGGGAAACAAAGTGATATAGGAAAATCTATAATAAAGTCTGTAAGACTAGCAATAAATAAAATTGATAATCCAAATATTCAAATATTTCCTAAAGATACAGAAAATGATCCAATTAAAACTTTGGAGGCTGCAAAAGAACTTAGGCTTGAAGGAGTTAAAGTAGTTATTGGTCCTATATTTAATAATAATCTTATTTATTTAGATGAGTTAAAAGAAATGATTTTTTTATCTCTTACAAACAAAAATATTAAAGATCCTAAAAATATTATAAGTGCTGGAATTAATGCAAGCTCACAAATAAAAACAATAATGAAGTTTAAAAAAATAAATAAAATTAATAAAACAATTTTTTTAATTCCAAATTCTGATTTTAAAGAAGAAATTGAAAATGCTATTTCTGAATCAAAAATAAAATTAAAATACACTCATGTCTATGAAAAAAATCCTACAGAACTAACTAAACAAATTGAAGAAATTACTATGTATAAAATAAGAAAACAAAACGTCATAGATGAGATAAAAAGATTAGAAAATTCAAATGAACAAAATAAAGAAGGAAAAATAAATAAAT
>CACFKF010000027.1 GCA_902566775.1 uncultured Pelagibacteraceae bacterium | reverse complement strand
ACCTGGCGCGTCAATGAGTTTGGAAGAAAAAATCCAAATTGCAAGAGTGTTTGATGAATTAGGGATAGATATAATTGAAGCTGGATTTCCCATAGCGTCCCCAGGAGATTTTGAAGCTGTATCAGAAATAAGCAAAATATTAAAAAAATCTATTCCAGCAGGTTTATCAAGACATTCAAAAAAAGATATCGACAGATGCTATGAAGCTTTAAAGCATGCACAGAGGTTTAGAATTCATACTTTTATTTCCACTAGTCCTTTACATATGAAGCATAAATTGAATAAAACACCAGAGCAGGTTTATGAATCTATTAAAGAGCATGTTACTTACGCAAGAAAATTCACAGATGATGTTGAATGGTCGTGCGAAGACGGAACCAGAACAGATATGGATTATATGTGTAAAACAGTTGAACTCGCAATTAAATGTGGAGCCAAAACAATTAATATTCCGGACACAGTTGGCTATACAGTGCCCTCTGAGTTTACAAAAATTATTCAAACTTTGTTAAACAAAGTGCCAAATATAGATAAAGCAATTTTATCTACACATTGTCATAATGATTTAGGTTTAGCCGTCGCTAATTCTTTAGCAGGTGTTCAAGCAGGTGCTAGACAAATAGAATGTACAATTAATGGAATTGGAGAAAGAGCAGGCAATGCTGCTCTTGAAGAAGTAGTTATGGCAATGAAAACACGAAGCGATTTGATGCCTTACTCAACTGGCATAAATACAACTTTATTAAGTAAAGCTTCGAAAATAGTTTCCAACGCAACTGGTTTTCCTGTTCAATTCAACAAAGCAATAGTAGGTAAAAATGCTTTTGCGCATGAAGCAGGTATTCATCAAGATGGAATGCTTAAAAACAGAAATACTTATGAAATTATGACACCAGAAAGTGTTGGCGTTAAACAAACATCTCTTGTAATGGGAAAACATTCAGGAAGACATGCGTTTAAAGATAAATTAGTAAGTCTGGGATATGTAGATTTGACAGACGATGTAATTGAAAGCGCATTTGGTAAATTTAAAGTTTTAGCTGATAAAAAAAAACATGTTTACGACGAAGATATATCAGCTTTGGTAGACGATAGCTTAATTAAAGATGATAATGTAATCACATTAAAATCTTTGAAAGTTTTTGCAGGAACAGGTGAACCGCAAAGGGCTGAGATGACGTTAGAAGTTTATGGAGAAATTAAAAAAGCTTCTGAGACAGGCGATGGACCAGTTGATGCAATATTTAAATCTATTAGAAAACTTTATCCTCATGATGTTAAATTACAACTTTATCAAGTTCACGCAGTAACAGAAGGAACAGATGCACAAGCAACAGTAAGTGTTAGGATCGAAGAAGAAGGTAAAACTACAGTTGGTCAAGCAGCCGATACAGACACTTTGGTTGCATCAGCAAATGCTTACATTAATGCATTAAACAAAATGATTATAAAAAGAAAGAGAAATTTTGCGCCCGATAATAGTGAAACAAAACAAACTGAATCTAAACAATTGAAAGGAATATAAAATGGGAATTTTAGGTGGCATATCAAAAATCTGGAGCCAAGATATGGCAATAGATCTAGGAACGGCAAATACATTAGTTGTTCTTAAAGGACAAGGAGTAGTATTAAACGAACCATCAGTTGTTGCTGTAGTCGAAGAAAAGGGAAAAAAATCTGTTTTGGCAGTGGGTGATGAAGCAAAAACTATGCTGGGCAGAACTCCTGGAAATATTAGTGCTATAAGACCTTTAAGAGACGGAGTTATTGCAGACTTTATTGTAACAGAGGAAATGATAAAGCACTTTATAAAAAAAGTTCATAAAAGAAGTACTTTTGCAAATCCTAGAATTTTAATTTGCGTTCCTACCGGCTCAACTCCAGTTGAAAGAAAAGCCATTCAAGATAGTGCCTTGGCTGCAGGTGCTAGAAGAGTCCAGTTAATCGAAGAACCTATTGCGGCTGCAATAGGTGCAAATTTGCCAATATCTGAAGCAACAGGATCTATGGTAGTTGATATTGGTGGTGGAACAACCGAAGTAGCGGTTTTATCTTTGGGCGGAGTTGTTTATTCAAAATCTCTAAGAATAGCAGGCGATGCAATGGATGGTGCGCTAAAAGATTACATGAGAAAAGAATACAATTTATTAATTGGAGATAGTTCAGCAGAAAAAATAAAAAAAGAAATTGGCACAGCTATACCAACGAACAATAACACTTATCCAGTAAAAGGTAGAGATCTTAGATCTGGAACTCCAAAAGAAGTGAATATAACTGAAGAGGATAGTTCGGAAGCGCTTTCTGGAATATTACGTGAGATGGTAAATGGAATTAAAGATGCTTTGGAAAACACACCCCCAGAATTGTCAGCTGATCTAGTAGATATGGGTTTAACTTTAACTGGTGGAGGAGCATTATTTCTCTTCTTAAAGCGGTTATTTGTATCACGTATGATTTTTTTGTCTTGTCCAATATGACTGGATTATACTTTTTGCAAGCTTTTAAGGCCTTTTCTTTTTTAAAGTTATTGCCAACCACCTTAAATAAAGCCATTTCTTTGAAAATTACATTTTTATCCTCTCTTCTAAAATCTGCTACTTTGTGAACTGGTACAAGTTTTTTTAATTGCAATTTTATTTGCTCTATCACTTGTGGTGTTCCAGTAGTCACTATTGTAATTCGCGAAATATTTAATTTAGAATCTATTTCAGCAACTGCCAAAGATTCAATATTGTAGCCACGACCAGAAAATAAACCAACAACTCTAGCTAAAACTCCAGTTTCATTATCTACCCATACTACAATTATATGTGTATCAAATTTTCCTTGTCTTCCTGGAACACTATAAGCTGATCTTGATCTTGTCATTAAACTAAAGTTTTTCCTTTCCCAGTTATTTTTTTTCCTTTTTTATCGTTTGGTCCCAAAAGCATCTGATTGTGCGGTTTTCCCGATGGTATCATGGGAAAACAATTTTCTTCTTTATCAACCAAACAATCAAATATTACTGGCCTATCTGTGTTGATCATTTCAATAATTTTATCATCCAATTCTTCAGGTCTTGTGGCTCTTATTCCGACACAACCATAAGCTTCGGCTAACTTAACAAAGTCAGGTAGTGCCGCTGTATAACTTTCAGAATAATTTTTATCATGAAGAAGTTCTTGCCATTGTCTAACCATACCCATGTATTCATTGTTCAAAATAAAAATTTTAATTGGCAAACTATATTGAACTGCAGTAGACATTTCTTGCATCGTCATTAAAACGGAAGCTTCACCTGCAATATCAATAACTAGTTTTTTTGGATGTGCCACTTGAACTCCAACCGCTGCTGGTAATCCATAACCCATTGTGCCCAAGCCGCCTGAGGTCATCCAGCGATTAGGTTTATCAAATTTATAATGTTGAGCTGCCCACATTTGATGTTGACCAACTTCGGTTGTTATATATGTATCCTTATTTTTTGTTAATTCATAAAGTCTTTGAACAGCGTACTGGGGCTTTATAGTTTCAGTACTATTAACAAAGTCAAAAGAATTTATTGATCTCCATTTTTGAATTTTTTCCCACCATTTAGAAATCTTTTGTTTATTAGATTTTGCAAAATTAGGTTTTGTTTTTTTTATAGTTTTAATTGTTGAAGCAATAACTTCAGCAACATCTCCTATAATTGGTAAGTCCACTTTAACATTTTTATTTATTGAAGATGGATCTATATCTATATGAACTTTTTTTGATTTAGGTGAAAATTCATCAATCTTTCCTGTTATTCGGTCATCAAATCTTGCACCAATATTTATCATTAAATCACAATCATGCATTGCATTGTTTGCTTCATAAGAACCATGCATGCCAAGCATTCCTAAAAACTGACTATCTTCACCTGGATAAGATCCAAGTCCTTGTAAAGTTGTTGTAATAGGAAAACCTGTTGTATTAACTAATTCTCTTAAAAGTTCACTTGCTTTCGGTCCAGAGTTTATAACGCCCCCTCCGGTATAAAAAATTGGTTTAGATGCTTTGTTCATTAGTTTTATCAATTCATCAATATCATTTTGTGAAAATTGGTTATGAACTTTGCCATTTAGCTTTTTTTGTTTTACAAATTTTGTGTAACTTGTTTTTTGAAATTGAACATCTTTTGGAATATCAACCAATACTGGACCAGGTCTTCCAGTTGTAGCAACTTCAAAAGCTTTGTGAATTGTTTTTTCCAATTCGTTAATGTCTTTGACTAACCAATTATGTTTTGTGCATGGTCTTGTTATTCCTGTTGTGTCGCACTCCTGAAAAGCATCAGTTCCGATTAAGTGTGTTGGAACTTGTCCTGAAATACAAACTAAAGGAACGGAATCCATGTATGCATCTGTTAAAGCAGTAACTGCATTTGTTGCTCCTGGACCTGAAGTAACTATAAGGACTCCTGGCTTTCCAGATGATCTTGCATAACCTTCTGCAGCATGACCAGCTCCTTGCTCATGACGAACTAAAATATGTTTTAAAAAACTAAAATTTTTTAATTCATCATAAATTGGTAGAACTGCTCCACCGGGATAACCAAAAACAAATTCCACTCCTTGGTCTTCCAAGCATTTAAATACAATTTCAGCGCCTGAATACAATTTTGACATTCATGCAATCTAGCTGAACATGTACTAATTGGTCAAGTTTAAGAGCTAAATTATTTTAATTTTTTTAATGTTAAGCTTAGATTGTTAGGATTAATTTTTTTCCAAGACGTCATTTGCCCTCTTGCCCATGTAGTTTGCCTCTTGGCATATTGTCTAGTTTTAATAAAAATTCTTTCTTTTGCTTGAATTAAATTAAATTCACCCTTTAATAACTTGTTTATTTCTTCAATTCCTATGATTTTGTTAGAAC
>CACFKF010000026.1 GCA_902566775.1 uncultured Pelagibacteraceae bacterium | reverse complement strand
TGATGTTGGAAGAGTAATAGGCTTACCGTATGGCTTTGTTGATAGTATATCTAAAATGATTCCTTTTGACCCTTCAAGACCAATGAGTTTAAGCGAATGCATTAGTAGAGAACCTAGACTGCAAAAATTAATAAAAGAAGATCCAAGAGTAAAAAAATTAAGCGAATTTTCTTTAAAACTTGAAGGATTAAATCGTAATGTTGCTACTCATGCAGCTGGTGTAGTTATAGCTGATAAAAATTTAACAAAAACTGTACCTCTATACAAAGATAGTTCTGCTGATTTGTTGCTTCCCTCAACACAATTTGACATGTATTCAGCAGAAAATGCTGGTTTAATAAAATTTGATTTTTTAGGTCTTAAAACACTTACTGTAATAAACAATACGCAAAAATTGATAAGAAAATTTGATGAAAATTTCGATATTAAAAAAATTAATTTTGATGACAAAAAAGTTTTTGAACTTTTATCTTCTGGTAAAACTGTTGGATTATTTCAGTTAGAAAGTGCTGGAATGCGGGAGGCTCTTATGCAAATGAAACCTACAGATTTAGAAGACATTATAGCTTTAGTTGCACTTTATAGGCCTGGACCAATGAGCAATATTCCAATTTATAATGATTGCAAACATGGAAAAATTAATCCGGATTATTTACATCCAAGACTCGAGCAAATTCTAAAACCTACATATGGTGTAATTATATATCAAGAACAAGTTATGCAAATTGCACAAAAATTATCAGGGTTTACAGCAGGAGAAGCAGATATTCTTAGAAGAGCTATGGGAAAGAAAAAAAGAGCAGAGTTAGAAAAACAGAAACAAAGATTTATTGATGGTGCAGTAAAAAATGGAATTAGAAAAGATATTGCGGCAAATATTTTTCTTAAAATCGAACCTTTTGCAGAATATGGTTTTAATAAGAGTCATGCTGCAGCTTATGCAGTTATTGCTTACCAAACTGCATATCTTAAAACTCATTTTCCTAACGAGTTTTTTGCAGCTTCGATGACAATGGATCTATCTAATCAAAATAAGTTAAGTGAATTTTATGAAGAGTTAAAAAGATTAAATATAAAAATAATTAGACCAGATATAAATAAATGTTATGCAGATTTTAAGTCTAATAAGGATAATTTTTATTATGCACTTGGAGCTTTAAAAAATGTAGGATTTGAGGCAGTTAAAAATATAGTTAAAGAAAGAGATAAAAATGGAATTTTTAAATCAATAAGCGATTTTGTTAGTAGAGTTAATCCCAATGATATTAATAAACTTCAGCTTGAAGGATTGGTAAAGGCAGGAGCTTTTGACGATATGACTAGCAATAGACAATCCATTTATAATTCAATACCAAATATAATACTTAAGTCAAAAAATATTTTTGAAAATAAAATAGCAAATCAAATAAATCTTTTTGATGATAGTTGTGAAAATACAGAAGATTTTTTAGAAAAAATTGAGGATTGGCACTTTGAAGAAAGACTTTCAAAAGAATTTGAATCAGTCGGATTTTTTATTTCTGATCATCCATTAAATCAGTTTAAAGAAATTTTTGAAGAATATAAAATTGTTAATTTTAGCGATTTTAATTTAAAAAAAGATATCAAAGATTCAAATATTGCTGCCACTTTATTAAAAATTCAAGAAAAAAAAACTCAAAAAGGAAATTCCTATGCAATTATTAAATGTACTGATTTAAGCAGCGTTTTTGAACTATTTATTTTTTCTGATACTTTAGATTTAAATAGAGATCTGCTCATAGAAGGAAATTCTTTAATCATAACACTAACTAAAAATACAGCTGATGAAGAAAATAGATTTAAACGAATAAATGTTAAAAAAATCGCAGGAATTAAGAATTTACTAAACAACCCAATAAATCGTGTTAAATTTAATTTAAAAAATGTTGATAATTTAAAAGAACTTTCAAAAAAACTAGTAAACAATAATGGAACTTCAGAAGTTGAGATAGAACTTAATAATCATGATGAAAAACTAGTCTTCAAACTAAAAAATAAACGCCAAACTGACAGAAAATCTATAAATTTGATTAAAAACAAGGATATTTCAACCATAATTAACTAAAAAAAACTTGTTTTAGGATGAATAAATTTGTAAACAATCGTCTAAATTAACACGCACACAATTTCTGGTTTTATACCTCCGGTCCTTAAATGGAAATAATTGTGGTGGCATAACCGGGAATAAATATGAAGATACCTACTATAACTATTCATCAATTACTAGAAGCTGGCGTTCATCTGGGCCATAAAACATTAAGATGGAATCCAAAAATGAAAAAATATATTTTTGGAAAAAGAGACTCTATACATATTATAGATCTTACACAAACATTAGAATTAGCTAATGTGGCTCTTGAAAAAGTTTACAATACCATTATTAACAATGGTAAAATTCTTTTTATATCAACAAAAAAACAAGCTTCAGAGTCAATATCAGCTTTAGCTAAAGAAACTGGTCAGTATTATGTGAATTATAGATGGTTAGGAGGCATGCTAACTAATTGGGGAACAATATCTAATTCCATAAAGAAATTGGAAAAAATTAATTCAGACTTGGTTGCTGAAAATAGAGGTTTCACTAAAAAAGAATTATTAAAAATGACAGTTTTAAGAGATAAATTACAAAGATCTCTTGGCGGAATATCGGAAATGAAAAAAATTCCTGATTTGGTATTTATTATTGATACTAATTATGAATCTTTAGCCATTAAAGAATCTATTAAGCTAAGAATTCCTATAATCGCAATACTAGATACAAATTCTGATCCTGAAGGAATTGATTTTCCAATTCCTGGAAACGATGATGCTAGAAGATCTATTGATCTGTATTGTAATTTATTAAAAGAAACAATATTAAATGCAAAAAATGAAACACCTAAAACCCCAATTATAGAAGAAAAAAAAATCTCTCAAAAATCAGATAATAAAAAAGAAGAAATCAAGAAAGATAAAAAAATAAAAAAATCTGATTTAAATTAACATGCCTAACTTGGACAAAATTAAGCAACTAAGACAATCCACAGGTGCAGGTTTTAAAGATTGTGGCATTGCTATAGAAGAAGCTAAAGGAGATTTAGAAAAAGCAGCAGAAATATTAAGAGTAAAAGGAATTTCTAAAGCTTCAAAAAAAATGTCACGTGTTGCTAAAGAGGGAGTTATTGCAGTAAGTGGAGATGAAAAAAAAAAATCAATAATAGAAATCAATTGTGAGACAGATTTTGTCGCCAAAAATAATGATTTTATTAATTTTGTTAAAGAAATTAGTGAGATTAATAATTTAATGAATTCAAATTTGGAAAAATTAAAAGATTCTAAAATGAAAAATTCTGAATCAGTTAATACAAATTTAGTTTCTCTTATTTCAAAAATAGGTGAAAAGATTACTATCGGTAGAGCGAAAACTTTTAATCAAGAAGGGACTAAAAATTTTAATTACTTACATACTATAGTTAAAGACAATTTGTCTAAACTTGCAGTGATTGTTTCCTTGGAAACAAAAAATGATACAAAAGAATTAAAGTCTTTTGGTAAACAATTATGCATGCATATTGCTGCATCAAACCCTATTGCTATAGAACCTAGTGGTATAGATAAAAATACCTTAGATAAAGAAATTGCATTAATTTCTGAGGAGCTAAAAAATACAGGAAAATCTGACGATATAGTTAAAAAAATAAGTTTAGGAAAGATTAATAAATTTAAAGAGGAAAATTCTCTAATGTCTCAACCATGGGTTATGGAGCCAAAAAGTAAAGTTCGTGATATAGTAAAAAAGCTAAACTTTAGTGATTTAAAAATAAAAGATTTTTATAGATTAAAAATTGGTGAATAAATGTTTAATGATAAAACATATAGTCAAAAAATGGATAAAACCTTTGAGGTTTTTACCAAAGAGCTTGCTTCATTAAGAACAGGAAGGGCAAATTCAAACATGCTAGATTTAATTAGAGTTGATGTGTATGGACAAAAAATGCCAATAAATCAACTTGGAACAATAACAACTCCAGAAGCAAGAACTATATCAATACAGGTATGGGATTTGAATAATGTTACATTAATTGATTCAGCTATAAAAAAATCAGATTTAGGACTAAACCCACAGATTGATGGACAACTTATTAGATTGCCAATTCCAGATCTTAACGAAGAAAGGAGAAGTGAAATAAAAAAAATGATTAAAACTATGGGTGAGAAATGTAAAGTTTCAATTCGAAATATTAGAAGAGAAGCGAATGATCAACTAAAGGCAATGCTAAAATCAAAAGAAATAAGTGAAGATGAAGAGAAAAAATTTGAAAAAATAGTACAAAAATTTACGGACGATCATATAAAAAAAATTGATGACAAGGTAGTTTCAAAAGAAAAAGAAATAATGACAATATGAATCCTATTAAGCATGTTGCCATCATTATGGATGGAAACGGTCGTTGGGGTATAAAAAATAAAAAATCACGAAACTTTGGCCATAGAGAAGGTTTATTTACTGTAGAAAAAATAATCAAGCAAACTGTTAAAAAAAAAATTAAATATCTTACACTTTACGCTTTCTCAACAGAAAATTGGAAAAGACCAAAAAAAGAAATAAATTTTCTTTTTTATTTGTTAGAAGAATTTTTCAATAAAAAAATTCACGATTTGCATAACAAAGGAGTTAAAATAAAAATTATTGGAAATAAAAAAGCTTTTTCAAAAAGAATTTTCGATATTTTATTGAATTCGGAAAATTTAACAAAAAAAAATAAAATTTTACAATTAAATTTAGCTTTAAACTATGGATCAAAATTTGAGTTAATTAATGCGATGAATTTGATTGTTAAAAAAAAAATTCCAATCACTGAGTCGAATTTAATAAAAAATTTATACACAAATGGCACACCTGATCCAGACTTATTAATAAGAACTGGCAATACCAATAGACTAAGCAACTTTCTTTTATGGCAAACCGCATATTCTGAAATTTTTTTTGTAAAAAAACTTTGGCCAGATTTTACTGTAAATGATTATAATAAAATTTTATTAAAATTTAAAAAAACTAAAAGAAACTTTGGTAATATTTAATGACTAAAAACTTATCAAAAAGAATAGTAACATCTATTGCTTTATCTGTTATTTTGTTAGTGTGCCTTTTTTTAAACATACATTCTTGGCTTATTTTGATTACAATAGCCTCTATTATTGTTTTTTTTGAATTTAACGATTTAATAAATAAAATTTGGAAAAAAAAAGAATATTTAAAATACTATATTAGTATAATTTTTTTTTTATATTTATTATTATTTATTTATTCAGCATACGAACTTTATAATCAAGGAATAGAATTAAACATATTTATTTTACTAGTTTGCATTTTTTCTGATATCGGAGGATATGTTGTTGGTAAAAGTATTGGTGGTAAAAAATTAACCAAAATTAGTCCCAATAAAACTGTATCTGGTTGTATAGGTTCATTTTTATTTTCTATAATACCTATTTTTATTTTCAGTATTTATGATAAATACGAAAATTCAATAAATATTTACCTAGTTTTATTAACAATAATTATTTCTCTAGCTTGTCAATTGGGAGATCTTTTGATTTCTTATTTTAAAAGAAAAGCTAAAGTTAAAGATACAGGAACAATATTACCAGGTCATGGAGGTTTATTAGATAGAATTGATGGTATATTGTTTGGATTACCTTTAGGTCTGTTATTATTAATATATTATTAATTTATCTTTGTAGTTTATGAGAAAAAAGATTGCAATACTAGGATCAACCGGATCGATTGGAAAATCTACCATAAATGTAATCAAAAAAGATAAAAAAAATTTTGATATAGTTTTATTAACCACTAATAACAATTACAAAGAAATATTAAAGCAATCTAAAGAGCTTAAAGTTCGTAATTTAATTATTAATAATAAAAAAAAATTTTTTAATCTTAAAAAAAAATTGAAAAATAAAAATATAAATATTTTTAACAATTTTGAATCATTTAAAAATAAATTTAACAATAAAATTGATTTTACGATGTCAGCAATTTCTGGTTTAGCAGGTTTAAAACCAACGCTAGATATGATCAAACTTACAAAAACTATAGCTATAGCAAATAAAGAATCTATAATTTGCGGTTGGAATTTAATTCAAAAAAATTTAAAAAAATACAGAACTGAATTTATTCCTATTGATTCAGAGCATTTTTCAATTTGGTCATTATTGAACCAATATAATAAAAAAAATATTGAAAAAATATTTATTACTGCTTCAGGAGGACCTTTTTTAAAACTTCCTATGTTAAATTTTAAAAAAATTAAACCTAAAGATGCTTTTAAACACCCAAATTGGAAAATGGGTTATAAAATATCCATAGACTCTGCAACTTTAATGAATAAAGTTTTTGAAGTTATCGAAGCCCAAAGAATTTTTAATATTGATCTACAGAAATTCAAAAT
>CACFKF010000025.1 GCA_902566775.1 uncultured Pelagibacteraceae bacterium | reverse complement strand
AGGTGTTTTTTAGAGAAAAAAAAAACTTGATAAGCTTAGATCCTAAAGCTTTGCAGAAAATGAATATACCATTTAAACGGCCATAGAAGGGGTATATTTTACGAAATAGCCATATACAGTACAACTGAAGAGAGAAACTACAAAATATCAAGCAAATAGGGGTCAAATAAGCAAAAATCGTTGATATTACTAGTTTTTAAAGCGGAAAACCTTCCTTTTTTAGTAGCTTTTTCTTAGTTTTTGTCCCTCCAGGACTAGAGAAACCACCTAAGGTACCATCAGATCTAATCACTCTATGACAAGGTACTTGAGGTGCATATGGGTTCTTAGCGCAGGCATTAGCCACTGCACGAGCTGATTTAGGCCTATTAATGCCTATAGCGACCTCTTTATAGGTCTTTACTTGGCCTTTTGGTATAGTTTTGAGGTATTTCCATACTTTTACCTGAAATTTGGTACCCTTCATCATTAAATAAATAATAAGCCTAAAACCACTACAAAAGCTATTGCTATTAAGCCAAATATTGATGCAATAGTTTTGTTTTTTGTTTTATCAGATAGTTTAGACCAATAATTCATTGTTAATAAAACTATTAGAACAACTCCGAGACCTATAAGCATGTATTTTGCCATATCCCATATTAGCTTATTTAGTTGACATTAAAAATGAGTTATATTATAACTTCCGATAATTAATGGTTATCGGAAGTTATTATGAATGAACTAGTAAATGATATAAAAAGCCTTGAATTAGAAACTTTAAAGAACTTAAAGAACTCTAAAGCTGTTAACACTCTTAGGGCTTATAAGGCTGATTTTAAGGATTTTTCAGCATTTTGTGTAAAGAATGGATTTAGTTCAATGCCAACAGAACCTAAAATATTAGCATTATACCTAACCCACTTGTCATCTACCTCCAAATTTAGCACTTTAAAGCGAAGAATAGCCTCAATAAGCGTGATTCATAAGCTAAAAGGGCATTATCTAGACACAAAACATCCAATAATCATGGAAAATTTGCATGGTATAAAAAGGGTTAAAGGTACAAATCAGAAAGCTAAAAAACCTATATTAATCAATAACTTAAAGCAAATAATTCATGTTATAGATCGTTATTTAAGCAATAATGAATCAGGAGATGTTGACTGCATTATTCCAGAAAATTCAAAAAATATACGAAATAAAATAAGAGATAAAGCTATTATCTTGGTAGGATTTGCTGGAGGTTTTAGAAGATCAGAAATAGTAAATATTGATTACGATGATGTAGAATTTGTAAGTGAAGGAGTAAAAATCTTTATTAAGAGATCAAAAACAGATCAATCAGGAGAAGGAATGATTAAAGCTATCCCCTACTTTGACAACAAATCTTTTTGTCCTGTCCTTGCATTAAAAAATTGGATTGAACATTCAGAAATTAAATCAGGAAGATTATTTGATATTTCAGATAAGAGCATATCATTAATTATAAAAAAATATGCTTCATTAGCAGGTTTAGATCCTAATAAGTATGGAGGGCACAGCTTAAGATCTGGATTTGCAACATCTGCGGCAGAATCTGGTGCTGAGGAAAGAAACATAATGGCTATGACAGGACATAAAACCACTCAAATGGTTAGAAGATACATTCAAGAAGCAAATTTATTCAAAAATAATGCTCTTAATAAAATTAAGATTTAAATATCATTAGTTTTAAAAGTTTTATTTTAGAAATAAATAAATCTAGGTAATAAGAAAAATTTTTTAAAGGGTTTTTCAACGGTCCATCATATTTTAAGGATATAATTTTATTTTCTGAAAACTTTCCACCTCGAAGATAGTGCTTAACAAAAAAAGTTGGAGTAAAACCCCATTTTTTTAAAAATGTATTTGAACCTTTATTAACCTTTAAATCATTTTTTTTTCTTAAAGATATAGAACCAAAATGGTAAACTTTAAATTTTCCTAAACCTTTAAAAATTCTCACTCCTTCTTTCCATAATTTCATATTTAGATCTGGATCAGAACCAATACCTGGATTAAATTCCTCACTAAAACCATTAATTTTATTCCATACTTTCTTGTGAATTAAATGTGGCGCCCAATGAGATCCTTGGAAGTCATGAGAAGATAAGTTTTTAAAATTATTTAATAATTCAGTTTCATTAAAATTTTGATAATCAATTCCACAATCTAATTGTAAATGACCAGAATTTTGTTCGATCATAGTAGCAGAAAGATAGAAAAGATTATTATTTAATTTTGATATCTCATTTTCTAAGCAATCATCCCATCCAGGACAAAAATACATATCATCATGGGAATACAGTATATAATCTTTGGTAGCCTTTTTAGCGGCAAGATTAACACCTGAACATAAACCAATATTTTCAGATGAATATGTGTGAATTATTTTATTTGATTTGACAAAATCAAGAGTACCATCAATACCTTCATTTACGTGTAAAATGATTTCATGTGTATATTTAGAATTTTTTTTTATACTTTCTAAACATAAAGATAAATAATTAAAATTATTATAAGTTGGAATAATTATTGAAAACATTAATTAATCTAGAAAATTTTCTTTTTCCAGGTGTCTGGGGTTTTCTCGTTAACAATTTCTAGTTCATAATTATATTCAAAATTTTTTGGTCCATTTTTTTTTATAAAATCAATAATTTTTTTTAAAGACATATCAAGGCTTACATTTGTATTATAATTAAGTATTTTTCTTGCTTTATCTGACGAACAATAAGCATGTTTAACTTCATTTGGTCTATCTTCGACATAAATAGGATCTAGGTTAAATTTCATTAAGTTGGATATTTTTTCATACAATTTATTAATTGTAATAAATTCTTCATCAGGGCCTATATTAACTATTTGTGATTTTATATTTTTATCAAATAAAAGTTTATCCAAACAATAAACGCAATCATCTATATCAGAAAAACATCTAGTTTGTTCACCATCTCCATATATTATTGGTTGCCTTTTTTGCAACATTAGATTTACCATTATTGAGACAACGTTTCTATAAGGGTCATCATATTTTTGTTTTGGTCCTATAATATTGTGTGGAACGGCTATGTTATGTTCAATATCATGTGTTGAACAAAGAATTTTTAAAATATTTTCTGCAGCAACTTTAGAAACACCATAAGGATCTACAGGGTTAATTTTACTTTCTTCGTGAAATGGACTTTTAATATCTCCATATCTCGCCATAGATGAGCAAAAAACAATTCTTTTAATTTTGTTTCGAATAGCTGCCGTGAAAACTGAAGCACTTCCGGTTACATTATTATTACAAATTAAAGTTGGAGAAAAACTAGACAAACCTTCATGCGCATAAGCGGCCGCATGACAAATTACATCAACACCTTTAGTAATTTTGGTCATAAATTCTAAATTTTCACAATCACCCTTGTAAAAATTAACTCTTTTGCTATCAATGTTAGACAAGTCGCCACCAACAAGATTATCACATCCTGAAACTTTATATTTTTTATTTAAATAGAAATCACTTAAGTTTGATCCCAAAAATCCTGCAATACCTGTGATGAAAATGTGCATAATATATATTTACTTTTCCCAGTAAGTTTTTGTAGTTTTAAATTCAAAACTTTTATTAATGATGAATTGAGAAACTATATTCGAGTTAAAATATTTAAAATATTTTTTTTTACCATTTTTTGCTATTTTTTTTCTTTCGTACTTATTTTTTTTATATTTTTGAATTTTTTCTGTTAAATCACTTAAGTTATTATAAAAAATCATTTCTTGATCCGAAAAGAAATCATGATAACAAGTTTTTTTATCTATAAAAGTCAATAAACCATTACCAATTAATTGAGCCAATCTATCGCTACTATAATGTTTTACGGGTTCTCCCCTACTCAAATTAAGACCCATTTTTGAGTTTGATATATTATGAATAAATTGATCTCCCCAAATTGGTTGTTTATTATTCATTCCGTATAGGTCGAAAATAATGTTTGCATTCATTTTAATTAGTTTATTTATAAAAAGTTCTCTATCATCAATTTTTCCGCTTTTGAGATTGCCTCTATGAACACCATGACTCATAGCAAAGAAAAGATCTGATTTACAATCTCTATTGTAATTATTCAATGTTTCAAAAGCTTCATCGCATGGATTAGGCATAAATAGAGAATTTTTTAAATTAAAATCTAAAGCACTAGGTGAAGTTGTCAAAAAATTTAAATTGCATAAATTAGATTTGCTTATTATTCGATCTCTATTTCTTTTATAATCAGGCCCTTGTTTACTTACTGGATCCAAAAACCACTGTGCGATCTTGAGGTGCTTATCTTTATTTCTTAAATATTCTAAAGTCTCATTTGATACATTATCAGCATGTCCCAAAATTATTATATTTGGTTTAAAATTTTCATAACATTTAATTAATTTGTCATTTAAATAAGTTTTACCTTTAATATCTGTAAATGTTTTATTTTGTTTTAAAATGTCTCGATCGCTTAGCGCTAAAACATTATGTCCCGATCTGATAAATCCATTATTTAATCTTCTACCTGTATTATAATGAAGTCTTCCATTATGACGTTCATTAAAATTTGTTATATGCAATATTTTAAATTTAGTATTTTTATTTATTTTATTAAAAAAAAATATTTGCGGTTTCAATATTTCAAAACGTACAATATCTTGCAAACCTGTAATATATTTATGAGTAAATTTAAAATTATTGTAATTTTTTTTCTGTAACAGCACCCTGTTTTTTTTGTTTTTTATTAAAAAATCAATTTTGGAATATACTTCTGCACTTGTAAGCTTATTTAACACTAATGCATGTTTGGTTGTTTCTGGTAAACCTCCTTTGTTGCTTATAATTAATGCACAGCCTCTACTAGAAGCTTCTAAACTTGTTCTACCAAACGGTTCATTCCATCTCGAACACACTACAGAGATGCTTGAGGTATTAAAATTTTTTAGAACAAACTCATGCGTTTTAAAACCTAAAATTTTCAAATTTTTATGATGAAAAATAATTTTTTCTCTTGGTTCATCTCCAATAACGACAGCTTTCCAATTTTTATATTTATCTAAAATTTTGATTATGGCAGAACCAAATAAATCATAGCCCTTTGCGGAATTTAATTTTCCTACAAATGAAATAATATTTTTTTTATTATTAAAATTAATTTTAACTTTTTTTGAAGATTGATAAATTACAGCTAATTTATCTTTATCTAAATCATGTTTATTAAATCCTTGCAAGAATCTGTCACGTGACCATTTGCTATTAAAAATCAATTTGTGGGTTTGGTCTAATAATTCTTTTCTTTCGTTTAAATATTTTGATCCATTCATCGTTAATGGATCATTGTGAAAATATAGAATTATTTTAGCATTAGTATTTGTAAATAAAAATTTAACATAATTAGGTCTGTTATGAATTTCAATTAGATCTGAGGATAAACGTTTTTCATATTCTAGAAATTTTTCAACATAGGTTTTACTATTACTTCTAAGTAAGCTTTTTTTTATATTTAGATTAATGTAGTTTGATAACAATTTAGATTTGTATTGAGTATAACCATAGACATTAATTGAATTTTTATATTTACTACAAATAGTTGTATCTTTTACAAATAAAGAAACAGCACCAGCATATTTACTAGAAAAATTTTCTTTATATGGTAATAAAATAGAAATCTTCATAACTATATATTGTTTTTTAATTTATAAGTATTTTTAAATATATTTCTTCTTACTTTATCTTTTTTAAGTTTATATTCATTAATCATAGCTTCTTTTTTTGTATTGTAGCTCTTTTTATATAAAATTTTCCAATATTTTCCTTTTGTAAATTTTGCACCTTTTGAAGTGTTATGTAATTTTAATCTTTTTTTAATATTAGTAGTATATCCAACATAAGTAATAAGTTTTTTTTTATGATAACTAATTAATAAATATACAAAATGTTTCATTTGTGGCGGTCCCTAGGGGAATCGAACCCCTCTTTCGAGGATGAAAACCACGTGTCCTAACCGATAGACGAAGGGACCAAACATCGATCTTTTATTGCAAATAATACAATTAATCAAGTAATTGGCATCTCTTTTTTTACAACATCGATAGTAGAATTTTTATGGGTAACTAATGTTTCTGTAATAAATTTTCCATTTTCTATCCTAACACCGTTAACAAGATCGCCAGATGTAATGCCAGTGGCACAAAAAATAGAATCTCCTTTAACAATTTCATTTAAATTATATTTTTTATTTAAATCTTTAATGCCCATATTTTTTGCTCTTTTGATATCTTTATCAGTTTTAAATAAAAATCTTCCTTGAAATTTACAATCATATGCATCTAATGCAGATGCTGCCAAAACACCTTCTGGGCCTCCACCTATACCTAGAAATATATCAACATTATGTTTTTTATTAGCAACAAGAATAGCACCAGATACATCACCATCAGATAATAATTTTAAATTTACTTTCATTTTTTTTAATTTATCAATTATTTCTTTATGTCTTGGTCTATCAAGCATGCAAGCAGTTATCTTAGTTAAATCTTTATTTTTTGATTCAGCTATATTTTTAATATTTTTTTCAATAGAAAAATCTAAATCTGTAGCATCATTAGGCACATCTTTACAAACAGCTAGTTTTTCCATGTAAGTTTCGGGAGCATTGAATAAATTTCCTTTAAAAGTAATAGCTATTACTGATAGAGCTCCAGGTAAATTCTTAGCAACAAAATTTGTTCCTTCAAGTGGGTCAACTGCAATGTCTATACTTAGACCATTACCAGTACCTAGTTTTTCACCAATATAAAGCATTGGAGCTTCATCTAATTCGCCCTCACCTATCACAACCTGTCCATCTATATCTAGTTTATTTAAATTTGTTCTCATGGCATCCGTTGCAGCTTTGTCGGCAGTCATTTTATCATTCTTGCCAATATA
>CACFKF010000024.1 GCA_902566775.1 uncultured Pelagibacteraceae bacterium | reverse complement strand
TTAGGAAAAATTTTAAAGTTTATGGTATTAGCAGATCAAATTTGAATAAAAAAAAATTTTTAAAATTTTACCCAACAAATAAAAATTTTAAATTTAAGAAATTTGATCTCAACAAAAATCACAGAGAAATTATTGATCTAATAAAAAAATTTCAGCCAAATTATATTATAAATTATGCCTCACAAAGTATGGTTGGTCAAAGCTGGAGTGCCGCACCAGATTGGTTTTATACTAATTCATTTAGCACTATTAAGTTATATGATTCAATTTCAAAATTAAAAGATAAAGTTAAATTAATTCATGTATCGACACCAGAAATTTATGGAAACTTAAATTCAATTACTATTGAAAATTCGTTATACAGTCCGACCACACCTTATGCTGTTTCAAGAGTTACAGCTGATCAATTCTTAAAAATTCTTTGTGATAAAAAAAAAATTAAATATTGCAGCTTAAGAGCCAGCAATGTTTATGGTGAACATCAAAGGTTGTATAGAATAATCCCAAAAACTATTATTTCAATTTTAAAAAAAACAAAATTAAAACTTGATGGAGGAGGTGTTTCAAAAAGAAATTTTATTCATATAGATGATGTTTCTAATGCAACTTACAAAGTTATTAGAAGTGGAAAAAATGGAGCAATTTATCATATCTCAAGCAATGAAATTATTTCGATAAGAAATCTTGTGAAATTTATATGCCTTAAAATGAATTATAGTTTTTCAAAATTAGTTAAAATCAGTCCTGAAAGACTAGGTAAAGATAAGTTTTATATACTTTCAAATAAAAAAATAAAAAAAGATTTAAAATGGAATCCAAAAATTACTCTTGATGAAGGCATCAATAGAACTATTGATTGGATTAAAAAGGATTTAAAATTATTTACTAAATTTGATGAAAACTATATCCATAAAAAATGATTAGTAAAAAATTTTCTGTTAATAAATCCAAAAAAAGGTGTTTGAAATATCGAAAAAGAATTCTAGATATTTCACAAACAGTTAATGCAATTCATGCAGCTGGTGCATTTTCAGCTTTAGAAATGGTTGATGTTATTTATCATGGCTTAATGAGAAAAAAATCAAAAAATAAATTTATAGATACATTCTTAATGTCTAAAGGTCATGGTTGCATATCGCAATACGTAGTACTTGAAAGTTTAGGAATTTTTCCAAAAAAATATTTGGATACCTATTGTACAAAAGAGGGAAAATTAGGTAGCCACCCTGATTATGGATTGCCAGGAATAGAGGCTTCCACAGGTTCGCTTGGTCATGGTATGGGCTTAGCTGTTGGAATGGCTCACGCAGATGTAGTTGAAAAAAAGGATACTAAACTTTTTTTAATGATAAGTGACGGAGAATTGCAAGAAGGATCAACCTGGGAAAATATGATGATGGCAGCAAATCTTGAATTAACGAATTTAATTTGCTTTGTAGACCATAATGGTTCACAATCTTTTGGTATAACTAAAGAAACTCATCCAAAGTTTTACCCTTTAAAAGAAAAAATTGTTTCTTTTGGTTGGGAATGTATTGAAATAAATGGACATAGTGCCAACGAGTTATTAGAGGCTGTGCAAAATAGAAAAACTAAAAAACCATTAATGATTATTGCGAATACTATTAAAGGTAAAGGAGTTTCTTTTATGGAAAACAAACCAATCTGGCATTATAGATCGCCTAATCCTGATGAGTATTTAATTGCACTTAGAGAGCTAGGAGTTTCTAAAAAGTAATTTATGAGAAATAAATTAGCAGATATTATATATAAAACTGGATCTAAGAATAAAAAAATTTGCGTTTTAGTGGCAGATATTTCTCCTGCTGGTTCAATGTCCAAATTTAGAGAAAAATATCCAAATAGATTTATTAACACAGGTGTTGCAGAACAATCCATGATTGGTATAGCCGCTGGAATGGCTTTAAGAGGCTTTAAACCTTTTTGTTATACTATAGCCACCTTCGCTCTTTATCGTCCATTTGAAATCATAAGAGTTGATCTTTGTTATCAAAATTTACCAGTTACAATAGTTGGAATGGGTACTGGCACAGTATATTCTACGCTTGGAGGAACACATTTAACTCAAGAGGATATCTCAATTGCAAGATCAATTCCAAATATGAATATAATTGCACCGTGTGATCCAAATGAAATGGAGGATGCAGTTAAATACTGCTGTAATAATTCCAAAGGTCCAATATATCTTAGAATTGGCAAGGCTGGTGAAAAAACTTTTGTAAATAAATCAAGTGACAGATGGCAATTTGGAAAAATAAGAAAAATAGCCTCTGGAAAAGATGTTTGTATTTTAACTTTTGGTCCAATTATCAAAAAAGCTTTTGAAATTAAAGACAATTTCAAAAAAAAAAAAATTACTACAGAAATAAATAGTTGTCATACTTTAAAACCTTTTGATTTAAAAGGACTCAAAAAAAAATTTAAAAAATTTAAATCTATTATTGTTATAGAAGATCATTCAGAAATAGGAGGGTTAAATAATATTGTTAAGACAGCTGCTTATGAAGAGTCTTACTTAGGAAAAATATTAAACTTTTCCTTAAAAGATAAATTTATACATTGTTATGGCACTCAAGATGACTTATTAAATAAACATGGTTTGGATACAAATAAAATTTATAAAAAAACCTTATCTATTTTAAAATGAAAGCGGCTATATTAGTTAAGAACAAAAGACCTTTGGTTGTTGATCAAATTGAACTTCCAAAAAAACTAAAGTTTGGACAGGTTTTGGTTAAGATTTTTTACAGTGGAATTTGTGGATCACAAATAAATGAAATTGATGCGACTAAAGGACCTGATAAATATTTGCCGCATTTACTTGGTCATGAAGGATCTGGTTTGGTCGAAAAGGTTGGTGAGGGAGTTAAAAGAGTAAAAAAAGGAGATCATGTGGTTCTCCATTGGCGAAAAAGTTCTGGTATAGAATGTGAGTCCCCAAAATATAGATGGAAAGGAAAAGAATTAAATGCTGGGAAGGTAACTACATTTAGTGAAAAAGCAATAGTTTCAGAAAATAGACTAACCCCCATACCTAAAGATTTTGATTTGCGTATAGCCCCATTATTTGGTTGTGCAGTCCCAACTGCATTTGGGGTTGTTAATAACGATGCAAAAATAAAAATTGGTCAATCCGTAATTATTTTTGGCGTCGGAGGAGTTGGTTTAAACATAGTTCAAGCAGCTAGTATGGTCTCGGCAAATCCTATTATTGGAATTGATGTAAAAAAAAAGAAAATTGATTTAGGAAAAAAATTTGGATTAACTCATGGGTTTTTATCAAAAACAAAAGACTTAAAAAAAAAAATTTCTAAAATTATTGGATCTTTTGGTGCTGATGTAGCAATAGATACTACCGGTATATCAAAAGTTATAGAACAAGCTTATAATCTAACAAATGAGAATGGTAAAACAATTTTAGTAGGTGTGCCTAACAACAAGATTTCAATTTATTCACTACCTTTGCACTTTAACAAGGTATTAAAAGGTTCACATGGTGGATCTGCTATGCCAGATATTGAAATACCTCGTTATATAAAATTAATGAAGAAACAGAAAATGTCATTAAAAAATTTGATCACTCATCAATTTAATTTAAATGAAATTAACAAAGCAATCAAATTGTTTCGAAGTGGAAACACTGGGCGCATAATTATTAAAATGGTGAAATGAAATCATGGGCAATTTAGTCGATTATGTAACCTCTCTTCATACGTCTACCAATAGATCATATTTAGAAAGAATGAATGATAATAAAGTTGAGTGTATGATTGAAGCGAAAAAATATGGAAAAGATTATTGGGATGGAGATAGAAAATATGGTTATGGAGGATACAAATATATTGCTGGAAGATGGAAACCAGTAGCCGAGATATTAATTAGCAAATATAACCTTACAAATGATTCAAGTGTTTTAGATGTAGGCTGCGGAAAGGCTTTTTTACTCTATGAAATGAAATTGTTACTCCCTAGATTAAAAATCAATGGATTGGACACTTCTAAATATGCTGTTTTAAATTGTAAGCAAGAGATAAAGCAAAATATTTTAAATCATAAAGCTGAAAAACCTTATCCATTTAAAGATAAGGAATTTGATCTGGTTTTTTCAATTAACACACTTCATAATTTAAAAATATTTGAACTTAAAGTTGCTCTAGAAGAGATGCAAAGAGTTGCTAAAAATGGCTATCTATGTTTAGAAAGTTTTAGAAATGAACAGGAATTGTTTAATTTAGAATGTTGGGCCTTAACGTGTCAGTCATTTTTTAGTCCAGAGGAATGGATTTGGATTTATAATTATTTTGGATATTCTGGGGATTATGAGTTTATATATTTTGAATAGTTAAAATGAGTAGATTTGACATATCTAGTCTAAAAATTAAAAATCTAAAGCCAGCCATTAAAAGAGAATTTGATTTTAAATCTGGAAGTGGTGCAGTACAGTTTAACTTGTCAAAAATATTTAGCATAAGAGATTGTATTGAAATTTATAATAAATTTAACTCTAACTTAAATTGGATCATTAGAGATAGTCAAAAACTGATACTACCAAATTCTCAAGTATTATATGCAAAAAAAATAAAAAACTTAGTAAATATTGTTCCTTTTTATTTACCAAGGTATGGTGTAGACAGGCTATTACCAGATATAAATATTAGCTCTAAAGCAATCAATCAATCGAAAAAAATTTTGAAAAAGTAACAAGCCGATGTCTAAAAAATTGTTATCAAGAAGAGATAATTGCAGATTATGTAATAGTAATAATTTAAAACTTGCTGTTCCTTTATTACCAACTCCTGTGGCAGAAAAATATCTCACTAAAAAAGAATTAAAAAGTAAGGAATTATATTGTCCATTAGATCTTTATATGTGTTTGGATTGTGGGCATGTTCAATTATTAGATATTGTAGAGCCTAATTTTTTATATAGTAATTATACTTATTCCAGTGGAAGATCAAAAGGTTTGGTAAATCATTTTAGAGAGTATGCAGAAAATATTTGTAACAAATTTAATTTTAAAAAAGACTCACTTGTAGTTGATATAGGAAGTAATGATGGGACACTTCTTAAGTTTTTTAGAGAAAAAAAATTAAAAATATTAGGTATTGATCCTGCAACTGAAATTGCATTAAAGGCAACAAAAGAAGGTATTGAAACTATACCTAAATTTTTTAATATTAAATTAGCAAACGAAATTCTTAAAAAATATGGTAAAGCCAAAATTGTTACAGCAAATAACGCATTTGCTCATATGGACGATTTAAATGAAATTGTAGAAGGTATTAAAATATTAATGGATAAAGATTCAATATTTGTTTTTGAAATTTCTTATCTTCTTGATGTTATTGACAATGTGTTATTGGGAACAATTTTTCATGAACACCATTCTTACCATTCAATTAAACCTCTAAAATTATTTTTTGATAAATTAAATATGGAATTAGTAGATATTACAAGAAACAGTATTCAGGGTGGTTCATTAATTGGAGTTGTGCAGTTCAAAAATGGAAAATATAAAATAAATAATTCTGTAAAAGAGATACTGGTTTTAGAGGAAAAAAAAAAATTACATAAAATTGAAACATTGAAAGTTTTTTCTAAAAATCTTGATTTAACTAAAGAAAAAGTTAAATCTCTTTTCAGAAAAATTTCTAAGCAGAATAAAACAATAGCAGGTTTTGGGGCTGCGAGAAGTGGAACAACGCTAATTACTCAAATGCAGATTGGATCTATGATTCAATACATGGTTGATGATAACGAAGAAAAACAAGGAAAATATTCACCTGGCGATCATATCTTGGTGAGACCAACTAAATATATTTATGAAAAAAGACCAGATTATTTATTAATTTTGGCTTGGGTGCATGCCAAAAATATTATTAAAAATCATCAAAAATATTTAGATATGGGAGGATCATTTATTGTTTGTTTTCCTGAATTAAAAGTAATTAATAAAAATAATGACCTGTAGAGTTTGTAAAAAAAAAATAAATAAAATTATAAATTTTGGAAAATTTCCCGTATCACATAAGTTTAAAAGACAAAAAGAAAAGGATAAAAAATTTGGTTTAAAATTAGGAATTTGTTCTAATTGTAATTTGGTGCAATTAAAAAATTTATTTCCACTAAGTCAGTTGAAACCAAAATATGAATGGATCAATTACAATGAGCCAGAAGAGCATCTAGATAAATTAGTTAAGAAAATACTAAATTTAAAAAATATTACCAAAAAATCAATTATTGCTGGAGTAAGTTATAAAGAATTTTCCACCTTAAAAAGATTTGAAAAAATTGGATTTAAAAATACATGGCTTCTTGATGTGAAAAAAGATTTAAATATAAAAAATCCGAAACTCAATCTCGAGACAATTCAAGAAAAAATTTCTAAAATTAATACGAAAAAAACTTTTAAAAGCAAAAAAAGAGCAGATGTACTTATCGCTAGGCATATACTTGAGCATAGCTATGATACAAATAAATTTATTAAATCTGTTAAAAATTTAATAAAGGATGATGGTTATTTAATTTTTGAAGTTCCAGACTGTAAAGAGTCTTTTGTTAATTCTGACTATACTATGTTATGGGAGGAGCATGTTTTGTATTTTACTGAGCATAGTTTAAAAAATATACTAATTAATAATGGTTTAACCATTTGTTATTTTGAAAAATATAAATATTCCTACGAGGACATTCTTATAGTTATAGCAAAAATAAATAATAACAATTATATAAAAAAAAGAATAAAAAAAAATATTCCAAAGATAAATTTTAACAATAAAAAACTCAGTATTGATAAATTAAAAATTCGAAAAAAATTAGAAAATTTTCATAAAAGAGAATATAAAATTGGTTTATTTGGCACTGGTCATGCAGCTTGTACTTTCTTGAATATTCTAAAGTTGCATGATCTAATAGATTTTGTAGTAGACGATGATAAAAATAAGTATAATTTATTTTTACCCAATTCTCAATTACAAATAAAAAAAACTGCTAATTTAAATAATTTTAAAAAGATAC
>CACFKF010000023.1 GCA_902566775.1 uncultured Pelagibacteraceae bacterium | reverse complement strand
TTTTACTTCTTTAATTTTTTTATAAGATTTTATCCAAGTTATTCTTTTACCTTCTTTTTTCCAAAACGAATCATTATTTTTAATTGAATCATTATATTTTTTTTCATACTCTTTTTTATTTACCAATCCTTTTTTAATCCAATCTGATTTTGTTTTTATGATTAGTTCTTTTTGAGATTCTTTAACCTTAATTTTTTTTGGTTTTACTCTTTTTTTTATTCCCTTTTTTTTTGATCTTTTTGCCATATGATTTTATTTATTGATATTACTCATCTTATTTATAATTTTCCAGCTTTTAGAATCTATTTGCATAACTGATAGCCTGCTTTGTTTTATAAGAGATAAGTGTTTAAGATCTTTGTTTTTTTTAATAATTTTAAGAGAAACAGGTTCTTTTAGCATTTTTTTAAACTTAACTTGGATAGCAACAAATCTTTTTTTTTTATCTGTTGGATCAATAAAAGCGTCTTTTATTACTTCTACAATACCGACAATTTCTTTTCCTATATTTGAGTGATAAAAAAAACAAAGATCTCCTTTTTTCATTTTTTTTAAATTATTTGCCGCTTGATAATTTCTCACACCATCCCATACCGTGCCTTTATCACCTTCTATTTCTTGTTGATTTATTGACCAAACATTTGGTTCAGATTTAAGTAACCAATACTTCATCTAATTATTATTCCCATTGCAATTGTATTTATAATAATTAATTTATGAAATCATTTAAATAAACAAAAAAAATGGCCAACAAAATCAAAGCAATTAACAAAAAAAATAGTCTTATAATTTTTATATCATTTTTTATAGCAATATATTTATTTAATTACTTTTTTAGTGATAAGAAAATTAATTTTAATGAATTAGCAATCACCAAAGATACAAGTTTTAAAATAGAAAAAATAAAAGACCAAAAAATTATTTGTACAGGAAAAAAAGATTTTTACGACTGTATAAAATTTAATAAAAAAAATAATGTTTTGTTAATTGGGAATTCACAACTTACTGGAATTAATCAAAAAAAAAATGAAGATTTTTTAACAAGTTATTATTTGTTTAAAAGTCTAAAAAAAAAAGATCATAATTTAATTACATTTGCCTTGCCCAACGGATCTTTTACGGAATTTCTTATATTGTTTGAATATATTATTTCAAAAGTAAAAATTAAAAAATTGGTTTTACCAATAGTTTTTGATGATTTAAGAGAAGGGAGAATCAGGAAAGATATTTCAAATTTTTTTGTTGATGAAAATTTTAAATTAAAATTTGCAGATAGCTTGCATAAAAAAAAAATTATAAAAAAAATTTTAAATGAAAAAAAAATAACCAAGAGACATGATAATAAAAAAACTATACAAGAATATACTGAAAATAAAATAAATTATTTTTTAAACTATTGTTGCTCTCATGAAAGTAAAAAATTAACTGCCAGTACTAAAATTTACCACAACTTATATTTGTTAAGAAATTATGTTTTTAATATAAAACCTACTAGTAAAAGAAAAATGATACCAGGATTTTATGAAGAAAATGTAAATTCATTACAAGAAATTATTGAACTGTCAAAAGATAATGGGATAGAAATATATTTGTATATATCGCCAATTAGAAATGATCTGCAAATGCCTTATGTTTATGATGAATATAAAGATTTCAAATTGTTTGTAGAGAATATCGCTATTATTAATAAAATAAATTTCAAAAACTTTGAGAACATCATACCAAATAATCTATGGGGCACAAAACCTGGAACAAAGTTACGTACCAAAAATGAAGTTGATTTCATGCATTTTAAAGGTGCTGGTCACAAGATCTTAAGCTTAAAATTAGATGAATATATAAGTAACTAAAAATGATATTTAATTCTTTTTCATTTATTTTTTTTTTAATCTTAGTTCTTATTTTTTATTGGAATTTTAATTTAAAAAATAGATTATTATTAATTTTTTTTTCTAGCCTTATTTTTTATGGATTTTGGAAAATTGAATTTATACCAGTATTACTATTTTCAATTTTTATTGATTTTTTTGCTTCGAAAAAAATTCATAATACAAAATCAAAAAAAGTAAAAAAAAAATATCTAATCTTAAGTATATTTACCAACTTAAGTTTATTAGGTTTTTTTAAATATTTTTATTTTTTATATGATAATGGTTCTTATTTATTAAGTTTATTCGGTGTAGATTTATTGCCAATTCAATTTAAAATATTACTACCCATAGGTATTAGTTTTTATACATTTCAATCGATTAGCTATACAGTTGATGTGTATAGAGGAAAAATAAAGCCCGAGAATAATTTTTTGATATTTTCAAATTATGTGATTTTTTTTCCACAATTAGTTGCAGGACCAATATTAAGAGCAAATGAAATTTTGTGGCAATTCAAGAAAAAGAAGAGTTTTGATTTATATAATTTAAATTCAGGAATAAAGAGAATTATTTTTGGTTTGTTTTTAAAAATTGTTTTAGCAGATAATATTTCAAAATTTGTTGATCAGGGTTTTTTAATATCACCAAATCTACTTTCAGCTATTGATGTTATGACTTTGAGTTATTTATTCGGCTTTCAGATATACTTCGATTTTGCTGGTTATTCACATATAGCTATAGGTGCTGCTTTAACTATGGGAATTAAACTTAAAGAAAACTTTAACTTTCCTTATCACTCCATCTCACCGCATTTTTTTTGGAAAAAATGGCACATTTCACTTTCAAGTTGGGTGAGAGATTATATTTATTTACCATTGCTAAATAAAAAATCCTTTGTTTCATCTGAGGGTGGATTAACCATAAATCTACGCATATCTCATTTAAAAGCTTACACTATTTTGGTTTTATTTATAACATGGTCTTTAATGGGCCTTTGGCATGGTGCTTCATGGAATTTTGTTTTTTGGGGAATATGGAATTTTATATTAATTTTCTTTTTTAGAATAATCAATAAGTTTTTCTTTTTATATGAAAATAAAATATCAAAAATTGTAAGTTGGTTTATTTTCTTGCAATTGATTATGATTAGTTGGATTTTTTTTAGATCTGAATCATTATTGGTAAGTTTTCAAATGTTAGATAATTTTTTTTCAATTAATAAGTGGACTTTTTTATCATTAAAAGAAAATATATACATAATCACAGCTTTAGTTACGATATTTTATTTAATGACACCAAGTTTTATTAAAATTTTTAATATATTAAAATTAAAATCAAAAATAATCTCAGAAGTTATAACAATATCATCTTTAACTATAGCGCTGATATTAATTTTAATTTATAATCAGGAATTAAATCAATTTATTTATTTCCAGTTTTAGATAAATTTGAACTAGATTAATAATATTAATTTATAAAATCATTTAAATAAGTAAATCTTGAACAAAATTTACCATTTGAAGCTGTAGTAGCTCTATTTATTGAACCATCATCCTTGTCCATTAAATAAGGCAAAGATTTTAATAACCAATAATTCATATTTTTTCTTTTGTTATACTAAAATAAATTTATGGTACTATAAACCTGTAAAGGATAAGTAATTTTTATGAATTTAACATACACTTTCGCTAAAAATTTATTTTCCACCGAAAAAATTAAAGAATTGAATAAGAAAATTAATGAGAATTTTGTAAAGGATAAAGAATCTCCAGCATCTGATACAAAAAAAACTTCTAAGGTAAAATTTATAAAACTTGCACCGATTCAAAAATTAGTTTCTCCTTTCTTAGGGTTTATTTATAAGGCAAATACCTCATTTTTTGATTTTGATTTATTTGAACTTACTCCTGAAAAAATTTTAAATTACAATATTTATGAAATAGATAAAGAATATGGTTGGCACTATGATGGCGAAAGTGGCTTAGGCAAAAGAGATATAAAGTTAACTTGCTTATTAAATTGTTCAGAAGAAAAATATGTTGGAGGAGAATTAAGTTTGTTTGTAAATAAGGAAATAGAATGTAAAGAATTTAATTCTTCAGGAAGTGCAATTGTTTTTCCGTCATTCATTAACCATAAAGTTAATAAAATATTATCAGGAAAAAGAAGAACCCTTGCAATTTGGATGCATGGTCCAAGATTTAGATAAAATAATTATAAATACAAAAGTTATAATTTAACTCCAGCACCTTTTAAAAATGCCGCTTTACTATCCAAAGGCCATCTAGGTTTTGCTGGAAAATCTAAATTATTATTTATTCCATGTTTATATTTTTCTAAACCTACCATTGCTATCATTGCAGCATTATCACTGCATAAGCTTATTGGAGGAAATATTGGATCAAATTTTTCTTTTAAACTTAACTCACTAAGTTTATACCTAATGTTTTTGTTAGAGGCTACACCTCCAGCTATTACAAAAATATTTTTTTTTATTTTATTATTTTTTTTAAACTCTTTAAATGCAATTTTACTTTTTTCACACAATATTTCTTCTATTGTTTTTTGAAAAGATGCAGCAAGATTATATTTATCTTGATTAGATTTAATTGTTTTAGAAATTTTTAAAACAGCTGTTTTTAATCCTGCGAATGATAAATTACATCCTCCCCTATTAATTATTGGTTTTGGCAAAGAGTAATAATTTTTATCACCCAATTTTGCATATTCTTCAATTTTAGGTCCTCCAGGAAATTCTATACCTAATAATTTAGCTGTTTTATCAAATGCTTCGCCCAAAGCATCATCAATTGTTGTTCCTAACCTTTTATATTTTCCTAAACCTTGAACACTTAAAAACTGAGAATGCCCTCCTGAAATTAATAACAAAAGATAAGGGTAATTAATTTTAGAATTTAATTTTGGACTTAGTGCATGACCTTCTAAATGATTAACTGCAATAAAAGGTTTTTTTAGCGAAAGTGCAACTGTTTTGCCAAAATTTAAACCTACGGATAAACATACAATAAGTCCAGGTCCAGCTGTGGCAGCCACAGCATCTATTTCTTCAATTTTTATTCTACTTTTTTCAATTGCTTTTTTTGCAATCATGTCAATTTTTTCAATATGGGATCTTGCTGCTAATTCTGGAACCACTCCCCCAAATTCTTTATGAACATCAACTTGGCTTGAAACAATATTAGATAAAATTGAAGGTTTATCACTTCCATTTTCTTGAATTATTGATACAGCAGTTTCATCACAACTAGTTTCAATACCCAATATTGTTGTTTTTTTTTTCATTTAATAATTAAATTAAAATATTTAAGAATGAAGTATAAATTAATTCAATGAAAAGCAAAAAAATTATTATTGGTTCTCGTGGCAGTAAATTAGCATTAATTTACGCCGAAAGAGCAAAGACAAAAATTTTGGAGTTTTTTTCTAATGTTGATATTAAAAAAATTACAACTTCAGGCGATATAAATCAAAAAGATAGACTATCAGAAATTGGCGGCAAAGGATTATTTTCAAAACAGATTGAAAATGAGTTATTAAGTAAAAAAATTGATGTTGCTGTTCATGCTTTAAAAGATATGCCATCTGATGAAACAGAAGACTTACTAACAAATTGTTTTCTTAAAAGAAATGATCCACGCGAAGTATTAATTAGCAATAACAATTATCCTATTAAAGATCTTAAGCCAAATTCTATTGTAGGAACTTCTTCTTTTAGAAGAGAATTTCAACTTAAAAAAATTAGAAGCGATATAAATTATAAATTAATCAGAGGGAATGTAGATACTAGATTAAACAAATTAAATGAAAAGTTATATGATGCAGTAATATTGTCTTACGCAGGTATTCAATCCTTAAAATTAGATCAAAAAATATCTCAAATATTTTCAACAAAAGAAATCATACCTAGTGTTGGGCAAGGAGTAGTAGCTTTACAATGTAGAAAAAATGATTCTGAAATAATTGAATTATTAGAAAAAATTAATCATAAATTAACTAATATTTGTGTAATGGCCGAAAGGCAATTTCTTAAAATTTTAGAAGGAGATTGTGAAACAGCAGTAGGAGCCATAGCCAATATAGAAGGTAAGAACATTGCTTTAGAAGCAGAATTGTTTTCTATAGATGGAAAGCAAAGATTTTATCATAAGGCTTCAAAAGATATTAATTCTGCATTTGAACTAGGAACTGAAGTTGGTGAAATACTGAAGAAAGAATCAAACAACTCGTATAAAAGGTAGGTATGCATATTTTATTAACAAGACCTTTAGAAGATAGTAAAGAACTTATATCGAGACTTCAAAAACTTGGTCATAAAATTTCACATATGCCACTTGTTAAGATTGAAAAAAAAAATCATGAAAATTTAAATTTTTCTAATTATAAAGGAATTATATTTACTAGTTCTAATTCAATAAAATTTTTGGATGTAAAATTAATAGATAAAAAAATTAATTGTTTTTGTGTTGGAAATAGGACAGAAAAAAATGCCAGAAATAATGGTTTCTTAAATGTTTATTCTGCAGAGGGCAATGTAAGAAACTTGAAAGAATTAATATTACAAAATTTTAATTCTTATGATGGAAAATTACTTTATGTTAGTGGAGAGCAAATATCAGTAAATTTAGATGAAGAATTAATTGCGGAAGGATATTCTGTTAAAAGAATTATAAATTATGCTGCCCAACCAATAGAAAAAATCAATGAAGCTTTTATAGATAAATTAAAGCTAAAAATGCCAGAAATTGTATTTGTATATTCACAAAATAGTGCAATTAATTTCTTAAATATAATTAAAAACTATCAACTAGTTGACCTTTGGATGGAAACTAATTTAATGTGCCTTGGTGAAAAAACTTCTTCTGTTTTAAATGAAATTAAATGGAAAAAAATTTTCCTTTTTAATCCTGGAGAAGAAGAATTTTTGCTATATAAAATTTAGATATGGAACTATTTAACAATTTTAAATCACTGTTTTTATCTGTATGGGAAAAAGGAATTCTCGGTGTAGATATTCTTGAAATATTAATTGGTATTGGAATATTTTTTATTTTTTTAATCTTTAGAGGAATAATTAGTAAGTTAATAATTAAAAGATTACAAAGTATCGCAAAAAAAACAACAAATAAGCTTGATGATTCTTTTGTTTCTGCAATGGAAGGGCCTGCAAGGTTTTTACCAATCGTTATTGGTTTTTTTATTGCAAGTTACTATATGTCTTTTTCAGAAGACAGCAGAACAATTGTCGACACTATAAATAGAACTTTAATAACTATTTTTATTTTTTGGGTTATGCATCAAGTTATAGAACCA
>CACFKF010000022.1 GCA_902566775.1 uncultured Pelagibacteraceae bacterium | reverse complement strand
TTTTCTATTATCGAAATAATTTTCTTTAAAAATTAATTTTATATTATTTGAGTCCAAATAATTTTCAGGAAATTGTTCATTTGTTTCAACAAAATCTAAAGCATTTTTATAATTTCCTCTTATTTCTACGCCAAGTAAAGGTTCATCTTCTTCTTCATCTTCTGAAATTATGTCTGCTCCATGAAATCTAGCTATATCATTAGAAATTCTATATCCAGCTTCTGAATTAAAAGAGATACTGCCTATATCAGGTGAGTCTGAAAAAATAAAAATTGCATAATGAAGTTTAATAGGGATTATTTTATAACTATAATCTTCATTTCCTGGATCAAAATTATATTCATCTGGATATTCAGTTTCTCCAGGCACAAAAATAATTTTTTTTTTAGGATAATAAATATCATTATAAAAAGGAGTTTTTTTAATATTCTTTATATATTCATCGTATTCATAATATGGAAAAGGCCAGAAAGAATAATATTTTACTTTTGTAGCATATAAATATAGACTCGATTCTTCCATTAATCTATTTATTTCTTTTCTTAAATTAGATCTATTCTTTAAGTGACTATTGTCTTCTTCATTAAAATTTTGACTAGAAACTACGGAAAAAGGATCTGTCAGTTTTGAATATTTATCGATTAATTTAATTATTTCCTCAACCTTACTTTTCGATTTCTCAGAAGTGTTTTTACTATAATATCCAACATACAGTCTCTTATTCGCACTTGAGGTAAATTTTTTTATATCATCAACTTTAATATTTTGAAGATTAGCGTTATCGATCTTAGGATTATAATCAAAATAATCAGCTATATTTTCGTTTTTATCCTCTTTATCCTCGAGCAGAATTTTTTTATCTATATCTAAAGCACCACATACGAGATCTAAAGTTTTTTCAGTTGCCTTTCCTTCAATTTCCATTCTTTGTAATGTTTTGACATCACATAGCTTATCTTCGACTTCTTTTACTGATAATCCACCTTTTGATTTTAAATTTTTCGCGATATGATTAAGAAGTTCATTAGAAGATCTTAGGCTGTTACTATTTCTAATTTCTAGAAACTTCTCTTTATTAATTTTAATTTTTTTAACCATAGCTTCCTTTTAGTGTAACGTTCCTTTGTCTTTGGTTCCCCATATGTATTTATCTAATTCCTCCATACATGGGTCTATCTCACTGCCTTCCTCTTCAAAAACTAATTGAAGGTGAGTGCTATAGATAATTGCCAGAGCCATAGCATCAGCGGCTTTAATAGATAAGTGTGGGTTTTGTTCTTTAATATAATCTCCAATAGCATTAGGGCTTACTTCATCCAGGAACTTGTTTGAAAAAGGTTTTTTCTTCTTTGGAAATTTTAAAATATTTTTCATATCTTGAAAATAATAGCTAAAAATTACTTTTCAATGACTTTTATAGACATTTATAGACATTTATAGTATTTATTAGACATTAAAAATGTCTTTATCGTTAATAATCATTGAAAATTAAATGTTTTTAATAACAATAGTGTTTTATAGTCTATAGTGTTGTTTTAATGTTTATCTATCTAGAAGTGGCACTTAAATAAAATACTTGCTAATGAGAACAAAAGTGGTACATAATAAAAGCATGATTCGAGTACTTAAAAACAAAAAAATAGAGGCAATAAATGACAAAAAATAATTTGAAAGTAGTTAAATCTACTAAAGATCAAGATTTAGAGAAGAAAGAAAAGAATAAAGCTTTAGACGCAGCAATAAGTCAAATCACAGATACTTTTGGCAAAGGCTCAGTAATGAAGCTTGGCCAACAAACTGCAATGGATATTGAGTCTATTTCAACAGGCTCTTTAAGTTTAGATTTGGCTTTAGGAATAGGTGGTTTACCAAAAGGAAGAATTGTTGAAATTTATGGGCCTGAGTCATCAGGAAAGACTACACTTGCTTTACAAGTTGTAGCTGAAGCTCAAAAAGCAGGGGGCATCTGTGGCTTTGTAGATGCAGAGCATGCATTGGATCCAGTTTATGCAAAAAAATTAGGAGTAGATACTGAAGAATTATTAATCTCTCAACCAGACACAGGTGAACAAGCTTTAGAAATAGCTGATACATTAATAAAATCAGGTTCTGTTTCAGTGTTAGTAGTAGATTCAGTTGCTGCACTTACGCCAAGAGCTGAAATTGAAGGAGAAATGGGTGATCATCATGTGGGTCTTCAATCAAGATTAATGAGTCAGGCATTAAGAAAGCTTACAAGCTCAATTTCACGAACAAATACAATGGTTATTTTCATAAATCAAATAAGAATGAAAATTGGTGTAATGTTTGGCAGTCCTGAAACAACATCAGGAGGAAATGCACTGAAATTCTATTCTTCTGTAAGAATGGATATTAGAAGAATTGGAGCAATAAAAGATAAGGAAACAATTATTGGAAACTCTACCAGAGTTAAAGTGGTAAAAAATAAAGTTTCTCCTCCATTCAAAGTTGTTGAATTTGATCTTATGTATGGAAAAGGAATTAGCAAAGTTGGAGAACTAATTGATCTAGGCGCTAAAGCTGAGATAGTTGAAAAATCAGGTGCGTGGTACGCATATAAAGGTGAAAAAATAGGTCAAGGTAGAGAGAATGCTAAAGTTTATTTAGAACAAAATCCAAAAGTTGCTGCAGAAATTGAAATGGCAATTAGAGAGAAAGCTGGAGTTATTTCTAAAAAAATTGAAGGCAATCCTTTGGATAAAGGCAAATCAGATCCAAAAGAAGAAACTTCAACACAAAAAAATTAGTTAAAAGTCGTTTTTAGTTAAGAAAAGGCGCTTATATTAAGCGCCTTTTTTCCCTTAGAGTGATCTAGACATCAATTAAAAAAGCTGTATTTTAGAAATATGGCTCAGAAGACACTAAACGAAATAAGAAGTACGTTTCTCAAATATTTTGAAAAAAGTGGACACAAAATAGTAGAGTCTAGCAACTTGGTTCCAAATAATGATCCTACATTAATGTTTGCTAATTCAGGAATGGTTCAATTTAAAAATGTTTTTACTGGTCTTGAAAAAAGAGATTATAAAACAGCAACCACATCACAAAAATGTGTAAGAGCAGGTGGCAAACATAATGATTTAGAAAATGTAGGATATACACCAAGACACCATACATTTTTTGAAATGTTAGGAAATTTTTCTTTTGGGGACTACTTTAAAGAAAGAGCAATTGAATTAGCTTGGAATTTAATAACTAAAGATTTTGGTTTAGATAAAAAAAGGCTTTATTTCACAGTTTTTAATGAAGATGAAGAAGCCTTCAATCTTTGGAAAAAAGTTACAGGTTTTGGAGATGATAGGATAATTAAAATTCCAACTTCAGATAATTTTTGGTCAATGGGAGAAACAGGACCTTGTGGACCATGCTCAGAAATATTTTTTGATCATGGTAACCATTTAAAAGGTGGTTTGCCAGGAACAAAAGATCAAGATGGAGATCGATATATTGAAATTTGGAATTTAGTTTTTATGCAATATGAACAAATTTCAAAAGATAAAAGAATTAATTTACCAAAACCATCTGTTGATACTGGAATGGGTTTAGAAAGAATAACAGCTTTGCTTCAAGGAACTCATGATAATTATGAAACTGATCATTTTAAAAAACTTATAAGTTCAATTTCTGACGTTGTTAAAAAAAAACCCGATGAAAAAAATATTTCAAGTTTTAGAGTTATAGCAGATCATTTAAGAGCAAGCTCTTTTTTAATTGCTGAAGGAGTTTTACCTTCAAATGAAGGAAGAGGTTATGTTCTAAGAAGAATTATGAGAAGAGGAATGCGACACTCTCATTTACTAGGTACAAAAGAACCAATTTTTTTTAATATTTTTAAAACTCTAATGGAAGAGATGAAAGGTAATTATCCTGAGCTTGAAAGAGCACAATCTTTAATAAAAGAAACTCTAAAAATGGAAGAAGAAAAATTCTTAGTTCTATTAGATAGAGGAATTAAAATTTTAAATGAAGAAATATTTAAAATAGATAAAATTTTACCTGGAGAAGTAGCATTTAAATTATATGACACTTACGGTTTTCCAATAGATCTTACAGAAGATATTTTAAAAAACAAATCATTAAAGATAGATCAAAAAAAATTTCAATCATTGATGAAAGAGAGCAGAGAGCTTGCGAAGAAAAATTGGAAAGGTTCTGGTGATAGCGCTGTCGATGATATTTGGTTTGGAATTAAGGATAAAATAGGACCAACGGAATTTTTAGGTTACGAAACTAATCAGGCAGAAGGGATAATAAAATCATTATTGAAAAATAATAATGAAGTTCAAAGTTTAAAATCTGGTGATGAAGGAATGATAATTGTTAACCAAACCCCATTTTATGGTGAGTCGGGTGGTCAAGTAGGAGATACAGGAAACATAGTTAGTAAAGATTTTAAATTCGAAGTAATAGATGTTCAAAAAAAATTGGGCGATTTATTTGTTCATTATGGGAAAGTTTTAAATGGAAGTATTAAATTAAACCAAAATGTTGAGATGAAAATTAATGTTGAAAGAAGAGACAATATAAGAGCTTATCATTCCGCAACACATTTGCTCCACGAGTCACTTAGGAGAGTTTTAGGCGATCATGTAATTCAGAAAGGATCGCTAGTTGAGTCTGATAGATTAAGATTTGATTTTAGTCATATGAAGCCAATTTCTTCTGAAGAAATTAGTAAAATTGAAACATTTGTGAATTCAATGATAAATAAGAAAACAGATGTAAAAACACGAATAATGTCACCAAAACAGGCAGTAGATAATGGAGCATTGGCTTTGTTTGGTGAAAAATATGGAGATGAAGTTAGGGTTTTATCTATGGGAAGTGAAACAGATAAATATTTTTCTACAGAACTGTGCGGTGGAACCCATGTAAGAAACACAGGAGATATAGGCAAGTTCAAAATTGTTAGCCAATCATCCATCGCTGCCGGGGTCAGAAGAGTAGAAGCATTAAGAGAAAAACAATTACAAGAATTTTTAAGTAAAAAAGAAAAATTATCAAATCTTTCTAGTCAAAAAAATGAAGAGACCATAAGAGATTTGTCAGAGAAAATTATAAACCTTGGAGGTAAACCAAATTTAGAAAATGACAATCAACAAGGTTTAGCAAAAGATTTAACAAAACAATTTGATCAACTTTTTGTTAAGTCAATTTTAACTGATAAATCAAAAAATATTATTAAGGATGAAACTATAAATAAAACTAAAATAAGATTTCAAAAAGTTTTTGATTTACCACCTAAAGATTTAAGGAAACTTGTAGACATAGGTAAAAAAGAATTAGGGGAAGGAATTGTAATAGTGTTTGCAATCAAAGATGATAAAATTGGACTAGCTGTTGGAATTACAGATAAATTAACGAATAAATATGATGCTGTAAAATTTGTTAAAACAGGTTCGGAAATTGTTGGTGGAAAAGGTGGAGGTGGACGACCAGATTTTGCGCAAGCAGGGGGAGTTGAAGAAGAAAAAATTAATGATGCTTTTGATAAATTAAAATCTTTAATTTAAATTTTTTTTTAAATTCCCTTCCAACTCATCTAAAAATTGATTAGTATTTAAATATTTAGTAGAAGGTCCAATAAGAATAGCCAAATCTTTAGTCATTGATCCACCCTCAACTGTTTGTATGCAAATTTTTTCTAAAGTTTTTACGAACTTTTTTAGATCTTCATTGCCATCTAGTTTTCCTCTATGATAAAGCCCTCTTGCCCAAGCAAAAATAGAAGCTATAGGGTTTGTAGAAGTTTCTTTACCCTCTTGATGTAATCTATAGTGTCTTGTTACTGTGCCATGTGCTGCTTCTGATTCTATAGTTTTGCCATCTGGAGACATTAAAGCACTTGTCATAAGGCCCAAAGAACCAAATCCTTGAGCAACAGTGTCAGATTGTACATCTCCATCGTAGTTTTTACATGCCCAAATGTAATTTCCGTTCCATTTCATTGCGCAAGCCACCATATCGTCTATAAGTCTGTGTTCATAAGTTATTTTTCTTTCTTTAAATTTTTCTTTAAATTCTTTTTCAAAAACTTCTTGAAATAAATCTTTAAATCTACCGTCATATTTTTTCAAAATTGTATTTTTAGTAGAAAGGTAAACAGGCCATTTTCTATTAAGTCCATAATTCATGCATGCTCTAGCAAAATCTTTTATAGATTGATCTAGATTATACATTGATAATGCAACACCTGGTCCTGGAAAATTAAAAACTTCAAATTCTTTTTTTTCTTTTCCATCTTCAGAAGTCCATTTCATTTCTAATTTTCCTTTACCGGGAACATTAAAATCGGTCGCTCTATATTGATCGCCAAATGCATGTCTTCCTATACAAATTGGATTAGTCCAACTAGGAACTAATTTTGGAATATTTTTGCAGATTATTGGTTCTCTAAAAACAGTTCCTCCAATAATATTTCTGATAGTACCATTTGGAGAACGCCACATTTTTTTTAAATTAAATTCTTTCACTCTTCCTTCATCAGGAGTGATTGTTGCGCATTTAATACCAACACCATTTTTTTTAATTGCGTTTGCACAGTCAATTGTTATTTGATCATTAGTTTTGTCTCTATTTTTTATTCCTAGATCGTAGTATTCAATGCCTAAATCAAGATAAGGAAGAATTAATTTATTTTTAATAAAATTCCATATAACTCTAGTCATTTCGTCACCGTCTAACTCTATTATTGGGTTTTTTACCTTAATTTTACTCATATATGACTGTATATCTTAATAATTGAATTTTAGAGTTTTATATACATATTAATGTAGAATTATCAAATTAAAGATTATGCTAGACAAGGTTTTTCCAAAAATTCACCAAGAGGGTTATAAATTTTTGATTATAGCTGCTCTAATTACAATATTTTTATACTTCCTAAGTGGTTTTTTAGGATTGATATCTTTGCTGTTAACAATATGGGTTTATTATTTTTTTAGAGATCCAGAAAGAATTTCAATTAATGATGAAAGATTTTTGGTCAGTCCCGCAGATGGTTTAGTTGTAGATATTTCTGAAATTAATGGTCCAAAAGAATTAGGATTAGAAAATAAAAATTTTAAAAAAATTAGTATTTTTATGAATGCGTTTGACTGTCATGTTAATAGATCGCCTTGCTCTGGAAAAATTTCAGAGATTCTTTATAAGCCAGGAAAATTTTTAAACGCTTCTCTTGATAAAGCCAGTGAAGACAATGAAAGGAATTATTATAAAATCTCAAATAACAATAGAGAAGACATTATTGTAGTTCAGATAGCTGGATTAATAGCAAGAAGAATTGTTTGCGAAAGTTCAGAAAACCAAGAAGTTGAACAAGGATCCAGAATTGGCATGATAAGATTTGGAAGCAGAGTTGATATATACTTTGAAAATTACAATCCTCTTGTTAAAGTAAATCAAAAAACAATTGCAGGTGAAACATTATTGGCAAATAAATAAACTTATGGAACAAAAAAAAAATTTTAAAATAGTTTCAAATACTAAAACTCGAATTATTTTACCAAACATTCTTACTTTAGTTGGTGTGTGTATTGGTTTGAGTTCTATAAAATTTGCATTAGATGCAAAATATGAGTTAGCAATTATAGCTGTAGTTTTTGCAGCCGTAATTGATGGTCTAGATGGTCGTATAGCTAGACTTATTAAAGGAACATCAAAAGTTGGAAAAGAATTGGATTCATTAACAGATGTTATTAGTTTTGGTGTTGCTCCTGCATTTATAATGTATTTTTGGTCTTTAAATAATTTGGGAAAACTTGGTTGGTTATTGTGCTTAATTTATGTTGTATGTGTAGCTTTAAGACTTGCAAGATTTAATGTTAATTCTAACGAAGAACCTTCATGGAGAGATAATTTTTTTGAAGGCATACCCTCTCCCGCAGGAGGAATCTTGGTTTTAATGCCATTGATTTACAGTCTAAGTGGTTTTAAATTCATAACAGTAAGTTTTGAAACTTTGGTACCAATTTTTTTTATAACTATTTCAATTCTTTTAATCAGTAAATTTCCAACTTATTCTTTAAAAAAAATTATTGTTCCAAGGTCGATGACTATTTTTTTGCTTTTTGCAATAGTTTTA
>CACFKF010000021.1 GCA_902566775.1 uncultured Pelagibacteraceae bacterium | reverse complement strand
TATTGGAAAAAGATATTTTAAAGATAACAAAGATTCATTAACTTTAGCAACCTGGCACAGTTCGTTGGCTGATTTAGGATAGAAAGCTTTTGCTATATCCCAAGAATAGTAAAGCCAAGACAATAGAAGAAAACTTGATCCAACTATAACCCAGTGCACTCCTCCTTTTGCTCTCTCTGGGTTTCCAAAAACTGCATCACTTTTTTCTGTTTTGATTAATCTTTGCCCATAAAGAATAGAACCTATAACCGCAAAAATAACTAAAAAAGTAATAATTCCAGTAATCATTTTAATTTTCTTTACCCATTATTTCTTCTTCCATATCCCAAATCATCGACAAAATTTCTTCTCTTTTAGATACGAATTCATTATCATTTTTGATTTCTCTTAAATCTTCTTTCAAACCTTTTGAGGCAAATGGAAGTTTATATTCTTTGTGAATTCTTCCAGGCCTTGGAGCCATCACATATACACGTTCTCCTAATAATAATGCTTCTTCAACTGAGTGAGTAATTAAAATAATAGTTTTTCCCGTTTCTTTCCAAATTTTTAAAACAAGAGATTGCATTTTTTCTCTAGTTAAAGCATCTAGAGCGCCCAAAGGCTCATCCATTAAAATTAAATCTGGATCATTGATTAAACATCTTGCAAGAGCTACTCTTTGTTGCATACCTCCAGATAATTGGTAAGTCGGAGTATTTCCAAAACCTTTTAACCCAACAATTTCAAGCCATTCTTCAACTTTTTTTGCAGTTTTAACCGGGTCTTCTTTTTTCATTCGCAAACCAAAGTTTACGTTTTCTGCAACTGTTAACCATTCAAACAATGCACCTTGCTGAAAAACCATTCCTCTTTCAACTCCTGGTCCATCTATTTCTTTATCACCAAGTGTAATATTTCCAGAAGTTGGTCGAAGAAAACCAGCAGCAATATTAAGTAAAGTTGTTTTTCCACAGCCTGAGGGACCAAGAACAGTTAAAAGTTCACCTTTTTTTAAAGTAAAACTTATATCTTTAAGGGCATGAACAGTTTCTCCTTTAGGAGATTGAAAAATCATATTTACTTTTTGAGAAACTAAATCACTCATAATAATAGGACTTTATATTAAAATTTTCACAAAAAAAATAGGCACCAATTTATACAATTGGCGCCTATTTAATATTCTATTTTAACTCTTAATTACGGAAGATAACTAGTATCTACAACTGCTGCATAATCTTTAAGAGCTGGGTTTTCTGAAGTAGCAAACATGTTACCCATAACTTCTAAGTAAGTCATAAGAATACCACCTTTATTCAGATACTTAGCTTTCATTGTTCCCGCATTTGGAAACTCAAATCCACCCATTTGTTTTTTAGTACCAGCAAGGTCCATAGCTGCATCTTTTGCAATTACGTTCATGTCTGATTTTCCAGCATTGAATCTAGCATTTGCTTCGTGAGTTACTTCTACGAAAGTTCTAACCATTCCTGGATTTTCTTTTAGGAATTTGTTAGTTACAGAAGTAATATCAATACCAGCAATACCAGCATCTTGAGCCTCTTTAACAGTTAGTAATGAAGCACCTTTTTCTTTAGCTGCCGCAATAGATTTACCACCGAATAAACATGCCATAGCTACGTCACCGCTAACAAATGCTGCAGATCCGTCTTCTGGAGCCATATCAACAACTTTCATTTTAGAAATATCAGCTCCTACAACTCTCATTGTTTCTTTGAAAACATAGTCAGCCATAGTTCCTAAAGGAACAGCAACTTTTTGACCGTCCAATTTAGAAGCAGCATTTCCTTTATCTATACCTTTAGCTGCAACACAAGTAGTTCCACCCATTCCGTAAATAACTGCAATATCTACAAGCTTGATTGGAGCTTTAGCGTTAACAGCGTTTACGAATGGAGTTAAACCTTGTGAGTAAGAGATATCAATATCTCCAGACAACATAGCTTCTGTCATCTCACCACCTGTTGCAAAATTTGTCCATTTTACTGGCACACCCAACGCTTTATCAAAAGTTTTTTTAACTTTATCTTCTTGGTTAGGAGTTGCCCATTCTAAAAAGAATGCAACTCTCACTTCATTAGCAGCTGAGTTAGCCACTGATATACTGAAAGAAAAAGCAACAATACTTGCTAGAATAAAACTTATTATTTTTTTCATTTATTCCCCTTTTATTAATTAATAAAACGGGTATTTAATTTGAATTTTTAACAGATGTAAACGGTGTAATTCATTATTTTTAATACAACTATAAATTGTATTATGTTAAATTAATCAACAGATATCTAAATAATCTTCTAGTTAAAAATTTTTTTTTGGTCTAAATATTTAGCTTATTTAAATAATAAAATATGAGCTCAGAAAATAGACCTTCAGTACCAAATTCGCTTAATGAACACTGGATGCCATTTACAGCGAATAAAGATTTTAAAGAAAATCCAAGATTAATTACTGAAGCTAAAGGAATGTATTTAAAAAACCATCATGGAAAAACCATGATTGATGCAAGTTCAGGATTATTTTGCAATCCTTTTGGACATGGAAGAAAAGAAATTATCAGCGCAGTAACAAAACAACTTGAAACTCTAGATTATACTCAACCTTTCCAGCAAGGATTTGGAGGTTCTTTTGAATTAGCAACGAGAATTACAAAACACACACCAGGAAATTTGAATAGAATTTTTTTTTCAACAGGAGGATCTGATGCTGTTGAAACAGCAATAAAAATTTCCATTGCTTATCACAAAGCTAATGGACAAGGGTCAAGATTTAGAATAGTTGGAAGAGAACGTGCGTACCACGGAATGCATATTGGCGGAACTTCAGTAGGAGGAATGATTAACAATGTTAAAACTTATGCAAGTTTATTAATGCCAGGTGTAGTTCATATGAGGCATACTCATTTACCAGATCATAAATTTGTAAGTGGACAACCAGAAACAGGTGTTGAATTAGCAGATGATCTTGAAAGAATAGCTGCAAACTTTGGTGCAGAAAATATTGCAGCATGTATAGTTGAGCCAACGGCTGGATCAACAGGAACATTAGTTCCACCAAAAGGCTATTTACAAAGATTAAGAGAAATATGTGACAAACATGGGATACTATTGATTTTCGATGAAGTAATTACAGGCTGGGGAAGAATGGGGTCTGCTTTTGCTTCACAAGAATTTAGAGTTACTCCAGATATTATGACTATGGCAAAAGCAACAACAAATGGTGTAGTTCCAATGGGAGCAGTTGCCTGCAAAGAAGAAATTTATAATACAATAGTAGATAATGCTCCAAAAGGTGCAATTGAATTATTTCATGGCTATACTTATTCAGCTATCCCAGTTGCAGTAGCAGCAGGCTTAGCTATTCAAGACATTATAGAAAAAGAAGATATATTTAACAGAGTCAAAGAATTAGTTCCTTATTACCAGAAAGCTATATTTTCTCTTAGAGATTTGGATGTCGTAGAAAATATTAGAGGATATGGGTTAATGGCAGGCGTTGATATGAAAATGGACCAGAAGCCCGGTAAAGCTGGTTTTACTTGCTATAAACATTGCTACGAAGTGGGTGTTAATTTTAAAGCAACTGGAGATTGTTTAATAATTGCACCGATGTTTATCTCTGAGAAAAAGCATATTGATGAAATTATTGATAAGTTAAGAACTGGTATTTTAAACTATTCTAAAAACAAAAAAAATTAATTTTCATTTATGAAAATTGGCGTTCCAAAAGAAATTAAACCTCAAGAAAATCGTATAGGGTTAACTCCTGACAGTGTAAAAATTTTAACCTCAAATGGTCATAAAGTTTTGGTTGAAAACAATGGTGGATTTGAAGCCGGATTCTATAACGAACAATATAAAAGTGTTGGAGCTAAAATTATAGAGAAAGCAGAAGATATTTTTAATGATTCAGAAATTATTGTCAAAGTTAAAGAGCCCTTATCAAATGAAGTGAAAATGATTAAAGAAAACCAAATTGTCTTTACTTATCTTCATTTGGCCGCAGCTAAAGAATTAACTGAAGGACTAATAAAATCCAAATCGGTTTGTATTGCTTATGAAACAGTTACTGATAACAATGGAAGATTGCCACTTTTAGCACCCATGAGTGCTGTCGCGGGAAGAATGTCAGTTCAAGCAGGAGCTCATTGTTTAGAAAAAAATCAAAAGGGAAGAGGCATATTGTTAGGCGGAGCACCAGGAGGAGAGCCAGCCAAAGTAGTAATTCTTGGAGGAGGAGTTGTTGGAGAAAATGCTGCAATTATTGCTACTGGCATGAAGGCAAAAGTGCACATAGTAGAGAAATCAGAACCAAGATTAAAACAACTTCAAGAAATTTTTGGTGATAAAATTATTCCAGAGCATAGTGACAAACTAGATTTAAAAAAACTTGTATCTGAATGTGATTTATTAATAGGAGGCGTTTTGATACCAGGTGCAGAAGCTCCGAAATTAATAACAAAAGAAATGATAAAGAGCATGAAACGAGGAACAGTAATAGTTGATGTAGCAATTGATCAAGGAGGTTGTGTTGAAACAAGCAAGCCAACTACTCATGCTAACCCCACTTATATTATTGACGATGTTGTTCATTACTGTGTTGCTAATATGCCAGGAGGAGTTCCAAGAACTTCTACATTAGCACTTAACAAAGCTACTTTACCTTTTCTCAACAAACTTGCTAACAATGGTTATAAGAAAGCTTTGAATGAAGATAAAAATTTTTTAGCAGGATTAAATGTGTGTAATGGAAATGTGACTTATAAAGCAGTAGCAGATGCATTTGGACATAAATTTGTTTCACCAAGTGAATTATTGTAAAAATGTACAAACCTTTGCCAACACAACTTACAATAAAAAATTCACCAATAGAAGGCTTAGGAATCTTTGCAACTGAAGATATAAAAAAAAATACATTTTTAGGAATAACGCATATTAGAGATGAACAATTTGAAAATAAATATATTAGAACACCACTAGGAGGTTTTTATAATCATTCAAATGATCCAAATGTGATAAGAATGGTTTCAGATACATTGCCTAAACTAAAATTTGGCGATGCGACAGACCCCCAAAAAAAAACTGAAGAAGTAAAAAATGGTAAAGCAAATTTAGATAATGCGTTTTATCACCTACAAGAAAAGAGTGATGCAAAATATATGTTTTTAATATCAGTTAAAGACATTAAAGCGGGACAAGAAATAACAGCAAATTATAATTTATACACCTATCCAAAAACCGGAGTCGGTTTACAAATGATATAAAATTTTGAATATTATAATGCTAATCTTTAATAAATAGATTAATTAGAGATAAAGATTTTATTGTTCTAAATAAAAACTTTTTTGGACTATACAGAGTTCTTAAAAACCAACCTAAATACAACTTGTCAATCAAATCATTAATGGGAGCTTGTTTTTTTGTTAAAAAGCTTATGGCAGCACCAGTACAAAATATAGAAATTTTGTAGTTACAATTTTTTTTCAAGTAAAGTGCTAAACGTTCTTGAGTTCCTCCACCAAGATTTATTATTACATATTTTGGTCGAAAATTCTTTATCTCCTCCAATAAATTATTATCAGTTATTTCTTCATTACTATATTTGGGAGCAATATAACTTTTATGATTTGTTAAATTTTTAGCATTCAAATATGAAGAATTTGCTTTGCTTTCTTCTAAATTAGGATCAATACACAAAAATTTAGTTTCTTTATTAAATTTTAAATTTAAAAAACTCTTTAAAAACAAATACCCTGAAAACTTACTTACTTTTTTACGTTTAAAAATTCTTAAAAGTATACAAAAGAAGCCACTATCTAAAATGGCCACATCTGAATTTATTAGTGATTTATGGTATTTGTAATCTTTATTGATATTTGATAATGCAGATGCCGCCGGAGCGACCAAATACCCACCTTCATTGATAAGGGAAAGTATTTTATCGAAATTATAATTATGAAATTTAATTTCTTTAAAAACTATTATATCATCTTCCATAAACTATTTTTTTAATTCAATAATTAACACTATTTTATATTATATAATTAAAATGTTTACATTATGAACAAATCTTTACCAAAAAGTACAAAAGTAGTTGTTATAGGCGGAGGTGTAGCTGGATGTTCTGTAGCTTACCATTTAGCAAAGTTTGGCTGGAAAGACACAATTTTACTTGAAAGAGATCAGCTTACGTCTGGAACCACATGGCATGCTGCAGGACTGGTAAGTCAATTAGGTCCTTCTGCAGCAATTACAAAAATAAGAAAATACACAACAGATTTATACAAAGAGTTAGAAAAAAAAACTGGTTTTTCTGCAGGATTAAAATTGAATGGAGCATTATCTATAGCTACTACAAAAGGACGTTGGCAAGAACTACAAAGACAAGCTACTACGGCTCAGTTATTTGATGTGCATGTTGAAGTTTTAAACACACGACAAGTAAAAGAAAAGTATCCAATAATAAATGAAAAAGATGTTCTTGGAGGAATCTTTATGAAAGGGGATGGCCAAGCAGATCCCATTGGAGTTACAAATTTATTGGCAAAAGCAGCAAAAGAAGAAGGTGTTCAAATATTTGAAAAAAATCCAGTTGAAAAAATTTTAGTTAAAAATGGAAGGATTGCAGGAGTAAAAGTTGATAATCAAATAATTGAATGTGAATATATAGTTTTGGCAACCGGAATGTGGTCAAGACAAATAGGTGAAGAGTTAGGTGTGAGCATACCTTTGTATCCAGCAGAACATTTTTATATTATTACAGAACCAATTAAAGATTTACCCAAAGATTTAGCTGTATTAAGAGACTTTGATGATAGATTATATTTAAAAGAAGATGCGGGTAAATTATTAGTTGGAATCTTTGAAGGAAAATCAATACCTGCTTTTTCTAAAACTCACAAAGTTCCCAATGATTTTTCATTTGGAGAATTTCCAGAAAATTTAGATCATTTTGAACCATATCTAGAAGCATCTTTTAAGAGAGTACCACTTTTAGAAAAAACTGGTATTAGAAAATTTTTAGCAGGACCAGAATCTTTTACCCCTGATACTAATACTTTATTAGGAGAAGTTCCGGAAGTTAAGAATTTTTTCGTTTGTTGTGGTTTCAATAGCATTGGAATTGGAAGTGGTGGTGGCGCTGGAAAAGTAACAGCTGAATGGATGATGAATGGTCACATTAATGAAGATTTATTTATATATGATATAAAAAGATTTCAAAAATTTCATTCTGAATTAAAGTTTATAACAGAGAGAATCACAGAAACATTGGGCGATTTGTATGGAATGCATTGGCCATATAAACAACACAAAACATCACGAAATAAAAAATTATTTCCTTACCATGAAGAATTAAAAAAAGCCGGTGCTTGTTTTGGAGTTTCGTCAGGCTATGAAAGACCAATGTGGTTTGCTAAAAATAATGAAAAACCTGAATTTGAATATAGTTATAATTATCAGAATTGGTATCCATCTGTAGAATTTGAAACTAAAAACGCTAGGGAAAATGTTGGATTATTTGATCTTACTGCTTTTTCAAAATACGATTTAAAAGGTGAAAAAACACATGAAGAATTACAAAAAATTTGTACGGCAAATATAAAAAATGAAATAGGAAAAACAACTTATACACAAATGTTAAATAAAGATGGAGGTATAGAGACTGACCTAACCGTTGTATGTCTTGATAAAAATTATTTTAGAATAATTACGTCTGCTGCAAATAGAGAGCACGACAAATTTCATATTTTAAAACATATGTCTAAAGATGTGCAATTTACAGATGTAACTGATGATATAGCTTGCCTTGGAGTATTTGGACCAAAAAGTAGAAATTTAATGTCTAAAATCTCAAAAGATGATTTTTCTAACGAAAGTTTAAAATTTGGTACAAGTAAAAAAATTACGATAAATAACAAGGAAATCTGGGCACAAAGATTATCTTATGTAGGTGAATTAGGTTTTGAACTTTATATAAAAATGAATGAGGCAAAAGAAATTTACAATTTAATAATAGGAGCTGGTAAAGAATTTAACCTTTCTCATTGTGGTATGTTAGCAATGGATACGATGCGGATGGAAACTGGTTATTTGCACTGGGGTCACGATATATCTCCA
>CACFKF010000020.1 GCA_902566775.1 uncultured Pelagibacteraceae bacterium | reverse complement strand
ATTGGCTTCCTAACAACGTCTAGTTTCGCTTTACTTATCAATTTATATATTGCCCCATTGGTCTTGCCGTTAATCATATAAAATCTTACCACTGGCTAGGCTTTTGGCAACAAATTTCAATTAGGTCTTGTAGTGAATTTTGTAGACAGAATTTTTAAAATAGATAATTATCCTGCCATGAATTTCTCAATAGAAATTGGTCCTCATACTGACCTAGAAACCCTGCCAAACCTTAAAGATGTTTATATCACTCTGTTGCCTGGCGGTGACTACACTGAAACGGCTCAAAAAGCTGGAGATTTAGTTAAAAAAGGTTTTAATCCTGTGCCACATTTTCCAGCTAGATCCATAACTGATGAAGCCCAACTAAATGATTATGTTTCTAGATGTAAAGATTTGGGCGTCAAACAAGCTTTGGTAATTGGTGGAAGCCGAGAACCTATCGGTGTCTTTGATAGCTCAATACAGATTTTGGAAACAGGATATTTTGAAGGACTTAGGATAGGAATCGCTGGACATCCTGAGGGGAGTCCTGATATATCCGATTCAAATTTAGAAAAAGCTATGAAAGACAAAAAGCCTTATGCTGATTATATAATAACCCAATGGTTATTAGATCCTCAGCCAATTATAGAATTTGTTTCTAAACAAACAATACCAGTTCATGTTGGAATTACTGGACCACTAAAAATAACTAGCTTAATTAAATTTGCTAATATCGTTGGTGCAAAAAATTCCTTAAACTTTCTAAAATCTAATTTTAGTAAGGCATTAGATTTAATGAAACCTAAAGACCCTAATGAATTAATTGGGAAAGTAAAAAATTCTACAAAAAATTTCCACATTTATACATTCGGCGGCTTGAAGGAAACTAACAAGTGGTTGATGGAGAACAAATATGTCTAATGAATTTGACTATACTAAACTAAAACACACAACTTCAGTTGATCAATCTGATCGACAAGTTCCATATAATTTAAGGCAAAGTGGCCCAACAAAAGTTGAAATGTTAATTTCTACAAGAGTGAGAAAATCACCTTATTGGCATTTATCAATGCAAGCTGGTTGTTGGAGAGCAACAATTTATAATCGTGTTTATCATCCAAGAGGATATGTTAAACCAGAAGATGGTGGAGCAATGGTCGAGTATGATGCTATTGTTAATCATGTTACTATGTGGAACGTTGCAGTGGAAAGACAAATTAGAGTTAAAGGGCCAGATGCTGAAAAGTTTACTGACTATGTGATAACTAGAGATGCAACTAAAATTTCACCAATGAGAGCTCGTTATGTAATTTTATGCAATCAATATGGTGGAGTTTTGAATGATCCAATTCTTCTTAGAATTTCAAAAGATGAATTTTGGTTTTCACTTTCAGATTCTGATATTGGTATGTATCTACAAGGTGTTAATGCTGATGGAAGATTTAATTGCAAAATAGAAGAAATTGATGCTTGTCCGGTACAAATTCAAGGACCGAAATCAAAAGCTTTAATGAAAGATTTGCTTGGAGATCAAGTTGATTTAGACAACATGCCTTTCTATGGTTTAGCTGAAGTTAAAGTTGCTGGAAGAAGTTGTGTTATATCACAATCTGGTTTTTCTGGTGAAGCGGGATATGAAATATATTTAAGAAACGCAACTTTGTATGCAGAAGATATGTGGAATGCTGTTCTAGAAGCGGGAAAAAAACATAAATTAATGGTTATTGCTCCTGCCCACCACAGAAGAATTCAAGCTGGAATTTTATCTTGGGGCCAAGATATGGATACAGAACATAACCCTTACCAATGTAATCTTGGCTACCAAGTTTCTTTATCCGGTAAAGGTGAATGGAATAAAAAATCTGATTATGTAGGTAAAGCTGTTCTAGAAAAAATGGGAGCAGATATTAAAGCTGGAAAAAAACCATATAAACTTCAATTAGTTGGGCTTGAAATTGGTGGAAAACCAATTGAAGAATATGCTCCTGATTTTTGGTTAATTTCAAACGCGGATGGAGGAGATCCGGTTGGATTTATAACTTCTCCATGGTTTCACCCTGAAAAGAAAAAGAATATAGCTATGGGATATGTTCCTTTTGATGGAACATTAAATGCTAATGGCTTTCCTAAAGGTAAAGTTGGAACTAAATACAAAGTTCATTTACCTGCAAAATATTCTGATACCCCAGGAACACCTGTGGACGCTGTTGTAGTAGATATTCCTTTTAAAGAATCTTTTAACGCCAATACAAGAGAAGTAGTTAAGGGATAAATATTTTTTTGGGGGATTTATCCCCCAATAAATATATAATAAAATATTAAATTAATGTTTGCTGAATTTTTAAATATAGTTTTTTCATCATTAAAATTAGATAAAAATCTTTATAGAAATAACAAAAATTTTGGTGAAGCTGCGATTTATTTTGCTGGTTTAATAATGATACTTGATGGGGTTGCTGGCGCAGTTGCAGCTAATACAATCATAAAAACCTCTATCGGTATTTCAGGTTTAACTGCTATTTTAACATGGTTAATATGGGCATTATTCATCTACGTTATAGGTGTTAAAATTTTTTCAGACAAAGAAACAAATGTTTCCTTTAAAAAAGTTTTAATTGGCGTTGGTTATGCGCATGCTCCTGGATTGGTAAGGTTTTTTGCTGTTGTTCCTGAGTTAGTTGTTCCAATTATTTTTCTTACACAATTTTGGATTTTTGCATCTTTAATAATATCAACTAAACAAATACTAAATCTTAAATCTAGTTTTAAATCTTTTGGAATAGTTTTTTTATCTTTTTTAATAATTGCTATTGTTTCCGTTTCTTTTGTAATGAGTAGAATGGACGCTTTACCAATAAGTTCTTACAGTTAAATTGGAAAGACAGTTTTTGAAGTTCTGCAAGATTTACAGACTTTAAATCCCGTTAAAATCAAATTTTGCGAAACACTTTCATCTTCTTTTTTGCATTCTTCGCAAAGATTATTTAAATCTTTTAAATCTTTTTCTTTTAATGTTTTGTCTTCAAACTCTTCAGTCATTATCCGTTAAACCTGCGCCAGCAGCTGTATTTTTCAAACTATCACTTTCTTCTACAAATGTATCTTCTGATAATTTATAAAGTTGATTCCATTCTTTTTCAGAAAATGAGTCATTGTTTTCTAATAATCTAATTGTAGCAATGTTTGCTGTCTTTATAATTTCATCATTTATAAAATTTGAGCAAATATTATTATTAAAGCTCAACAAAAATTCATTATTATCTAATTTTAAAAATAACCTCTTACCAATTATTTCTGAGGCTCTACTTACAAATGGTAAAAAAAGTAAAGGATAAGCTATTTCTTTAAATTGTATTTCCTTTAAGTTATCTAAAGATTTAATTTGATCTAAAAAGCTAGTGCCAGAAATAATTGGACAATATTGTAATGTTGTAGGTTTGTTTTCGTTTTTAATAAGTTTTAAATTTTCAAATTTTTGTTCTTTTCTTTTGTCAAAATATTCATTTAAATTTCTGATTCCAGGTAAACCAAACATTTCTAACAAACGAATATTTTTTCCTACTTCTTCACTTATGCCCCATGAATATCCTGTTGCTTTGCTTGCTCTCTTTGCAACTGTTTCTATTTCACTTAAAGATTTCATTTAATTTAAAGAATTATAAATCCATTGATCTTTATGATTTTTTAATTCGTCTGGAAGTGGTGCTCCTTGAAACATGTTAATTCTTAACCATTTATCCGACTTCGGGTCAAATTTAAGTACACCAAAAAATGATAATTTTAATCTAAGCATATCAATTGGCATAAGAGAATGTCCAATAACATTATCTTGAATTTCTGAGTAAGGTAATTTTTCAGCTACAAATATTCTTCTAACTATGTGTCTTAAATCATCATTGTTTAACAAAAACTTATCGATTGTGGAACTATTTTTTGATCTAGATAAATTTTCATAAAGCTTATTAACATCTCTAGCAATAGCGAGCGGCTGCTCTAATTCTGATCCACTCTCTTTAAATCTATCCGATATACGTGGTTCTTCTTTATTTTTGGAAATAAACCAAAATTTTTGATTATTTTTTTTTTGAGAAAAATCTATTTTTAACATTTCTGAATATTTTTTTTCTAATATTTCCTTAAGTTCAGCTACTGTTCTGTGCGTTGGTATATTAAAATATTTTTCTTCTTCAGCGCTCATTTGATTAATTAAAGGATTAATAATATCATCATATGGTTCCATCATCATTGAAACAATATATTCTATACATTCTTCGTCTAAATTTTTTTCAATCCATAAATAAATACTATTAAAAGGAAATTCTTTTGAAAAATCAAAATCAGCTTCGATAAATTGAATAAATTTATTTAAATCATTAAATAAAGATTGGATTTTTTTTTTTTGAAATTCACTATCTGTATTCCAAGAAGTAATGTTTTTAATTGATTTTTTTAAACAAGTTTTAAATAAATCACTATCTTTTGTTGCAACAAATTTAATTTTTCTTATATCCCTTAGTGCATTCTCCCTTGCTAAGATCCAATTATTTAATAGAACAGGATGATTCACTATGAAAGGAGCCATTCCTAATCCAGTTGAATTACCTATGCCAAGATTTCTGCTAATACTCAAATCTAAAGTAACAGCTTTTTTTGGATTTTTATGTTTTGCAATATGGTTAACTTGATCAAAAGTAAATTGTCTTACAAAATAAACTAACATCATTTCCAATCTAAATGGTCCACAAATTTCTTTTCTATTTTTAATTCTAAATCTATCTGCTAAACCAAATTTTCCTGAACCATATACTGCTGTGGTTCTGTATAAATAACCAACTTTTGATAATTTTTCGATATCAGGTTGTTTGCCTTGACTTAAATTTTCAACAACATGATCAAATATACGAACAGATTTATTTGCTCTAGACAATGTAAGTTCTTTACATGATAATCTTCCAACTTCTTGTTTGGGAACTTGTTCTCTTAATCTTTCAATATCTTGTTTTGAAGGCACTCCATCATGCAACGCAAAAGCTGCATCCCATTTCGTTGCAATAACTCTATCAGATCTTTCATCTTCTTGAAGTTCATTAGCAAAGCAAATTAATGAATAGACTCTTGAATTTTTTCTCATTGAATAAACTGCAGTTCCATATCCAAGTTCATTTAACTCAAATAAATCTCTTTTATATTCCCAATTCTTAAATTCCCTTAAAAAACTTCTTAGAAACGAAAGTTTGGATTGATGAAATGATCCTAGCCTTGATAATTTCATTACAATATTCGGATTTCTCAATTCTATTTCCATTAATTTATTCCTTTATAGAAGTTGTACCAATTATTTCCTAAAATTCCGTTCAACTCATCTTCGTTAAAACCAATTTTCTTTAAACCTCTTTCTAGATTATTAAATCCTCTGGCATCTAAAAACCAATCTGGTTGTTTTGGAAATCCCGGTTTATTTTTTGACCCTTCTCCATAATTTTTACTCTTTGTCCAAGTTCCATTTCTCATCCATTCAACGACACTATCTGGATGATTAATGCATAAATCCGAACCAATCCCAATATTTTTGGCTCCCATGATTTCTACTGTTTTTGCCACCATTGTGCAAAAATTTTCTAAAGTGCAATTGGATCCATCTTTTAAATGATGCGGATATAAAGATAATCCCAACATACCACCGCTGTTTGATAAAGTTTTTAATAAATCATTTGATTTATTTCTTATCGCTTTATACCAAAAAGATGGGTTTGCATGAGTAATAGCTATTGGCTTATCACTAATTTCTATTGCATCAAATGTACTTTTTTCTGCTGAATGTGACATATCTACTACAATGCCTACTCTATTCATTTCTTTAATTGCTTCTCTTCCAAAGTTTGTAACGCCACTATCATTTTTCTCATAACAGCCTGTAGCAAGTAAAGACTGATTGTTATAAGTGAGTTGCATAAACCTACATCCATATTCGTAAACTTTTTCAACTAAGGCTATATTATCTTCTATTGGAGAACAATTTTGAAATCCAAAAAAAATTGCTGTTTTTTTTTCTGAATTTGCTTTTTCTATATCTTTAAAGCTTCTGCCTAAAAAAATTAAATCAGAATTTTCAGTAAAAAATTTATCCCATTCTTTGGTCCTTTGGATAAACTCATCAAAATCTTCGTGGTATACTACGGTTGCATGAACTGCATCTAAATTAGCTTCTCTATTTATTTGAAATATATCTCTTGACCAATTACAATATTGAAGATTATCAATTCTATATTTCATAAGATTAGATATATATTAGTAAATATTTTTTTGATATTAAAAGATATAAATGTCGAATAAGAAAAAAAATCACATAGTAGCAATAGTTATGGGTAGTCAGTCTGATTACTCTACGATGCGCTATAGCCAAAAAGTACTAAAAATATTAAAAATTAAGCATGAAATAAAGATAGTTTCTGCTCATAGAACCCCTAAAAGAATGTACCAATTTGCAAAAACAGCTGAAAGAAACAATATATCAGTGATTATTGCTGGTGCTGGTGGATCAGCACACTTACCTGGAATGATTGCGGCTTTAACAAAAATACCAGTAATTGGAGTTCCTATTGAAAGTAAAAAATTAAAAGGTTTAGATAGTCTTTTATCAATAGCTCAGATGCCTAAAGGAATACCTGTTGGCACTGTTGCTATAGGGAAAGATGGAGCAATTAATGCTGCTTTATTTGCTGCTTCAATAATTTCTTTAATCGATCCAAAATCTAAAAAAAATTTAAATCTTTGGAGAAATAAACAAACACGATCTGTTAAGAAAAAACCTAACTAAAATGGTTAATCAAACTCTTGGTATAATTGGTGGAGGTCAATTAGGAAGCATGTTAGCAAGCGCGGCCAAAAAAATAAATATAAGAACTGTAATATTTTCTGATGATCAAGATGCTCCTGGACAAAAATTTTCTGATGATTTTGTTTTTGGAAAATATGATGACGAAAATATAATTAATGAGTTTGTTGAAAAAGTAGACATAGTTACATTTGAATTTGAAAATATTCCTTTTGAAACACTAAATAAAATTAATGAAGTAAAAAAAGTTTTACCTAAACCAAATATAAACAAAATAATACAACATAGGCTTTATGAAAAAGATTTTATAAATAAATGTAATTTTAGAACAACTTTGTATGATTCTATAAAAAATGATAAAGAATTAAAATCAAAAACAAATTTTGTTCCGGGTATTATTAAAACTTCAACTTTTGGATACGATGGTAAAGGTCAATACAAAATAAATTCTGTAAAAGAACTTGAGGAGATTAATCTAGATTACAATAAAGAATACATTATAGAAAAGTTTATTAATTTAAAAAAAGAAATTTCAGTAATAGTTACAAGATTTGGAAAACAAAAATATGAGATATATGAACCAATCGAGAATATTCATGAAGATCAAATACTAAAGAATTCTAAAATTCCTGCAGAAATAAGTAATGAAATAATAGAAAAATCAAAAGACTGGGCAAAATATATATCTGAAGAACTTGATTTTATAGGAACTCTATGTGTTGAATATTTTATAGATAAAAAAGATAATTTATATGTGAACGAAATTGCACCCAGAGTTCATAATTCTGGACATCTAACAATAAATTCTCACAACATTAGCCAATTTGAAAACCATATCAGAGCTGTTTGTGGATTAAACAAAGAAGAAACTAAAAAATTATTTAATGCTAAAATGATAAATCTGATTGGAAATGATATCCTTGTTTATAGAAATAAAAAATTTACTAGCAATGAATTTTTTTTCGATTACTTAAAAAAAGAAGTTAAACCCAAAAGAAAAATGGGTCATTTAACTATCTTAAAAAAATAATTTAGTTTTGTTTTTTTGCTTTTTCTATAACTCTAGTTATAAATCTAGGTGTTAAAGTTTTAATTGGGTTAACAGTTGTTTTAAGTTTTTTTGGAGGCCCTTTAATCTTAAAACTTACTCCAAAAACACCTTCTCCTTTTTTGCTTCCAACTAAAATATCGCCTATAATTTTTATCTTTCCAATAATTTTGTTTATTGTAGTTGCCGGAACCATTGTACCTCTAAGGCTGATTAATTTATTACTTTCTATGTAACCGCTCATTAATATAGATAGCGCAGGTCCTAGTGCATAAATTTCATCAATTGTCATAAGTTTATTTTTGTTATTAAAATTCATTTCAAATTCATCAAATCTTATTCCTTCACCTGTCATAAGATCAGCTATTCCTTGCAATGAAGCCAATGATAATAACTTTGTAAGGGCAGGCATTTCTTTAACCTTAAAATCAAAAATATTTAATGTGGAATTAGACACATTATTTTCTTTAACTGAATAAAAATCAATTTTTCCTTCTTTAAAACCCTTAATAAACTTATAATGTTTAACAAAAGGTTCTGCATTATCAGAATAAAATGATGTAATTTTTTGTTTATTTTTCAGTGTTTTAATATTTAGTTTAAATTTTTTGTTATTTTCAAACATAGAGGTCAGATTTAAACTATGAAC
>CACFKF010000019.1 GCA_902566775.1 uncultured Pelagibacteraceae bacterium | reverse complement strand
TATTATCTTTATAGATGAAATCGATGCCGTTGGAAGAAGCAGAGGAGCTGGTTTAGGCGGAGGAAACGATGAAAGAGAGCAAACTTTAAATCAATTATTAGTGGAGATGGATGGCTTTGATACTAATGAAGGAGTTATAATAATAGCAGCAACTAATAGACCGGATGTTTTAGATCCAGCTCTTTTAAGACCAGGAAGATTTGATAGACAAGTTGTGGTGTCTCTTCCAGACATTCTTGGTAGAGAAAAAATTCTTAAAGTTCATGCAAAAAAAATATCAATGTCACCTGAAATAAAATTAAGAACTATAGCAAGAGGAACGCCAGGATTTTCAGGAGCAGATTTAGCAAATTTGGTTAATGAGGCAGCACTATTAGCAGCAAGAAAAAATAAAAGAATAGTAACGCATACGGAATTTGAGGAGTCCAAAGATAAAGTTATGATGGGTGCTGAAAGAAGATCTATGGTAATGACTGAAGAAGAGAAAAAACTGACGGCATATCATGAAGCAGGTCATGCTATAGTTACGATAAATGAAAAGGCAGCTCACCCAATTCATAAAGCAACGATAATTCCAAGAGGAAGAGCATTGGGAATGGTAATGCAACTACCTGAAAGAGATGAATTATCTCAAACTAGAGAACAACTACATGCTCAAATGGCTATTGCTATGGGAGGAAGAGTAGCAGAAGAAATTATTTTTGGAGAAGATAAAGTCACAACTGGAGCAGCAAGCGATATTGAACAAGCTACAAAAAGGGCCAGAGCAATGGTTATGAGGGCTGGATTAAGCAAAGAACTAGGTCCAGTTGCTTATGGAGAAAATGAAGAAGAAGTGTTTTTGGGAAGGTCGGTAGCAAGACAGCAACATATGTCCGAAGAAACATCTAGAAAAGTTGATGCAGAGATAAGAAAAATTGTTGACAAAGGTTATGAAAAAGCAAAAAAAGTTCTTACATCAAAAATTGACGATTTACACAAACTAGCCAAAGCATTATTAACCTATGAAACATTAACAGGTGATGAAATTGAAGATTTAATCAACAAAAACATATATCCTGCAAGCAAAGAAGATTTAAAAACTGAAGATGACAATCAAGATTCTGCACTAGGATCTATTGGATTAAAACCGAAAATTGTTCACTAGCTTATAATGAAAAAATATTACACAAGAGTGTGTAATTTTTATTATGGTTTTTATGCTAGAAATTTAATTAAAAAAAAGAAAGCGTTACCTCTTAATGGCAACCTAGATATTGCTTTTGACCATATTGAAATTCTTTCAAGAAAAAAAACACAATTAATACATTTTAAAGGAGTAAAAAATTTACCTTTAAAATTAAAAAAAAAAATTAAAAAAGACTTAATTAAAATATTAAGAAGAAAAAAAAACTTTTCAAACTTAAATTTTAAGAAACCTCCTAATATTATGGGTGTAATTAATTTAACACCAGATAGTTTTTCAGATGGAGGAAAATTTAATAAAAAAAATTTAGGATATAAACATGCTATTAGATTATACAAATTAGGATCTGATATTATTGACATAGGAGGTGAGTCTACTCGTCCAAATTCGAAAGAAGTTAAATTAAAGATTGAATGGAAAAGAATAAAAAACTCTCTTAAGAAATTAAACAAAAAAAAAATACCAACATCTTTAGATACTAGAAAATCTTTGATAATGAAAAAAGGAATAGAGATAGGTGTAAAACTTATAAATGATATTTCAGGACTAAATTTTGATGATCAATCAATTAATGTTATAAAAAAAAATAATATTCCTTTTGTACTACATCATATACAAGGCAACCCATTAACAATGCAAAAAAATCCTAAGTATAAGAATGTATTGTTAGATATTTATGATTATTTTGAAAAGAGAATAAAATTTATCCGTTCTAAAGGTATAAAACACAACAATATTATAATAGATCCTGGCATTGGATTTGGTAAAAACTTGAAACATAATATTACGTTAATTTCTAAAATTTCCCTTTTTCATAGTTTAGGATTTCCTGTACTACTGGGTGTTTCTAGAAAAAGATTTATTAAAGATATTTCTGGGAAAAATGATTCTCTAGAAAGAATTGGAGGAACTATTGGATCATCATTATATGCGATTATGCAAGGTGTTCAAATTTTGAGAGTTCATGATGTTAATGAAGTTATTCAAAGTATTAAAATATTTAAAGAATTATTGAAAAAATAATGTCAAAAAAATATTTTGGAACCGATGGTATAAGAGGCAAAGTTAACGAGAACATCATAAACGGCGAAATGTTTTTTAAGTTTGGGTTAGCTGCAGGCACATTTTTTAATAATGAAAAAAAAAATAAACAAATAGCAATTATAGCTAAAGACACAAGGTTATCAGGTTATACTTTGGAGCCCGCACTGGTCTCAGGACTAGCTTCGGCTGGCATGCATGTGTTTACATTAGGACCACTTCCAACAAATGGTCTTGCAATGTTAACTAGGAGAATGAAGGCAAATATGGGGATAATGATTACAGCCTCACATAACCCTTACCATGATAATGGTTTAAAATTATTTGGTCCAGATGGGTTAAAACTTTCTGACAAAATTGAAAAAAAAATTGAAACTTTAATTGATCAAAAAAGCATTACGCAGTTTTCAAAACCAAAAATTTTAGGAAGAGTAAAAAGACTAGAGACTGGAAATGAAGAATATATAAAAATTTTACGAAAAAATTTTCCAAAAAATTTTATATTAAAAGGAATGAAAATTGTAATTGATTGCGCAAATGGAGCTGGATATAAAGCAGGACCAGCCTTGCTAAAGACATTGGGTGCAAAGATTATTTCAATTGGTACTAAACCAAATGGATTAAATATTAATTATAAATGTGGATCTACTTATCCAAAAAAAATGCAAAAAGCAGTTAAAAAACACAAAGCACATCTTGGAATTTCATTAGATGGAGATGCCGATAGAATAATTATGTGCGATGAAAAAGGAAAAATAATTGATGGTGATCAAATCATAGCAGCATTAGCGAAAAGATGGAAAGAAAAAAAAATTTTAAAAGGAGGTGTTATAGGAACTTTGATGTCTAATTATGGATTAGGAAAATTTTTTAAAAAAATGAAAATAAAATTTATAAGAGCTGATGTAGGAGATCGTTATGTAAAAGAAAAAATGAAAAAAAATAAATTTAATCTAGGAGGAGAGCAGTCAGGGCACATAATTTTAGGAAAATTTGCTACGACAGGAGATGGCTTGCTTGTAGCTTTAGAAATTCTATTTTCATTGAGAAAAGGAAAAAAAGCAAGCACACATTTTAATGTTTTTAGACAAACTCCTCAAATTCTAGAAAATATAGAGGTTAAAGATAAAAATATAATAGATACCGCTCATTGTAAAAAATCAATAAAACTAGCAAATAAAATAATTGATGGAAAAGGTAGGTTGCTAGTAAGAAAATCAGGCACAGAATCTAAAATAAGAATTATGGCAGAATCTAATAGCAAGAAATTAAATAATAAATGTATTAGTATAATAAGAAAAGCAATCGGATAAATTGAAACCAAAATCTAAAGTATTAATAATTGCAGGATCAGATTCTTCAGGTGGAGCTGGCATTCAAGCGGATATCAAAACCGTCACAGCTCTGGGTTCGTATGCAATGACAGCAATTACGGCAATTACATCCCAAAATACAACAGGAGTTAAATCAATTGTTTCAATTGATCCAAAAGAAATTTTAAATCAAATAGTATTTACGTGCAAAGATATAAAACCTGATGCAATAAAAATTGGCATGTTGCATTCATCAAAAATTATAAAATCGGTAATGAAAGGATTAAATAAAGTTAAAATTTCAAAAATTGTTTTAGATCCTGTTATGATTGCAAAAGGAGGGGCGAGATTAATAGATAATAAAGCAATAAATATTTTAAAAAGCAAATTGATTCAAAAAGTATCTTTAATTACTCCAAATATACCTGAAGCTGAAATTTTAACTAAAACTAAAATAAAAAATCTAGACAACATGATCAATGCAGCCAATATTTTGTTAAGATGTGGTGCACAAAATGTTTTAGTTAAAGGAGGTCATTTAAATAAAAAAAATGTGATAAACGTATTTTTAAACAGAAAAGAATTAAAAATTTTTAAAAATAAAAAAATTTCAACCAAAAATACACATGGGACTGGTTGTACTTTATCAAGTGCTATAACTGCATATTTTGCGTGTGGAAAAACTCTAAAGAAATCTTGTGAGCTAGGAACTAAGTATGTAAACAGTGCAATAGGATCTAACTTAAAATATGGTAAAGGTTGTGGTCCCATAAACCATTTGAATTCAGTTATAATAAAAAAAAAGTTTAGATAATGAAAAATGTTGTAGTAGTAGGTTCGCAGTGGGGAGATGAAGGTAAAGGAAAAATTGTAGATTGGTTATCTGAACAGGCTGATATTGTAATTCGCTTTCAAGGAGGAAATAATGCAGGACATACTTTAGTTATTGATGGTGTAACTTACAAATTAAAACTTCTTCCCTCAGGAATTGTTAGAAAAAATAAAATATCTATTTTAGGAAATGGAGTTGTTGTAGATCCATGGGCATTATTAGAGGAGATTAAGGAGGTTAACTTAAAAGGTGTAGAAGTTAATGAAAATAATTTCATTATTTCAGAATCAGCTAACTTGATATTACCCTTTCATAGAGAATTGGATGCAATTAGAGAAGATGCTGCAGGAAAAGGCAAAATAGGAACTACAAGGCGAGGAATAGGACCCGCATATGAAGATAAAGTTGGTAGAAGATCGATTAGAGTAATGGATTTAAGATCTGAAAGCAATTTAGATCGTCAGCTAGAAAATGCATTACAGCATCATAATGCTATAAGAAAGGGATTAAAAAAAAAAATATATATAAAAAATGAATTAAAAAAAGAATTGCTAAAAATAGCACCTGAAATATTAAAATTTTCTCAGCCAGTCTGGTTAAAAGTTGAAGAATTTAAGAAAAAAAAAAAGAAAATATTATTTGAAGGTGCTCAAGGAATTTTATTAGATGTTGATCATGGAACTTATCCTTTTGTAACGTCTTCAAATACAGTTGCTTCTAGTGCCGCAACTGGCACTGGATGTGGTCCAAATACCATAAATTATGTTTTGGGTATAACTAAGTCTTATCTCACCAGAGTTGGTGAGGGACCTTTTCCAACTGAATTAAAAGATAGTATTGGAAAACATTTAGGAACAAAAGGTAAAGAATTTGGAACCGTTACAAGTAGAAAAAGAAGATGTGGATGGTTCGATGGAGTTTTGGTTCGCCAAACAATCAAAGTTTCTGGAATTAATGGAATTGCTTTAACTAAATTAGATGTTTTGGATGAATTAGAAGAAATTAAGATGTGCATCCAATATGAATTGAATGGAAAAAAAATTGACTACCTTCCATCATCGCCTGAGGATCAATTAAAAGTTAAACCAGTTTATAAAGTTTTTGAAGGGTGGAAATCTTCAACTAAAGGAGTAAAGAATATGGATGATTTACCTGAAAATGCTAAAAAGTATATATATGCAATAGAAGATTTTTTAGGAGCAAAAATTTCAAGCATTTCAACAAGCCCCGAAAGAGAAGATACAATTCTCTTGGAAAATCCATTTAATATATAGTCTTAATTAACTGGAAGAAGATTTTTTGATTTTGCAGCATTAAGCATATGTTTTTGAACTTTTTCAAATGCTTTGTTTTCTATTTGTCTAATTCTTTCTCTGCTAATTTTATATTTTTTACTTAAATCTTCTAGAGTAGTTGGTTCATCATTAAGCCTTCTTGCATATAATATTTCTTTTTCTCTATCATTTAGAATTTTAATTGAACTCTTTAATAAATCTTTTCTTTCTTCCATTTCTTCTTTTTGTGCAAATTTTAATTCTTGATCCATTTCTTTATCTACAATCCAATCTTGCCACTCATCTCCATCTTCACCTATTGGCGCATTTAAAGAGTGTTCTTTACCAGAAAGTCGTCTATTCATTGAAACGACCTCATCTTCTTTTACATCTAGTTTTTTCGCTATTTCAGTAACATGTTCACTTCTTAAATCACCCTCAGATTTAGGTGCTATTTGATTTTTTAATTTTTTAAGATTAAAAAACAATTTTTTTTGAGCAGTAGTAGTTCCAATTTTAACTAAACTCCATGATCTTAATATATATTCTTGTATGGAAGCTTTAATCCACCACATTGCATATGTTGCTAATCTAAATCCTTTTTCTGGCTCGAATTTTTTTACTGCTTGCATTAAACCAACATTACCTTCGGAAATCATTTCGTTCACTGGTAGTCCATAACCTTTATAACCCATTGCAATTTTAGCAACTAATCTTAGGTGGCTGGTAACTAATTTTTCAGCAGATTTTACATTACCAGTAGTTTTCCAGTTTTTAGCTAGCATATATTCTTCTTCTGCATCAAGCATAGGGAATTTTTTAATTTGTGCAAGGTAAGCAGAAAGACCGCCTTCATTTGATAGAGTCGGTAGATTATAATTTACAGTAGAACTCATAATGCTATTTATTTAATAAATAAATTATTTATTACAACGCTTTATTTACTAAGTTTTCTAAGCGTTTTTAATATTTTTTCAAGATCTTGTGGCAAAATTGAGGAAAATTCAATTTTTTTATTATTGGCAGGGTGAGTAAAACCTATAGTTTGGGCATGTAAAAATTGTCTATCTAGGTTTAAAATTAAATTTTCTATATTTGGGTCTATATTTTTAAATTTCTTAAATTTTTTTTTATATTTTTTGTCTCCTAAAATATTATTTCCCTTATAGCTCATATGGACTCTAATTTGATGAGTTCTGCCTGTTTCTAACTTACATTCAACTAAACTAAAAGTTGGAATATTTAAGTTTTCAAAAACTTCCAAAGTTTTATAATTTGTTACAGCCTTTTTTCCTTTCAATTGGCTTACCTCCATTAGCTGTCTATTTTTTGAACTTCTTTTAATTAGAGTTGAGATAGTACCATTTTGCGGCCTTAACTTTCCCCAAACAAGCAATTTATAAATTCTTTTTATTGTATGTTTGTTGAACTGCATTGAAAGCTTTTCATGAGCTATATTATTTTTAGCTATTACAACTAATCCAGAAGTATCTTTGTCAATACGATGAACAATTCCAGGTCTTAATTCTTCCCCTATATTTGAAAGATTACCTTTACAGTAGTTAATAAGTGCATTAACTATTGTTCGATCATAGTTGCCAGCGCCTGGGTGCATAATAATTCCTGAAGGTTTATTTATTATTATTATATTATCATCTTCATGAACAATATTTAATTTAAAATCATAAGGTTTCAACGAAGCTTTTTTTGGCTCAGGTATTTCAAGCATTATTTTATCACCCAAGCTTACTTTTTTTGATGGGTTAATAATAATTTGATTATTAAATTTTAATTTTTTTTTTAAAATTAGATTTTTTATTCTTGTTCGGCTTAAGGTAGATTCTTCTTTATTTATAAAAACATCAGTTCTTAGACCAACATTTTTTGATTTAACAATTAAATTAATGATTTTTTTCATAAACTATATTAATACTATTATACGCGCTTGTAGCTCAATTGGATAGAGCGCCTGACTTCGGATCAGGAGGCTGAGGGTTCAAGTCCTTCCAGGCGCACCAATAGCTATGTAAATTAAGAGCTTTATTAGGATTTTAATGAAAAAAAAAAATAATAAATTTTCAATTGTAATACCAACATATAATGAAAAGCAAAATATTGCTCTGCTTGTAAACAAAATAGACAAATACTTAAAGAATTTTTTTTATGAAATTGTAGTAATAGACGATAATTCTCAAGATGGCACAAAGTTAGTTTTAAAGGAAATAAAATCAAGTAAAAAAAATTTTTTATTTTATATAAGAAAAAAAGAAAATAGAGACCTTAGTCAATCACTAATTTTGGGAATAAAAAAAACCAAATTTAATAATATAATAATAATGGATGGTGATTTACAGCATAACCCTAAATATCTTCCAAAAATAATTAGAGTTTTTTTTGAAAAAAAAATTGATTTATTGGTATGTGTAAGGAATTTTAAAAAAAGGTCTGGATTATCTTTTATTAGATATTTTGCATCTCTATCATTAATATTTTTTATTAATATTTTTTTGGGAAAAAGGGTTTCAGACCCCATGAGTGGTTTTTTTATTTTTAAAAAAAAAATTTATACATCAAACAAAAAAAACATATATGGAAAAGGTTTTAAATTATTGTTTGATTTGATCTATTTTTCTAAAAGATCTTTAAAAATAAAAGAATATATGATTATTTTTAACAAGAGAAAAAACAATAAAAGTAAAATGAATTTAAAAGTTATCAGCCACATATTGGTGGCTATTTTTTATAATATGCTTATGAAATTATTGAGATAATTATTTTTAGTTTTCAAATTTTTTTAAAATAAAATCATTTATTCTAATCTCTTTTATTTCTACAAAGTTATCATTTATACATTTTATTTCTTTAAATCATTTAATGAAATTTTAAGTGATGGTTGAACCTATGCTAATTTATTTATTAATTATTTAGGAGGCCTAGCGAAGCGTGGTTTATTGGGAGATATGTTTTTAAAATTAAATAATCAATTTGAAACAAATTCTTTAACTTTTTTCACTCTAGTATATTTCTTGGTGCCATCGGCCAGACTCGAACTGGCACTCCCAAAAGGGCAAGGATTTTAGTCATTTTTCAGACATTTATGCTAACATTCATAAATAAACAAGACTAAAATATGTTATTAATTTTAAAAAAAAATTTTCATGTACAGTTTATCTATAATTTTGCCTTTTATTGATGAATTAAATTCATTAAAGAAAACAATTAATATTATTAATAAGCAAAATAAAGAAAACAAAGAATTTTTAATAATTATTTCGTCAAAAAAAACACCAACGGAAATGGTTAAAAAGTTAAATAAACATATTAAAAAAAATAATATAAAGATTTTTTATCAAAAAGAGCCTTTTGTTGGAGGTGCCATTAAGAAAGGTATAAAAGTTTCTAAAAAAAGTCATATTGTAATCATGGCTTCAGATCTAGAAACTAACCCCAAAAATTTAAAAAAAATGATAAGTGTATCTAAAAAAAACCCAAGTAGAATAATATGTGCTAGCAGATGGCATAAAGATGGGAAAATAAATAACTATGGATTTGCAAAAAAAATTTTTAATTTTTTATTCCAAATTTTTTCAAAATTAGTTTTTAAATCGACCTTATCAGATTTCACATTTGCCTACAGAGTCTATCCTTCGAGTGCATTAAAAAAAAATAAGTTTTATGAAAACAAACATTCTTTTGCACTAGAAATGATAATTAAACCAATAAAAAAAGGTTATAAAACATTAGATGTTCCTGCTACATGGTCTCCAAGAACCGAGGGCATTTCTCAAAATTCTATTTTTAATTACTTTGATTATTTTAAAATTTTATTTAAAAATATAATATAATTATGATCTACATAGCTACAACTACTATTAATATGCCAACGCTCGCTCTAAGGAAATTTGCAAAAAATAATAATTGCAAGCTTATTGTTGCTTTAGATAAAAATTCAAAAGAATTTAAACTTGAAAATACCATTGTTTTATCAACAAAATATCAAGAAAAAAAATGGCCAAAACTTTCAAAACTTATTGGATGGAATTGTATTCAGAGAAGAAACTTTTCAATTCTTGAAGCTTTTGAAAGAGGTGCTGAAATCATAGCTTTAATTGATGATGATAATATTCCATACGAATCTTGGTTTAAAAATATTTTTGTTAATCAAATAATTAAAGCTCACAAAATAAATATAAACAAAAAAGTGTTTGACCCAGTTGGTTATACTAATCATAAACTTTTATGGCACAGGGGCTATCCATTAGAAATGATAAATAATAGAAAATACAAAATACTGGGTACAAAAATAATTAAACCAGATATTCAAGCTAGTTTTTGGGATGGTGATCCTGATGTTGATGCCATTACAAGGTTTATTTATAATCCAACTTGTAAATTTAAAAAAAAATATTTTCCTTTCTTTTCAAAAAAGATATCTCCTTTTAACTCACAAAATACTTTATTATCTAAAAAAGTCATAAAAGACTATTTTTTATTTCCTCATATTGGAAGAATGGATGATATTTGGGCTTCTTATTACATAACTTCAAAAAAATACAAAGTAATATATTCGGAACCTTCTGTTTTTCAAAAAAGAAATATACATAACTACTTAAATGATTTTAAAATGGAAGTCATAGGTTATAATAATAATTTTAAACTGGTTGAGGCTTTATACAAAAATCCTGATAAAATTTATAATTTTTTACCAATCAATTCATCTAAAGCTTTTGATGAATGGAAAAAAATTGTTTCAAAAATGTAATTTTAAGCTATTTCAAAAAGTTATTTAGTGGTAGCTCAAAAATATTAGTATTAACATATTGGTAGGTATCCAAAATCAAATAGTAAAATTGATTAAATAAAGAAGATCTAAAAACTTGCCCCTCCCAAAAGCAACATCCTGCTGGCAAAGTCCAAAGAAAAATATATGAAAATAATAAAATCCATATCAAAATCCAATTATTTAAACTAAATTTAATTTTTTTTTTATTATCAATATTTAAAACAAGATAAAATGCTAACAAATGAAAGCCTAAAATATTAAACCATCTTCCAAAATCGGAACCGGCAACAAAAATTAAAAGGGTTGGTAAAAAGAAAATTGGATAAGTTTTAATTAATGAATTTTTTATTTTAATAATTTTATTATCAATTAAATAATGAAATAAAAAAATTAAAAATACTATAGATAGAGTAAAAGCAATAAATAAACTCACAAAACCTTTATAAGTATAATAATAAAAGCTTTTTAATATTAGACCTAATTGTAAATTTATATTTCCATATAGAGCATTAAATGGGTCAAGATTATTTAAATTAAGAACCGTAGATGCATAAACTTTAATTTGTTCAATTTGTGCTGAGTTTCCGGGGTTTAATAAAATAACGAAAAAAGGTATTAGTAATACTAGATAAATTTTTGAAAAATTACTTTTGAAAAACTGATTTAAATTTTTCTGATAGCAATAATAACTTAGTAATAAATGTACAGATACAAAAAAAATCTGAGCTTCATGAATTAAAATATTTATAAATAAAAAAGGAATTAAATAAAATTTCTGAAATCTAAAATAATTCTCAAAAGAAAAACTATTTAAGTTGGATTTATATATGAACAATGAGTGACTTAATATTGAAATGATAAAAAAAATATCTTTTCTCATATAATTTTCAGCGTGTGTCAGAGGAAACATTAATAAAGACGGACTAAGAGCTAAAAAAATAATTATTGTTAAATTATTCTTAAATTTATTTATTAATTTAAAGAATAAAATTAGATGAACCAAATATAGTATGGCAAAAATTGAGGCAAAAAAATATAGATTATTTATTATTGGTAAAAAAATTCTACTAACCTCTCCCAACAATCCTCGCCTTATAAAACCAGCTAAATAATTTATATTTAACTCAGAAAATACATAACCGTGTAAAGGCTCTTTAAATGATTGTAATATGCTAGGTATGTATAAAATTACGACTAAGAGAAAAAATATATTTATTATTAGTTTGTTTTTAGACATATAATAATTTTCGAATTTAATACATTTATGTCTCTATTGAAATATAAAAATATAAAATATTAAGATAGTTATTTTTAATATTCAAACTTTTTTAAAATAAAATCATTTATTTTAATTTCTTTTATTTTTTTAAAATTATTATTATTAGGGCTGAAATTTTTACATTTTTTTTGATCTTCCAAATTATTGTTTTCACCAGCAGCAAATCTTGCATTATTTAAACAAATAAACCAAAAACTTTTTATATGTTTTGGGAATATGGCATTTTTATCGAGCAAAATAAAATTTTCTTCAATAAAAATTTTTTTTGTACTTAAATAATTATTAAATACCGCACTTTCGGCCGTTGTTAAGTATCTTGAATTGTCATTCTTAATAATTTTCAAGGCTTCATTTGTTGGTGGTCTTTTAATTGGAGAATTGTTAATTTCCAATACACAGAAAAGGATAGTTAAAAAACCTAAAAATATTTTAATGATTTTATTTTTATAGAATTTCTCTAACTCAATGCAAATCCAAATAACTATTAACGGCAAGATAAATATAACGTATTTGGGAGACATGATTGACGCCCTTAATAAAGTATAGGCAAGTGTCAAAAGGTAAGAAGATAGAATTATGTAGATAATTAAATTTTCTTTTTCATTTAAAAAGACAATTTTTTTAAAATTTTTTATTAAAAGTAATGAAAAAATAACCAAATAGAAACCTCCTAAAATTGGTGATCCAAAAAAAGTTCTAAAATGATAATTGTAAAAAAATGATGAGTACAAAGACGTGTAGTGAAATTCACGAGCTAAATTTAATTCTAGGTAATCAATATTTAATATTATGTAAGAAAAAAGTATGAAAACAAATAACAAGAAAATTTTTTTTTCAAAGACTTTATTAATAGTTAGTCTTTTTATTATGTAGATAGTTTTTCCAAAAAAAATAGTTCCACTAATTGGCCAAAGTGATAGTAAAAAAATAGAAAAAATTCCATAAATGATAATATTAAAATAGTTTTTGTTATTTAATAACTTATAAAATAAAATAATATTAATTATAGAAGTAAAAACTAAAACACTGTGTGCCCTTATTTCGAGTGATTGCCAAATTAAAAATAAATTAAATGTTATTAATAAACCTAAAAAAAAAGTTTTTTTTATATTGAGAAAAATATTTAATAAATAAATTGCAAGAGGCACAGTTAAAGTTCCCATTATAAGAGAAAGCCATCTGCCATTAAAATCAATATAACCAAATATTGCGAAGAAATATTTTAAAATAAAAATATAGATATGTGGATAAAATTCGGTTAAAAAACTTCCTCCTTTATCCCCATAATATCTTGCAAGAGTTTCAGTCGTGGATATATCAGGATTAGCAACATATATAGTGTGCCACTCGTCATGCCAAGATTCTCTTCCTTCAAATAAATAATATCTTATTAAAAAAGATAAAATTGTAAAAAAAATGTATACAAATATTTTATTATTAATAATTTTATAATTCATAAGAGTATAAATATAATTTACTCACCAATATTTATTAAAGTTCCTTTTTTCCTTGCTTTGTTAAATGAATAGTAAAATAAAGATATTGCAATAATTAAATAAATTCCATTTAGATAAAAAGCATTTACAATATTATGGTAATTTACTGTGTGATCAATCAGTATGCTTCTTGCTTCTTCAAAAATATATACAAGAGGAAGTAGGTAAGCTATTTTTTGAAAAAATTCAGGTAAAATTTCTATTGGATAATAAATACAACCAAAAGGAGCTAATAAAAACATAGTTGACCAGGCTATATTCTCAAATGAAGGTCCAAATCTTAACAATCCGGCTGAAACAAATATCCCCAGTGTAATTCCAAATATATATAAACTCAAAAAAAGTAAAAACAAATGTATGCCAAGATCTAATAGAGATATTCCAAAAAGAGGAGATGTAAGCAAAATTGCAGGAACAAGCCCAATCAAAGCTCTAATTAAAGCTGTTAAAACTAAAGATATAATTATTTCTGCAATTTTGATTGGTGCAATGAATAAATTTGTGAAGTTTCTACTCCAAATTTCCTCTAAAAATAACATATTAAACCCAATGCTTGTTCTGAAAAGAAAATCATAAAGAATGGCGCAAGTTAGAATTACACCAACTGCATTGTTGTAATATGTGCTATGGGTTGCAAAAAAATTTGATATAAATCCCCATAAAGTAATCTGTATTGATGGCCAGTAAATCAAATCTAAGATTCTTGGAAAAGATCTGGTAATTAAATAAAAATGTCTTAAAAAAAGTCCATAAATTCTAATAAAGCTCATCAGTGCTCCTTGAAAGTTTTAAAAAAACTTCTTCTAAGTTTTTTCTACCATGTTTTTTTATCAATTCTTCTGGATAACCCTTGTCAACAATAATACCATCTTTCATCATTAGTACCATTTTACATAATCTTGTTACTTCATTCATGTTATGTGATGCTAATAAAATTGACACTTTTTTTTCTTTTTTATAATTTTCTAAAAAGCTTCTTACAAAGTCTCCAATTTCTGGATCAAGAGATGCTGTTGGTTCATCTAAAAATAAAACTTTTGGGTTATTTATTAAGGCTTTAGCTAAACTAACTCTATTTTTTTGTCCTGAGGAAAGCTCTCCAGTTACTCTGTTCAATAATTCTTCTAACTTTAGTTTTTCAACAAGGTATTCAATTCTATTTTTAATATCTAAAACATTATATAATTTACAGTATACAATTAAATTTTGCTTTACTGTGAGCTTTTTAGGTAATTCAATATAAGGAGAAATAAAATTTATTTTTTGAAGAGTTTCAATTCTATTTTCCTCTATTTTTTTTCCATCTATTAAAATTTCGCCATTTGATGGTTTCAGCAAACCAAGCAACATTCCTATGGTTGTTGTTTTCCCAGAGCCATTAGGACCAAGCAGTCCCAAGATTTCATTTTCTTTAATGTTAAATGAAATACCTTTTACAGCTTCTTTTGAATCATATTTTTTCTTAAGATTTTTTACTTCTACTAAGTTTTCCATTAATATTTTGATGACCTTATTAATCTATCGTTAATTGCTTCTCCAAATCCTATATTTGGAATTTTTTCTACCGCAATACTTTTAAAATTTTTTTTTTTTATCATTCTTAATGTTTTATATAAATTTTTTGCTGCTTCCTTAAGATTATTGGTTTTGCTTAAATAGTAAAAATTTTTACTATATAATTTTCTTTTTTTAATTAATATAAATGCCTCACCTTGTTTTGGTTTAATAGCGTTTAATCTAATCGGAATTTCAGGTGAATAGTGAACCTTTCCTTGTCCAGGAACGGCTATTTTTTTATTTTTCTTACTCAATTTAAGATTAGTTTTAAGAATTTTATTTATTCTGCTAGTTTGCATTCCTCCCAATCTGAGTATTTGAGGTTTATTTATTAAGCTGATTATAGTTGACTCCAGACCTATTTTTGATTGACCTCCATCAAGAATAAATTTAATTTTTTTTCCAAACTCATCTTTTACATCTTCTTTAGATACAGGACTAATCTTAGTTGAAATGTTTGCACTTGGAGCTGCCAGAGGATATTTAAGCATTTTAAGAAGTTTTCTAGTCAGTGAATGCTTAGGAAATCTTATAGCTAAGGTTTTTTTATTATTTGTTACATTTTTAGAGATTTTGCTATTTTTTTTTATTTTTAAAACAAATGTTATGGGACCAGGACTAAATTTTTTAAATAGTTTAAAAAAATTTTTATTTAAGTCACAATCTTTTTTAAGCATTTCTAAACTTGAATAATGAACTATTAAAGGATTTTTTTTGGGTCTTTTTTTTAATTTAAATATTTTTGATGTAGCTGTATTAGAGTAAGCATTGGCGGCCAATCCATAAACTGTTTCAGTTGGTATTGCTATACATTCTCCTTTATTTAAAAGATATTTAGATTTTTTAATATTTGAAAGATTCTTATTCATGTAATATTACCAACTATTATATGAAAGATAAAAATTTACCAGATGATAATAATTCTAAATCTCTCAAAGAATTAACGGAAGAAGCAAGTAGAATTATTGAAGAATTAGAGAAACAGATAGATTTAAAAAATTCGTTAGAAGACTATCAAAAATTAATTAAACTAAATAATATTATTGAAAAAAGATTTCAAAGGAAATCAAAAAATATAGGCAAGATTATAAAAGAAAAAATAGAAAATATTAAAAAAAAGCATGCTAAATGATCTAAATAAAATAGCGAAAGATACAAATTCTTTTTTAAGAAAATATTTAAGAAGACAAAAATATTCTGGTTTAATTGCCCCCATGCATTACGGGCTTTTTTCAGGTGGAAAAAAAATAAGATCTAAGGTTTTATTTGATGTTGGTAAAATATTTAACATCAGCAGAAAAAAACTCATAATTATTGGAGCAGCGATAGAATGTATACATGCATATTCGCTAATTCATGATGATCTTCCATGTATGGATAATGATTTAACTAGAAGAGGAAAACCATCCACGCACGTAAAATTTGGTGAATCAACTGCAGTGTTAGCAGGCAACTCATTACTTACATTGGCTTTTGAAATATTAAGTGACAAAAAACTAAAAATAAAAGAAAAGACAAAAAATATATTGATTGATAAATTGTCCAGATGTGCAGGACATACAGGAATAGCTGGCGGCCAGTATTTAGATTTAGATTTTGAAAAGAAAAAAATACCAATTAAAAAAATTATAGATATGCAATTAAAAAAAACAGGAAAATTATTTGGATATTGTAGTTCTGTTCCCGCCATTATTAAAAGCAGCAATTATAAAAAGATTAGTACTTTTGAAGCTATTGGTTCTGGTCTAGGTTTATTATTTCAAATAACAGATGATTTAATAGATTATAAAGGAGATCCAATAAAAGTTGGCAAGAAAACAAAAAAGGATAATAAACTTGGAAAGGCTACTCTTATCAGTTTACTAGGATATAAAAAAACTGTTATATATAGTGAAAAATTAAGAAAAAAAATTCAAAAAAAATTAATGAAATATGGAAAAAAATCGAAGAATTTAAGTGAAACAATAAACTATATTTCAAAAAGAAATAAATGAGCAATTATAAATATTTAAACAAAGTAAATTTTCCATCTGACATTAGAAAATTATCTATAAATGAATTAAAAATTCTTTCTGAAGAAATTAGAAAAGAAATGATTGAAGCTGTATCCGTCACAGGAGGACATCTTGGTGCGGGACTAGGCGTTGTTGAATTGACGGTAGCATTACATTATGTTTTTGATACACCAAATGATAAATTAATTTGGGATGTTGGACACCAAAGCTATCCACATAAGATTATAACTGGTAGGAAAGATAAAATACGAACCCTTAGACAGGGAAAAGGTTTGTCAGGTTTTACAAAGAGATCTGAAAGTGAGTATGATCCATTCGGTGCAGCACATAGCTCAACCTCAATTTCATCAGCTTTTGGAATTGCTGTTGCAAATAAATTATCAAATAAATCAAATGAAGTAGTTGCTGTTATTGGTGATGGAGCAATTAGCGCGGGAATGGCTTATGAAGCTATGAATAATGTGGGAATTTCAAAAACAAAAATGATTGTAGTTTTAAATGATAACGATATGTCAATTGCAAAACCAGTTGGAGCAATGAGGACATATTTGGCAAAATTGCTTTCCGGAAAATTCTACTTTAGTTTTAGAGAAATTTTAAAATTTATAATTTCATTTTTCTCCAAAAAATTTATTGCAAAAGTAGGAAAAGCTGAGGACTTTTTAAGATCAGCATTCACAGGAGGAACTTTATTTAATTCGTTAGGCTTCTACTATGTGGGACCAATCGATGGATATGATTTAGATACTTTAATACCAGTGTTAAAAAACGCAAAACAATCTAATCATGAAGGTCCAATAATGATTCATATTAAAACTGAAAAAGGAAAAGGCTATTCTTTTGCAGAAAATGCATTTGATAAATATCATGGAGTATCAAAATTCAATGTAAAAACAGGTGTTCAAGAAAAAGCTAAATCTAATTTTCCTTCTTATACAAAAGTTTTTGCTGATACATTGATTAAACATGCTGAAAAAAATAGTAAAATAATTGGTATTACAGCAGCCATGCCATCTGGCACAGGTATGGACATTTTTGGTGAAAAATTTCCAAAAAGAATGTTTGATGTTGGAATTGCAGAACAGCATGCCGTTACATTTGCAGCAGGTTTAACAACAGAAGGATTTATACCTTTTGCAGCTATATATTCTACTTTTTTACAAAGAGCGTACGATCAAGTTGTTCACGATGTTGCAATTCAAAGTCTGCCAGTACGATTTGCGATTGATAGAGCTGGACTAGTTGGAGCAGATGGACCTACTCATGCCGGTTCTTTTGACATAACTTATTTATCAACACTTCCGAATTTTGTAGTCATGGCAGCAAGCGATGAATCTGAACTAGTTAAAATGATAAACACTTCTGTTGATATAAATGACAGACCTTCCGCATTTAGATATCCCAGAGGCACAGGAATTGGTATTGAACTTCCTTCTATTGATCAAAAGTTAACAATAGGCAAAGCAAGAATTATTGAAGAAGGAAAGAAAATAGCCATAATTAATTTTGGAGCAAGATTAAAAGAATGTTTAAATGCATCATCAAATTTAAAGAAAAAAGGAATAAATATTACAATAATAGATGCTAGGTTTGCTAAACCACTTGATGAAAATTTAATTTGGCAAATAGCCACAGATCATGAGGGTATAATTACAATCGAAGAAGGAGCAATTGGAGGTTTTGGACGATCAAAAGCAAAAATGATGAATGAGTTAAAAGGCAAAGTAACTTTTAATGATGTTGCCGGCGTCGAAGAAGCTAAAGAAGAAGTAGAAGAGGTGGTAGAATTTTTAAAAGATCCAAAAAAATTTAGTCGACTTGGAGGCAAAATACCAAGAGGATGTTTGTTGGTTGGACCTCCCGGTACTGGAA
>CACFKF010000018.1 GCA_902566775.1 uncultured Pelagibacteraceae bacterium | reverse complement strand
GATGTCGAAAATCAAATTATTTCATCAAAATTTGTAAAAGAAATTGCAGAATTAAATGGTGATATAAAAAAATTTACAACTCAAAATACAATAAAAGCTTTGAAAAACAAATTAATATGAGATTAATAATCAATATATTAATTTTCTTTTTCTTATCAAATCAAACTATAGCAAAGGAGAATATTATGATTTTAAAGTTAAAAGATGGAGATGTGAAAATTGAATTGTTTTCAGATATAGCACCTAATCATGTCGAAAGAATTAAAACTTTAGCTAATCAAGGTAAGTATGACAATGTTGTTTTTCATAGGGTTATAGATGGATTTATGGCCCAAACTGGAGATGTTCAATTTGGAAATTCTTCATCCGAAAAATTTAATTTGGCTAGAGCTGGTACTGGGGGTTCTGATTTGCCTGATTTAAATCAAGAATTTAGTAATGCGCCACATGAAAGGGGAACTTTGTCTATGGCAAGATCCTCAAATCCCAATAGTGCAAATAGCCAATTTTTTATTTGTTTTCAAGCCGCACCATTTTTGGACAGACAGTACACAGTTTTTGGAAAAGTTGTCGAAGGCATGGAGTTTGTTGATAAAATAAAAAGAGGTGATGAAGGTCAAAATGGTTCTGTTGAAGATCCTGATAAAATTATAAGTTTTAAATCTTTGTAAACTTTTAATTAATGACGTTAAAAAATTTTAATTTTAATGTCATAAATAAAGAAAATTACTCAAGAACTGGATTAATTGAAACTAATAGAGGAAATATAGACACACCTACATTTATGCCGGTAGGTACGCAAGCTACGGTTAAAGCTACTTTTATAGAGGATATTAAAAAAACTGGATCACAAATTATTTTAGGAAACACTTATCACTTGATGATACGACCTGGTATTAACAGGATTAAATCTGCTGGTGGGCTCCACGAATTTATGAATTGTTCTTTACCAATACTTACTGATTCAGGAGGTTTTCAGGTAATGTCTTTGTCTAAATTAAATAAAATTGATCGTGAAAAAGGTGCTATTTTTAATTCTCATATAGATGGTAAAGAAATAATCTTAAGTCCTGAAGAAAGTATAAAAATTCAGAAAGCATTAAATTCAGATATCGTTATGGTTATGGATGAATGTCCAAAAAAAACAAATGACTATAAAATAATTAAAAAATCAATGGAACTTAGTTGTTATTGGGCAGAAAGATCAAAAAAAGCTTTTGGATTAAACCCTCACAAAGGAATATTTGGAATTGTTCAAGGAGGTTTGTTTGAAGATCTTAGAATAAAATCTTTAGAAAAATTAATTGAAATAGGTTTTGATGGTTATGCAATAGGTGGATTAGCTGTTGGAGAAAAACAAAGTGAAATGTTCTCTATTTTAGACTATCTAAAAGACCATATGCCAGATAATAAGCCTAGATACCTTATGGGTGTAGGCACACCTTCTGATATATTGGGTGCAGTTAAAAGGGGTATAGATATGTTCGATTGTGTAATGCCAACTAGATCTGGCAGAACTGGTCTTGCTTTTACTTGGGAGGGTAGAATAAATTTAAGAAATTCTAAATATAAAAATGATAACACTCCAATAGATAAGGACGCATCAATATTTAATTTAAATAAATATTCAAAAAATTATATAAACCATTTATTTAATTCTAATGAAATTTTGGCTTCAATGATTTTAACTTTACACAATATCAATTTTTACCAAGAATTAATGAATGCCATAAGAGAAAATATTAAAAAAGGTAAATTTGCTGAATTTCATGATAAGTACATTGGTAAGTTATAATAGTTTTTTGCGTTGATTATTCTTAAAAAAACACTATAAGAAAAGTTTTTGGGCCGTTAGCTCAGTTGGTAGAGCAATTCCCTTTTAAGGAATGGGTCGCTGGTTCGAATCCAGCACGGCTCACCAGAAAACTTCCATTTAGTGCGTGTAAATCAGCATTTTAAAAATCTAAAAATTTATAAAAATTAAGTGTAGAATATGTAAAAAATTAGAAAAATAAAAATACAATGATTGAAAACTTAAATTCTAAAAAGTTTAAAGATGCTGTAAAAAAACTTACATCAACTTCAATGGGAACTGAAAATATGGGTCCTTTTCTTTATTCTTTAATAAAATTTGTCCGACCTCATAGAGTTTTAGAAGTGGGTGGTGGGCTGACTACAATTTATATTTTAGCAGCACTTAAAGAAATTTTTGATTTAGAAAATAAAGAAAATAGTGGAAACATAAGCGACTATAATCCTGATTATCGCAATAAAGAATACTATAATCTTAAACACCCCGAATATTGTCTTCATTCGTTCGATAATTTTCAACATCCCAAAACTAGCGCGAACCATGTTGAGAAAATAGCTAAAGATTTAGGTTACTCTTCATTATTAAAATTTTGGAATGATGATTATAAAAATTTACCTAATCTTTTACCAAAAGAAGAACAAGATTTTGATTTAATTTGGTGTGATTTAGGATCTCTACTTGATTACATCTATCAAAGAAATTTATTATTTCCATTGCTTTCAAAAAGGATTGGTAGTTATATAATTTTTCATTCTACAGTAAGCAATGTTCATGGACTTGCTTTTATCACAAAATTAAAACTAGAAATTTCGCAAGGAAGACTTCCTGATTTTGAAATAATATCATTTTTAGAACCCCATAAGACAGCACAGAATAGTTGTACAATAATCCGCAAAGCTTCTGGATTGTCAGATAGAATTTACTCTGAAAGACCTTAATATCTTATCTATATTAAAAAATTTTTATAAATTATCCTAAGGAATTAATTGGTGGATATTTTAAAGTAACTTCGCTAATCCAGTTTTCAATTTTTTTTTTTCTATTTTCTGGTGAAGGATGTGTGCTCATAAATTCAGGAGGTAATTTACCTTTATTTGCTTCACCCATTCTTTCCCAAACTTTTACTGTTTCTCTAATATCATAACCAGATAATGAAGCGAATATTAAACCTAAATAATCCGCTTCTGATTCTTGTTTTCTATTAAAAGGGTTCATTATTCCCATTTTAGTTAGCAAACCAATAGTGTTCATTCCAGTAGTTTGATTTACCGTTGAAAGTTTTCCTCCAGTTAACGCATCAGTGACTTGTGTAATAACATTTACTGCAACATTTCTGCTTGCCCTTTCAATAGAATGCTTTGCTACAGCATGAGCTATTTCGTGACCCATTACAGCAGCTAATCCATTCTTATTTTTTGTTATTTCTAACATTCCTGTGTATACAGCAATTTTTCCTCCGGGCATACACCATGCGTTTTTAACTTTTTTATTTTCTATTAAGATATATTCCCATTCAAAATTTGAAGTAGGATCATGCAGATTTTCTCTAGAAAAATAACTGCTAATAGAAACTTCCATTTTATTTCCAATTTCTTTTATTTGATTTAATGAATTTTGATCTTCGCTAATTTTTTCTTTTTTTTTTACTTCTTCATATATTGCTCTTGCTTGAGCATTTAATTTGTGTTCGGGTATTAGCTTAAGTTGCTTTCTTTCAGTAATCGGTGCGGTTGTACATGAATGTAGTCCTACTGATAAGCAACTACAACTGAATAAATGTAAAAATTTTCTTCGATTCATGTATAAATTTATTATAATATAAAACAGTTGATTCAATATGGCTAGATTAAAAAGAAAAAGCATATCAATTATAGCAAAATTAAGAAACTATTTCATTACTGGAATAGTTGTACTAATTCCAATAGGAATTACTTTTTATTTAGTAAAATTCTTTATATCCATTTCTCCAAAATTGATACCAAACAACATTAATCCAAATAACTACTTACCGTATTCAATACCAGGTTTAGAAATTTTACTTGCTGTAATTTTTATTACTTTAATTGGTGGACTCTCTCTTTCTTTTATAGGTAAAAAAATTTTACAAATATTTAATGATCTTTTAAAAAAAATCCCAATCTTAAGAACAATTTATTCTGCAATAGGACAAATGGCCGAAACACTTGCCCCAAAAAGAAAAAGTAAGAAAAGTGTTGTTTTAGTTGAATATCCTAGAAAGGGTAGTTGGGCGGTTGGATTTGCAACAAAAGATAATAAAGGTGAAATAGCAAAAAGAACTAATAAAAACCTAGTAAATGTTTTTATTCCGACAACACCTAACCCCACGAGTGGTTTTTTGTTAATGTATCCAAAAGAAGATATTATTTATTTAGACATGAATTTTGAAGAAGCTTCTAAATTTATTATATCTGCAGGTACTTCAAATCCAAAAAACTAAACTAAATCATTAATTATTTCCGCTTGATCATAAAGTTTAAGTAATGGTTTATATTTAACTAAGTTTTTTTCTTCTTTTTCAATTCTTTTTATTTCTTTTTCTGCTAATAAAAATAAATCCTGATTTTGTATTGGATCAGCTAAACGAAAATTTTTTATTCCACTTTGTTTAAAACCTAATAAATCTCCAAAGCCCCTTAATTTCATATCTTCTTCTGAAATATAAAAACCATCATTAGATTTTTTTAAAATATTAATTCTTTTACGAGCATCATTACTTAAGTTTGATTTAAACATTAATATACAAGTTCCTTGCTTATTTCCTCTTCCAACTCTACCTCTCAATTGATGAAGTTGTGATAAACCAAATTTATTGGCATTTTCAATTACGATAACATTTGCATTTGGAAAATCTATTCCAACTTCAATAATTGTCGTCGATACTAAAATTTTATATTTTTTTTTTAAAAATTTTTCTAAAACAATTTCTCTATGTTCGCTAGTCATGTTGCCGTGTAATATAGCGACTTTTTCAGGAAAAATTTTTTTTAAAAATTCATATTTTTTAATTGCAGACTGATGATCAATCTTAGTTGATTCTTCAATTAATGGACATACCCAAAATACTTGATTATCATTTTGAATTTCTTTTTTTACATAATTAACAACCTCATTCAATTTACTTTCTATTTTGCTATAGGTAATGATTTCTTTCCTTAACTTTGGTTTATCTTTAATTATTGATAAGTCCATATCTCCATATATCGTCATAGTCAAAGTTCTAGGTATTGGAGTAGCAGACATTAAAAGCACATCGCAATTATCTCCTCCTTTGTCAGATAAAGATTTTCTTTGTTTAACACCAAACTTATGCTGTTCATCAATAACAATATAACCAAGATTAAAAAAATTAGTTTTTTTTTGAAAAAGGGCATGGGTACCAAAAACCATATTTGTGATACCATTATTCAGATTTAATTGAATAATTTTTTTTATTTTCGCATCAGTTTTACTTGTTAGCAAATCAAATTTTATTGAATTTGGGAAAATTTTTTTTGCAAGTAAATAATGTTGGTTTGCCAATATTTCAGTGGGAGCCATAAAAGCCACTTGGTAACCTGACTTAATTACATTTAAAGCAGAAATTAGTGCAACAATTGTTTTTCCTGTTCCGACATCACCTTGTAAAATTCTAAACATTTTATTTTTTGAAGATAAATCATCATTAATTTCTCTTAAAACTTTTTTCTGGTCATTTGTTAAGTTGAAACCTAATATTTTTTTTATATTGAAATTAATATTAGTATTTATTTTTTTTTCTTTTTTTTTTATTTTTTTAATTGACTTTCTAATCTCAGAAAAAACTAAGAAAGTCGCTAAAATTTCGTCAAAAACTAGCCTTTGATAAAAATTTTCTTTAAATTTTCCTATATTGTTAGCATCATGTAGTTTTATAATAGAATCTTTCCAAGATATATTTTCAAATTTACTTAATATAATAGGGCTCAGCCATTCTTTAAGTCTAGGAAGATTTTTTAAGATTTGGTCTAGAATTTTATTATATATTTTTTCTGATATTCCTTCAGTTAAACTATATTTGTTATGTATTTTTTCAACTAATATACTTTCTTTAGATATATGAGTGGGATTTGTAATTTGATAACTATTTTTATAAAAATTTATTTTACCGCTTATTGTAACTTCTTGATTCAATGGTAAAATTTTTCTTATGTATCCTTCAAAACTGTTAAAAAAAACACATTGGATTTTCCCAGTTTCATCTTCGCACAACACTTTGCTTGGTAGATTTCTTATTCTAGGAAAATAATATTTTTTAACTAAAACCTTGATAGTTGAGATTTTACCTACTTGAAGCTGATTGATTTTTAATCTATTTCTTCTATCAATATAAGATTTGGGAAGTTTAAATAGTATATCAAAAATATTATTAATTTTCTTTTTTTTTAATATATCTGATGTTTTGTTTCCAACACCTTTTAATTTATTTAAATCTGATAATAAAAAATCATAATTATACATATTCATCATTTTTAATATAATATATTTATAATTATGTCTTTAAATATAGAAAAATTAAAAAAAAAAATTATTTATAGATCTAACTATAGAGGCACTAAAGAAATGGACAGATTATTGTGTTCATTCGTTAGTAGTATTGTTGATAATTTAGACGAAAATGAACTCAAAAATTTATTAAATTTATTAAACGTTGACGATGAAAATCTATATAACTTTAAACTAGGTAAAAAAATTAATATAAATATTGAAAATAATAGAATAACAAAATTATTTAAAGACTATATAATTACTAAATAAATGGCGGAGAGACTGGGATTCGAACCCAGGAAAGAGTTGCCCCTTTGCCGGTTTTCAAGACCGGTGCTTTCAACCGCTCAGCCATCTCTCCGTTGCTAGTTTTTATAAGTATAATAATTAATTTCAACAATAAAATAGATTTAATTTTAAATTAATACATTATAAATATTTCATACATATTGCTTCGCATGAAAATTAGAAATTTTAATAAAGGAATATTATCATCTTCGATCGGTTCATTTTGGTGGGGTTTTTTTGGTACTTATTATTTTCAATATATAACTTTCATTGGAGTTTTTGAAGTTGTAGTTCATAGATCTATTTGGACTAGTGCAATTCTTTTGATTACAACAACTTTCTTAAAAAAATGGCATGTGTTTATAAAAATTTTAACAAATAAAACAAATTTTTTTGTTTTGTTTATTACTAGCATTCTAATATTTGGCAATTGGACAGTATGGATATATGCAGTTTCTTCAAACAAAATTATTGATGCAAGTTTTGGATATTTTATTTTTCCAATTTTAAGTGTTTTTTTTGGAAACATTTTTTTGAATGAAAAATTAAATAAAAAAAGAATATTTTCTATATTATTGGTTTTAATATCTTCGATATATTTATTAATTAATCTTTCATCGTTGCCATGGGTTGGTTTTGCAGTTGCTTTAATGTGGAGTGTATATAATCTACTAAGAAAGAAAATTAATGTTGAGACAGATATTGGTTTACTAATAGAAAGTCTTTTTATCTTACCAATAGCTTTATTATTTTTTTATTTTATTGTTCAAACAAATCAAAATGATTTTTCTTTATCTGACCCATCGCTTATGGCTATTATTTTCCTTACTGGACCTATGACTGTTATTCCGTTGTTTTTATACATCAAAGGTGTCGAATTGTCTGGATTGGGTCCATCAGGAATGATCTTTTTTATAACACCTACCGCTCAGTTCTTACTTGGGCTTTTCTATTATAATGAAGAATTTTCTTTGAATAAGCTAATAAGCTTTATTATTATTTGGATTGCTGTATCTATTTATTTGAAAGATCTTTATGAAAATATTTAATTTTTTTTTATTAATATTTTTTTTTACAATTCAATATACATCTTTATCAAAAGCTGATGATTTTAATGAATGGATTATTAAATTTAAAAAAAGAGCTTTAAATCAAAATATTTCATCATCTACAGTAAACAAAATTATGGACAAAGCAGTTTTTTTACCAAAAGTTATTGAATATGACAGATATCAGCCAGAATTTTATGAAGATACATCAACCTATATAAACAAAAGAGTAAATAAAAAAAAAATTCAAAGTGGTTTAAAACTTTATAAATATAATGAATTACTAATAAACCAAGTTGAAAAAAAATTCTCTGTAGAAAAAGAACTTCTCTTAGCCTTAATGGGTATAGAAACTAATTTTGGTAAATATTTAGGAAAAATGGATATAGTTTCATCTTTAGCAACTCTTAGTTTTGATAAAAGAAGAAGTGAATTTTTTTCCAAAGAATTAATAATTCTTTTAGAATTGGTAGACAAAGGAATTATAGATCCAAATACTTTATATGGTTCTTGGGCAGGAGCTTTTGGAAACTTTCAATTCTTGCCAAGAACAATAAAAAATTATGCTATTGATTACAATTCAAATTCAGTTATTGAATTAAAAAATATTGAAGATTCTTTTGCTTCTGCAGCGAACTATATAAATAGAATGGGGTGGCAAATGAATGATCCATGCTTTATTAAAATTAAATTAAAAGATAACGTGCCAAAAAAATTTTTAAATACTTCAGCAAAAAAAATTAAAAATAAAAAAAAACTATCATATTTTAAAAAATATATTATTGATCATGAAAATATCAATCATAACCAAAATGTTCTTGTAGGAATTATAACACCCGATAAAGATATTATACCTGATGCTGAAAATTTATCTCCAGCTTATTTAATATTTGAAAATTATGAATTAGTATTAAAATGGAATAGATCTTTACGTTTTGCTTTAGCTGTATGCACATTAAAAAATGAATTTAAAAATGCGTTATAAAACTATAATTTTGCTTACACTATTTTTTTTAGCATCTTGTGTTAACCAACCCATCATAGATGAAAGTTTTAGTATAAAAAAAACAAGTTTTTTTTCCAACAAAGGTTTTGCTTTAATTTATCAAGATGAACTTTTTAAAAAAAAAATTGTAAAAGGCAAACTTGATGATAGGAGTTTATTTATTTTTCAAAAAAATTTAAAAAAAGGCACTCCTGTAAAAATAACAAATTTACATAATTCAAAATATATATTAGTCAAAGTAGGTAAAAAAACTAAATATCCTAATTTTTATAATTCTGTAATCTCAAAAAGAATAAGTGACGAGTTAGAATTAAACGAATTAAATCCTTACATTGAGATTAAAGAAATTATTCATGGGTCATCATTTATTGCTAAAAAGGCTAAAACCTATAAAGAAGAAAAAAAAGTTGCAGAAAAAGCACCTGTAGACCAAATCCAAATTAAAAATCTTGGAAACAATGTTAAAAAAGATAAAAAAATTAAAAAAGAAAAATTTAATTATGCTATTAAAATTGCTGATTTTTACTTTGAAAAATCTGCTAAAGAAATGAAATCTAGAATATCAACTGAAACTGGAATAGATAATATTAGTATTGAAAAATTATCAAATACTAAATTTAGAGTTTTTGTTGGACCTTATACTAATTTAAATTCTTTAAAAAAATCTTTTAATGCTATAAATGTTTTAGAATTTGATAGTATAGAAATTATTAAAAAATAACATGTTTCAAGATTCAAAATTTATTAAATTATTAATTGTATTAATTTTTTTTATATCCCCAGTAAAAGCTGAATTTGATGTGAAGGCAAGAACTGCAATACTTCAAGATACTCTATCTGGTGAAATTTTATATGAAAAATCTGCTGACCTTTTAATTTTTCCAGCTTCGATGACTAAAATAATGACTGCAATAGTAGTTTTTGATTTACTAAAAAAAGGTGATATTTTATTGGAAGATAAATTTTTTGTTTCCGAGAATGCCTGGAGATTATCCGAAGCTGGGTATTCATCCATGTTTATTATGGTAGGAGATCAAATTTCCGTAGAAAATCTTCTTAGAGGTATAATTGTCTCATCAGGCAATGATGCTTGTATTGCTTTGGCAGAGGGAATAGCTGGTACTGAAGATGAATTTGCAATAATGATGACTTCAAAAGCTAAAGAAATAGGAATGACAAACACAAACTTCACTAACTCTTCAGGAATTAATGCTCCTGACAATTTATCAACGGTTAGAGATATTTTAATTATGTCTGATTATTTAATAAAAAATTATCCTGAATATTATAAATATTTTGAAGAAAAAAAATTTACTTGGGATAGAACTGGTGGTGATCCAATAACTCAAGGCAACAGAAATCCTTTGCTTTATAAAAATATGGGTGTTGATGGAATTAAAACTGGATATTTAGCTTATGAAAAATATTCTCTAGCTGCATCTATGAAAAGAAATGATAGAAGATTGATAGCTGTAGGAAGCGGTTATGAAACAAAAAGTTCTAGATCTAAAGAAACAGCTAAGCTTTTAACATACGGAATTACAAATTTTGATACAGTTAAAATTGCGACTAAGGATGAAAATTTAGAAAGTTTAGATGTGTGGTTAGGAAAAAAAGATAGTGTCAATGTTTACACAAACACTGATATTTATAAAACTGTTCGTAAAGCTAGGAAAAAATATTTAAAAGCTATAATTAATTATCAAGGTCCGATTTTAGCTCCAATTAAAAAAGGTGATGTGGTAGCTAAATTAAATCTTTTTTATAAAGATGAGCTTATAAATACTTACGATCTTTATTCTAATGAAGATATTAAAAAAGTTAACATTTTTTCTAGAATTATTAAATCTCTTAACTTTTTAGTTTGGGGTGATGTCTAAAAAAGTGATTATTTGCTTTGAAGGGGTTGAGGCTTCTGGAAAAAGTTTGCATTTAAAAAATGTTGCTTCTTATTTAAAAAAAAAAAAAATACCTTTTTTAAAATTAAGAGAACCAGGCGGTACGAAAAATTCTGAAAAGATAAGAAAACTAATACTAAATAATAAATCTACCTTTAACAAAAAACAGATCTACTTTTATATTTAGCAGCAAGAAATGAAAACATAGAAAATGTTATTAATAAAAATTATAAAAAAAAAATTATATTAATTGATCGTTTTACCGATTCTACTATTGCTTATCAACATTATGGGATGAAAATTGACAAAAAAATCATTCATAATATTAATAATTATCTATTAAATAAAATTAAAATAGACTTTACTTTTTTGCACATTGTTAATGATATGAATTTAAAACTAAGAATAAATAGAAGAAAAATACTTAATAGATATGATAAATTTTCCTATGCATTTTATAGAAAAGTACAAGCAGGTTTCATTAATCAATCAAAATTAAATAAAAAAAAATATCTAATTGTTAACTCTAATAACAAAATTACGGAAAATAAAAAAATTATAATTAAAAAAATCCAAAAGATAATAAAAATTTAAATGAATATTAATAATCTTAATCCTAACAATCAAGAAACATTACTTGGTTATGATAATTTATTCTTAAGTATTACAAATTTATATAAAAATAAAAAATTACCTAACAAAATACTTTTCTCAGGAGCAAAAGGTATTGGAAAGGCAACTTTTGCATACCATATTATAAATTATATTTTTTCTGCTAACGAAGATCTCCCATATGATTTGGATAATTATAAAATCAATAATTTAAATAAATCATATAACCTTGTTAAAAATAACTCGCATCCAAATTTTTATCTGATCGATATTTTAAATGAAAATAAAGTAATTGAAATTTCACAAATTAGAAAAATGATTGATTACGCAAATAAATCAACATTTAATAGTAGAGAAAAAATTATCTTAATTGATAATGTTGAAAACTTAAATTTAAATTCTTCAAATGCTCTGCTAAAAATAATTGAGGAACCAAATGATAATATTTTATTTATTTTAATCCATGATAATAGTAAAAAAATTTTAGATACAATTAAATCTAGATGTATAAAATTTAATTTTACTTTATCACTTGATGAATGCATTAACATTACAAATAGAATTACAAAAAAAAATATTAATGATTTATTAAATTTAGATTTAATTAACCATTATAATACAGTAGGTGATTTTATTAATTTAATTAATTTTTCTTCCGTTTCAAAAATTGATATTTCTAATCTCAATCTTAAAAATTTCTTAATAAACATTATTGAAAATAAGCATTATAAAAAAAATATTTTTATTAAAAATAATATATATAAATTTATCGATTTTTATTTTTTAAAATTAATTAATTTAAACAAATCTGATAAGAAAATATCTTTTTTTTATCAAAAATTTATAAAAAAAATATACTTCCTAAAAAAATTTAATCTTGATGAAGAAGCTTTTTTTATTGAATTTAAAACAAAAATTTTAAATGGATAAATACTACTATATTACAACTCCTATATACTATCCTTCTGCAAAACCTCATATGGGACATGCCTATTCTAGTATTGTTTCTGATGTTTTTGCAAGATTTAAAACTATCGATGGTTACAAAGTTCATTTTCTTACAGGCACAGATGAACATGGTCAAAAAATAGAAAGAGCAGCCAAAGAAAAACAAATGGATCCTTTGGCTTTTTGCAATGAAATAAGCAAAACATTTAAAGATCTGTGTAGTTTATTAAATCTTTCTAATACTGATTTTATTAGAACAACAGAAAATAGACATAAAATATCAGTACAACATCTATGGAATGAGCTTGAAAAATCTGGTGATATATATTTGTCCAAATACTCAGGATGGTATTCTGTATCTGACGAAGCTTTTTATCACGAAGATGAAATAGAAACTAAAAATAATCAAAAAATATCAATAAGTTCTGGTTCTAAAGTTGAATGGGTCGAAGAAGAATCTTATTTTTTTAAATTATCTAAATGGCAAGATAAGCTAATTGAACATTACGAAAAAAATCCAGATTTTATATTACCAAAAAGTCGTAAAAATGAAGTTATAAGTTTTGTTAAAAGTGGATTAAAAGATTTGTCAATTAGCAGAAAATCTTTTTCTTGGGGTATAAAAGTTCCTTCTAACCATGAGCATGTAATCTATGTTTGGTTGGATGCATTAACAAACTACTTAAGCGCATTGAAATATCCCGAAGTATCAAACATGCTTTACAAAAATTTTTGGCCTGTTGACGTTCATATAATCGGCAAAGATATATTGAGATTTCATGCTATTTATTGGCCGGCGTTTTTGTTAGCAGCAAATATTCCATTACCCAAAAGAGTTTATGGACATGGATGGATTTTATCTGGAGAAGAAAAAATGTCTAAATCTAAAGGCAACATATTAGATCCAATTGAAATAATTGACAATTATGGTTTAGATCCACTGAGATATTATTTGATTAAAGAAGTTTCTTTTGGCAATGATGGCAATATATCTAAAAAAAAATTAGAAGATTGCATAAATAGTGATCTTGCTAACAATTATGGTAATTTTTGCCAAAGAGTTACAGCATTTGCTGAAAAAAATTGTGATTCAACAATTCCCGATCAAATTGAATTCACTTATCAGGATAAAAAAATATTAAATAACTACTCAGATAATATAAATAATTTAAGAAAATTTATTGATGAACAAAAATTAAATAATTATGTTCATTTCATAGCAAATGCTTTATTTGATGCAAATAAATATTTTAACGATCAAGAGCCTTGGAAAAAGAAAAACGATAAAAAAAGATTAAACACAATTGTTTACACTTCTCTTGATTTAATAAGAAAAGTTTCAATATTGCTTTATCCAATTATTCCTTCTTCTTCAAAAAAATCTTTAAAAATTTTTAACATAAATGAAAAGGATATTTTTTTCGATACAATCAAAGATCATAAATATCTAAAATCGAAAAGTAAAATTTTAAAAACAGATATTTTATTTAAAAAAATAACCAAATAAAAATGATCGATTCACACTGCCATTTAGATCATGAACCCTTAATAAGTAATATCAGTGAAATTTTGAAAAGATCCAAAAACGTTGGTATTAAAAAAATTTTAACTATTTGTACTACCTTGAATAGTTATGAAAAAATTAAAAAAATTTTAAAATTAGATGATATAATATATGGAACTTTTGGAATTCATCCACATGAAACTAAAAATAATATCGTTTCTCAAAAAATAATTCTAGATAATGTAAAAGTATCTCCTAAAATAATTGGTATAGGAGAAACTGGACTTGATTTTTATTATAATAATAGCGAAAAAAACATGCAAATTGAGAGTTTTAAAATACATATAGAAGCAGCATTAGAGGCTAACTTACCTATCATTGTTCACTCAAGAAACGCTGAAGAAGAAACATATAATGTTTTAAGTAAATACAAAAATCAAAAGCCAAAAATATTAATGCATTGCTTTACTGGTTCCTACAATTTTTATAAAGAAATGGAAAAATTGAATTCTTTTTTTTCAGCTAGTGGCATCATAACGTTTAATAATAGCAATGATTTACAATATACATTTTCTAAAATTCCAACTGAAAAATTATTAGTAGAAACAGATAGTCCCTTTTTATCACCTGTTCCAATGAGAGGTAAGAAAAATGAGCCTAGTTATATTGAACATACAATAAAAAAATTATCTGAAATTAAAAATATTAATTTCTCAAAAATGGTTAATATAACAACTGATAATTTTGAAAAGTTGTTTTTTGCTAATGAAAATTAAATTTACTATTTTGGGATCTGGATATTCATTAGGGGTGCCTAGGGCTGACGGCCACTGGGGTAAATGTAATCCAAAAAATAAAAAAAATTTTAGAACTAGATGTTCTTCTATTATTCAATCTGAAATAAAAAATATATTAATAGATACTTCACCGGATTTAAGACAACAATTAATTAATAACAAAATTAAAAAAATTGACTGCGCTTTATTTTCACATATTCATGGAGACCAAATTCATGGGATAAATGACCTAAGAGTCTTTTCGTTAAATCAAAATGAAAAAATTCCTGTATATGCTGACAAAAAAACTGGCAAATACCTTAAAAATAATTTTTCTTACTGTTTTAAAGATTCACCAGGGTATGGTGCAATATTAAAACTTAATTTTTTAAAAAAAAATATTACTTTTAAAAAAAATAATAAATCAATTTCAATCAAATCTATACCAGTTCAACATGGCAAAATCCTTTCACAATCATTTATAATAAATAAATCATGCGGATATGTCAGTGATGCAAATAAGATTTTTAATAAAGATTTAAATTTTTTTAAAAATCTAAAATACTTGGTAATTGATTGTTTAAGATTTAAAAAGCATCCTTCACATTTTTGTTTCGATGAAATAATTAAAATAAATAAATTAATAAAACCTAAAAAAACTATACTTACAAATATGAATAATGAAATGGACTATAACTATTTGAGTCAAATATTACCTAAAAATATAGTCCCTGGTTATGACGGTATGTCATTCTATATTTAAAATTTTTTTTATTTCGCTAGTGATTTTTTTTGAAGTAGGATTCGTTAATGATGAATATGTATTTTCGATTTTTCCTTCTTTATTAATTAATATTTTGTGAAAATTCCATTTAGGAATAGCTGACTTGCCATAATTATTTTTTGCCCATAAATATATTGGATGAGCCTTATCACCTTTAACATTCGCTTTAGTAGACATAGGAAAATTAATATTAAAATTCAATTCACAAAATTTTTTTATTTCCTCATTAGTGCCTGGTTCCTGACCACCAAATTGATTTGAGGGAATGCCCAAAACAACCAGTCCTTTATCTTTATAGGTTTCCCATAATTCTTGTAAATCTGAATATTGTTTAGTAAATCCACAATTGCTAGCAACATTTACTACTAACACTGCTTTATTTTTAAATTCAGATAAATCAATATTTTTTCCTTCTAAACTTTCAATGTTTAAATCAAAAAAAATTTTTTCATATTCTGCTTTATTTTTTGTTGTAAAAATTGTCATTAATAAAATTATTAAAATAAATATTTTTGTTTTCATATAAATTCATCATTTTTTACTTGTTGCAAGTAATAAAAAATAGCCAAATAGAGTTGATAATAATGATCCTGCCAGAACTCCTATTTTGACTCCATCTATGTGTTGCATGTTATCAGCAAAAGCTAAATTTCCTATGAACAAACTCATTGTAAATCCTATACCTGTTAAAATTCCTACTCCATAAAAATTTAACCAATTAGCATTATTTGGCATTTGTGCAATTTTTAATTTGATTGAAACATACGAAAATATTAGTACGCCAAACTGTTTTCCAAAGAAAAGTCCAAGTAAAATACCCAATGGTACAGGGGACATTAGTGAAGATACACTTAATCCTTCTAAGGAAACGCCAGCGTTGGCAAAAGCAAATAATGGCATTATTCCAAAAGCTACATAGGGGCTTATACTGTGTTCTATTTTGGTTAATAATGAAAAATCTTTTTCTTTTTCTCTGTGTGGAATAACAGTTGCTAATAACACACCTGCAATTGTTGCATGAATTCCTGACTCATGAGTAAAAAGCCACAAAATTAAACCAAAAAATAAATATGGAATGAATTTTTTTACATTAAATTTATTTAAAAAAATTAAGCATATAAAAGTAATTAATAATAAAGAAAGATATTTTATACTTAAATCTCCTGTGTAAAAAAATGCAATTATAATTATAGCGCCTAAGTCATCGATTATAGCTAAAGCAGTTAAAAAAACTTTTAATGAAATTGGAACTCTAGAACCTAATAGAGAAAGCACCCCTAAGGAAAAAGCGATATCAGTAGCCGAAGGTATAGCCCAACCGTTTAATGTGTCGTTACCATAATTAATATAAATATATATAATGGCAGGCACCAACATCCCACCAACAGCACCAATTATTGGTAGCAAAGCTTGTCTTCTATTTGACAATTCACCATTTATAAATTCTCTTTTAATTTCTAAAGTAACAAAAAAGAAAAAGATGGCCATCAAGGCATCGTTTATCCAATGAAGTAAACTTAATTTAAGTCCAATATTGTTTATACCAATAAAAAAATAATTTTCTAATGTTTCAAAGTAAATCGAAGAAAAGCTTGAGTTGCTTATAATTAAAGCAAAAATTGCACTTATTAATAATAAAAGTCCGCTAGCAGCTTCTAACTTAAAAAACCATTTAAAACCACTGCTTATATAATTAATCATTTAGTTTACTTAATCAAATCTTTAAAAAATAAAAATATATCTTTTAAAGATTCATATAAACTTGAAAGATAAAAATCAATATTAGGAATAAAAGAAACTATATAGATTTTAAAAGTATCTACTATGATAAGTAAAGCAATAAAAGAAATAACTAAGACAACAATAATACTTAAAAAACCAATTCCTTTTTTTTCACTTATAGCGTCTTTTTTAACTTTTTTTTCTGTCTGTTTTCGAGAAGTTTTTTTGACGTTATTTGATATATCGGCTGTCTCTATTTCTTTTACAAGTTTAATTGTTTCATTGGGAACATAATGCCATTGATAAGAGCAAGAACCGCACTGTAAAAGTCTTCCTTTATCCGGAATTAATTCATCAGATAATTCAAATTTTTTGTTACATTTTTCGCAAGAAATGATCATATTTTCTTATACACTAAAATATTTATAAAATCTGTGATTTTTGCCAATGTTTTATCCTTTAAAAATATCTTCATGTGCTGTAATAGTAGCCATAATCGGGGCGTAGCGCAGCCTGGTAGCGCATCTGGTTTGGGACCAGAGGGTCGCAGGTTCAAATCCTGCCGCCCCGACCAAAAATATGAAAAAAGCTAAAATTTTTAAACCTACAAAAACAGCAATGCAATCAGGTCTTGCAAAATCTGAAAAATGGGTAGTTGAGTATATTGTTGATCAACCTGGCATAAATCCTTTAATGGGATGGGAAAGTTCTACCGATACATACAGTGAGTTAAAACTTGAATTTTCTTCAAAAGATTTAGCTATTGAATATGCAAAAAAAAATAATATTGAGTTTGAAATTATTGAAGAAAAAAAAAGAAAAATTATTAAGAAATCATATTCAGATAATTTCACTAAATAATGTTTAAATTTTTTACACAAAAAAAATGGTTTCTATGGAGTATTTTAGGTTCGCTGTTTATATTGATTTCTACGTGGTATCAGGTTCAACTTGATGTTCGTATTAATGAATGGTTTGGAGAATTTTATGATACATTGCAAAAAGCTTTAACAACACCTAATTCGGTTACTGAAAACGAGTTTATTGGATATTTATTTACTTTTGCAAAAATAGCTGCTTTGTGGATTTTAATTGCTGTTTTTACCGGATTTTTCACGAGCCATTGGGTATTCAGGTGGCGAACTGCTATGGCTGATCATTATCATGACCAATGGTTAAAAGCCAGACTAACAGAAGGTGCTTCCCAAAGAGTTCAAGAAGATACTTTAAAATTTGCAAGAATTATGGAAGGTCTTGGTACCGGTTTACTAGATAGCGTGATGACTTTAATTGCATTTACACCAATATTATGGGGTTTATCTAAACAAATTGATATATTGCCATGGATAGGTGAAGTTAATCATGCATTAGTTTGGGTAGCAATAATTTCTGCTCTAGGAGGAACGCTTGTTCTTGCAGCTGTAGGTATTAAATTGCCAGGAATTGAATATGATATTCAAAAAGAAGAGGCAGGATATAGAAAAGAGCTAGTCCATGGTGAAGATGATCCAATAAGAGCTGCACCACCAACAATCGGTCAGCTTTATAATAGAGTTAGAGGAATTCATTATAAATCATATTTTCACTATTTGTATTTTAACACAGTTAAATGGAGTTATTTTCAAGGAATGGTTATTGTGCCATATTTAGCTTTAGCACCTACTATAGTAACAGGTGCTATTACACTTGGATTTGTTCAACAAATAACTAGAGCATTTGGCAGAGTAGAA
>CACFKF010000017.1 GCA_902566775.1 uncultured Pelagibacteraceae bacterium | reverse complement strand
TATTTCAGAATCTTTGTTAATAATTAAATCTCCTTCATTTATTGTTCCTTCAATTATTTTTATTGGTAATAATCTTTTTGTTAATTTGTTTTTTAGTTTAATTCTTGACGTGTTCTCTTGGCCAACATAGCAACCTTTTTTAAAATCAATAGCATTTAACTCTTCAAAATTACACTCTATACCAAATAGTTTATTTTTTAACTTGTCAGTATTTTTTTGAGCAATCCCTAAGTTAAAACTTAAATTATAATAATCATCTTGGTTTGTAGATTTTAATTCAAGTTTTTTTAAAGATAAATAAAGCTTTTCTAGATTGATAATTAATCTGGCGCCAAGTTTTTTGTTTCTGGGATCTAGCAAAATGGGATCCTCTCTATATTTTAAGGTAAAACCTAGTTCATCTTTAGAACCTTCCAAAGATTTAAATTTTTCATAACTTAAGGCTGCTACAACAAATTCATTACTAAGATTTAATAGTTGAACATCTGATCTTAATTTATATAACGAAAATTGTTTAAATAGTTCGTCAATTTGTGATTTTTCAGAGTCAATAAAATAACCTTTTTTGTGTTTTATAACTATAAATTCGAACAAAAACTTTCCTTGCGGATTTAGCAGTGAAGCAAAACATGATTTGGTTTCGGAAACTTTATTTATATCGTTAGTAATAATATTTTGTAAAAAATCTTTTGCATCCGCACCATCAATAAACAGAATTCCTCTGTCTTCTAAAATACAAGCATTATTAATATTCATATTTGATTACTAATCATTTATAATATAATTACTTTTCAAAAAAATGTTAGATTTAATCATAAAAAATGGCTTATGTTACATAGACGGCAAGCTACAAAAGCAAGATATTGGAATAAATAATAATAAAATATCTGAAATAGGATCGCTGGATAGCAAAAATTCTAAAGAAATGTTTGATGCAACAAATTTAACTGTTTTGCCTGGTTGCATTGACACTCAAACCCATTTTAGAGAACCTGGATCAATAGATACAGAAGACCTTCATTCAGGAAGTAGAGCAGCAATTGCTGGGGGAATTACTAGTGTGTTTGAGATGCCAAATACTAATCCACCAACATCTAACAAAGTAGAATTTCAAAAAAAATTAGATCTCGCAAAAAATAGAATGTATTGCAATTACGCATTTTATTTTGGCGCAACAGCAGATAATACAAATGAGTTATCAGATTTAAAAAATTTGGAGGGTTGTTGTGGAATTAAACTTTTTGCAGGATCTTCAACTGGTAATTTATTAGTTGCAGACGAAACAGATATTGAAAAGGTATTTCAAAGCAGCTCAAAAATTGTTGCCGTTCACTCAGAAGATGAGGCAATTTTAAACGTTAATAAAAAATTAATTAAAAAAGGTGATGTTCATACCCATCCAGTTTGGAGAAGTGTGGAGTGTGCAATGTCATCCACAAGAAGGATTGTAAGAATTGCTGAGAAATATAAGAAAAAAGCACACATTCTTCATGTTACAACAAAAGAAGAAATTGATTTTTTATCACAACATAAAGGGAATATTACATTTGAAATTACTCCGCAGCATTTAACGTTATATTCTCCTGATTGTTATGACAAACTTGGAACCTATGCTCAGATGAATCCACCTTTAAGAGATAAGACCCATTATGATAGATTATGGTATGGAGTAAAAAATAATTTTAATGACACAATTGGATCAGATCATGCTCCACATTTAAAAGTAAATAAAGAAAAAGAATATCCAAATTCACCATCTGGAATGCCAGGGGTACAAACTTTAATGCCGGTAATGTTAAATCATGTAAATGATGAAAAATTATCACTTAATCAATTAATTAATCTTGTTTGTGAAAATCCTGTTAAAATTTTTGGAATTAAAAATAAAGGATTTATTAAAGAAGGATATGATGCCGACTTTACAATTGTTGACATGAACAAAACAATTGAGATTAAAAATACAAATATTGAAAGCAAATGTGGCTGGTCTCCATTTGATGGATACCGATTTAAAGGAAGCCCTATAGCAACAATAATTAATGGTAAAATTAAAATGAAAGATGGAAAGATAATTGGAGAACCTTATGGAATACCAATGAAATTTAAATAACTCTTGAAGAAAAGCTATTAACCAAAACAACGCCAACGACTATAAGAAATAATCCTAAAACTGCTTGCCAACTAAGACTTTGTTTAAAAAATAAGTATCCGAATATTGCAATTGTAAATATTCCTAACCCACTCCAAGTTGCATAAACAATAGCAATGGGAATTTTATGTAGTACATGAGTAAGGCAATATAAAGCTGATAAATAACAAGTAGCAGCTATGGCTGTCGGAACTATTTTTGTAAAATTTTGTGTTGAAGGAAGAAGCAAAGTTCCTGCTACTTCACAGAAAATTGCAATGAACATAAAAAAATAAGCTTTTGTCATTATGTTAAAATATTATTTTTAATTAAATCCTGTTTTATTTCATCTAAAATTGCAGGATCGTCAATTGTTGCTGGCATTTTATACTCTTCGTTATCAGCAATTTTTCTAACAGTTCCTCTTAGTATTTTTCCTGAACGAGTTTTAGGCAATCTTTTTACAACAATAGCAGTTTTGAATGCTGCTACAGGTCCAACTTTATTTCTCACCATTTGTATGCATTCCTTAGATATAGTTTCATTGTTTTTTTGAACACCTGCTTTAAGTGCTATTAAACCAATTGGCAATTGTCCCTTTAATTTATCTGCAATTCCAATAACTGCACATTCAGCAACTGATTGATGTTCTGATAAAACTTCTTCAATAGCTCCGGTTGATAATCTGTGACCCGCAACATTTATAATGTCATCAGTTCTAGACATTATCCATATATAACCATCCTCATCAATATGACCTGCGTCATATGTTTGATAATATCCTTCATAGTTAGACATGTAGGTTTTTTTGTATCGCTCGTCAGCATTCCATAGAGTTGGAAATGTTCCTGGAGGCAAAGGTAGCTTAACAACTATATCTCCCATTTCATTTGGTTTTGCTAAACTTTTGTCAGGTTTTATAACTTTAACGTTGTATCCTGGAACAGCTTTACAAGCAGAGCCATATTTAGTTTTCATCATTTCTATTCCAGTGCAATTTGCACTAATTGCCCAGCTAGTTTCAGTTTGCCACCAATGATCAATTACTGGAACTTTTAATAAAGATTCTGCCCATTTAAGTGTATCAGGATCAGCTCTTTCTCCTGCCAAAAATAAGCTTTCAAATGAACTTAAATCATACTTTGAAAAAAATTTACCTTCAGGGTCTTCTTTTTTGATAGCTCTAAAAGCAGTTGGTGCAGTAAATAAAGACTTTACTTTATAGTCTGAAATAATTTTCCAAAAAGCACCTGCATCTGGAGTTCCAACAGGTTTTCCTTCAAAAAGCACAGTGGTGCATCCTTTAAATAACGGTGCATAAATAATATAAGAGTGTCCCACAATCCATCCAATATCACTTGCTGACCACCACACATCACCTTGATCAATATTGTAAATATTTTTCATTGTCCATTTAAGTGCAGCAATATGACCACCAATATCTCTAACAATTCCTTTTGGAATGCCAGTTGTTCCCGAGGTATACAAAATGTATGCAAATTCGTTTGAGTTCATTTCAACACAATCAACATTTTTTGCATTAGATAAAACTTCCTCCCAACTAATTTCTAGTGGTGCATTAAGTTGAACTTCATTATTTGGTCTTTGAAATAGTATAAGTTTTTCAATTTTATGAGATGCTAATTTTAAAGCTTCATCCACAAGGGGTTTATATTGAACAGTTCTTCCAGGTTCAAAACCACATGAAGCTGTAAGTAGAATTTTTGCTTTACTATCATCTATTCTACTAGCTAATTCGTTTGAGGCAAAACCACCAAAAACTACTGAGTGAATTGCACCGATTCTTGCACAAGCAAGCATAGCAATTACCGCCTCAGGTATCATTGGCATGTAAATAATAATCCTATCTCCTTTTTTTACTCCTTGATTAGAAAGTGCTCCGGCAAACTTTGAAACTTTTTCTCTTAATTCTTTATAGCTGAATTTATTTTTGTTGCCAGTTATAGGGCTGTCATAGATTAGTGCTGTTTGGTCACCCCTTTCATTGTCAATATGAACATCTAATGCATTATAACATGTGTTTGTAATTCCATCTTCATACCATTTGTAAAAAGGATGATTTGATTTATTTAAAATTTTTGAAGGTTTTTTAAACCAAAATATATCATCGGCAACTTCTTTCCAAAATTTTTCAGGATTTCTTATTGAATTTGAATAAATTTCAGAAAATTTTTGATTCATATCAATTTATTTTTTTTATTATTTTCAACAAGAAATAGTATTTAAATTAAAAAAACTAACAAAATCAACATAAATTAATTGTAAAAAAGTCTTCAATTAACTATTTATTTTGTTAAGTTCTATTAACATTGATTACAACTATGTTGTAATAGTGATTAAGATTTAATTATAATAGGAAAAATTAGAGATAAATTTATGAATAAATTTAAGTTGTTTGGTTTGGCCTTTTTAATACTAGTAAGTTTTTCAAAGTCAGCAAATGCAGAAACTGTTTTATTAGCCCACGATGATTTTGTTGGAATTACATTTTGGGTAATTTCAATGGGCATGCTGGCAGCGACAGTATTCTTTTTTATTGAAAGAAGTTCAGTTCCTACTGCATGGAAAACATCAGTTACTGTAGCAGGGTTGATTACTGGTATTGCATTCATTCATTACATGTATATGAGAGGTGTTTGGATACAAACGGGAGACACTCCAACAGTATATAGATACATCGACTGGTTAATTACCGTTCCATTACAGATGATAGAGTTTTATTTAATATTATCGGCAGTAAGAAAAGTTTCTAGTGGGATGTTTTGGAGACTTTTAATTGGTTCATTAATAATGATAATTGGAGGATATTTAGGAGAAGCAGAATACATAAGTAGAATGCTAGGTTTTACAATTGGTATGGCTGGATGGATTTATATTTTATATGAGATCTTTTCAGGAGAAGCAGGAAGAACAGCTGCCAAAAGCGGAAGCAAACCTTTTGTAACTGCTTTTAACGCGTTAAGAATGATAGTTACTATAGGATGGGCAATATATCCTTTAGGTTATGTTTTCGGTTATCTTGCTGGCGGCGTAGACGAAAATTCATTAAATGTGATTTATAATCTCGCTGACTTTATTAATAAAATTGCATTTGGTCTAATTATATGGGCAGCCGCGATTAATTCAGGTGGAAGAGCTAGATAATTAAAGTTTTATACTTTTTATTAATAGGGCAAGAAGAAAACAACTTGCCCTATTTTTTTTTTGTGCCTATATATTATTTATGCCTAAAATTACGTATATTGAACACAACGGCAAATCACATACTATTGACGTGGCTAATGGATTAAGTGTTATGGAAGGTGCTGTTCAAAATAATATTCTGGGAATAGATGCTGAATGTGGAGGGAGTATGGCGTGTGCAACTTGCCATGTTTATGTCAAAGAAGAATGGTTTGATAGACTTCCAAAAAAAGAAGATGGAGAAGAAGACATGATAGATATGGCTTATGAACCAAAAAAATTTAGTAGGCTAAGTTGTCAGTTAACTGTTTCAGATGAATTAGATGGATTAATAGTACATATGCCCGAGAAACAATCTTGATGATCAAAACTGATGTTTTAATAGTGGGAGCTGGTCCAGCAGGACTTTTTTGTATTCATCAACTTGGTATAATTGGTCTAAAGTGTGAAGTTGTAGATAACTTGGATAAAATTGGAGGCCAATGTATTGAACTTTATCCCGATAAACCAATTTATGATATTCCAGCAATACCAGAGTGTACGGGTGAAGAGTTAACTAATAATTTAGTTGAGCAAATAAAACCTTTTAAAACTAATTTTCATTTAAATGAAAGAGTTGAGGAAGTCAAAAAACAAAATAATTATTGGATAGTTAAAACTAGTAAAGCAAAAGAATTTCAAGTATCCAGTATTGTTATTGCAGGTGGAGTAGGATCTTTTGAATCTAGGAAATTTTCAGTAAAAGAATGTGAAAAATTTGAAGGAAAAGAAATACTTTATTCAATTAAAGATAAAAATATTTTTAAAAATAAAACCGTATCAATATTTGGTGGTGGAGATTCCGCTTTAGATTGGACAATTGAACTATCAGAAAATTCAAAAGTTCAATTAATACATAGAAGAGACGAATTCAGAGGAGCACAATCTAGCGTTGATAAACTTAAAGAATTAGAGAGGCAAGGCAAAGTTGAAATATTAACTAAATATCAATTAACAACAGTTGAAGGTGATAAAAATTTAAGAAGTATTGGCATTAAACATGAAGATGGAAAAATTAAAAAAATTGAAACTAATTATGTTTTAGGTTTTTTTGGATTAATTATGCAACTAGGTCCAATAGCAAATTGGGGATTAAACTTAGATAAAAAAAATATACCAGTTAATACAGAAAATTTTGAGACTAACCAAAAAGGAATATTCGCTATAGGAGATATAAATATGTATCCTGGTAAACTAAAATTAATACTTTCAGCATTTCATGAAGGTGCTCTAGCAGCAAGAGGTTGTTTTAAATATGCAAGACCAGATGAAAAATTAAAATTTGAATTTACTACTACTTCAAAAAGCGTCCAAGGTAGACTAGGCGTCAAAAAAAATGATTGAACTTTTAACTGCTGACACTCCAAATGGAAAAAAAATTTCAATTATGTTGGAGGAAGTTGGCCTTAAGTATAAAGTTACAAAAATAAATATTTTCAAAGACGAACAATTTAAGCCTGAGTTTAGAAAAATAAGTCCTTTTAGTAAAATCCCAGTAATTATTGATCATGATAATAACAAGGAGGCAGTATTTGAATCTGGTGCTATTCTTATTTATTTAGCTGAAAAAACTAATAAATTTTATAACAAAAAAGAAAGATTAAAGATCAATCAATGGTTAATGATACAAATGGCCATTGTTGGTCCTTTTATTGGACAGCATCACCAATTTCATCACTACAATCCTGGAAAAAGTAAATTTGGCGAAGATAGATATTTTAAAATAGCAAAAACTATTTACAAAGATTTAGACGAAAGACTAGGAAAATCAGATTATCTTGCTGGAAAAAATTATACGATAGCAGATATTGCAACTTGGCCATGGATAGCTAGACACGAGTGGCATGATGTTGGTTTAAAAAAATTTAAAAATTTAACAAGATGGTATTTAGCAATTTCTAAAAGAGAAGCTGTTATTAAAGGTTTTGATTTTATGAATAGGGGAGAAGTTATACCCAAACCTTAAATATCAGCGTAAACTTTTTCTTCTTTTTCGTGTTTCTCTTGCGCTGCAATACAAAGAGTTGCAATAGGTCTTGCTATTAATCTTTTTATTCCTATGGGTTCACCTGTTTCTTCACAATAACCATATGTGTCATCTTTAATTCTTTTTAATGCCTGTTCAATTTTAGCAATAAGTTTAATTTGTCTATTAATAGCTCTCATTTCAACATTTTTTTCCGTATAAGAACTTGCTTGGTCAACTATGTCAGCTGAAGTGCTGTTGTCATCTAGAGAATTATTATACAAAGCTTGATTATTAGATTTTATGATTTCACTTTTCCATTCAGTCAATTTTTTTTTGAAATATACTTTGTGCTTTTCACACATGTATTTTTCTTTTAAATTTGGAATGTAAGTTTTTGAGATTTTTACCATATGTCTCTTTTAAAATGTGGCGCAGTATATTCAGCAATTAATAGGTGTCAAGACAGCTTTATTCATATAAATATAAGCAAATGAAACCCAACAAAATAAATATAAACAATTTATTTTACATTTTTATCACATCTCATTTAATTATTTGGACATTAGTTCCAACATTAACAAATCACAATTTACCATTAGATACTATAGAAGCTTTAGCTTGGGGAAGTAGTTTAGATTGGGGATTTAACAAACATCCACCAGCAAGTGCTTTTTTCGCTGAAGTTTTTTACCAAATATTTGGTAGCAATGACTGGGCATATTATTTATTAAGCCAAATTTTTGTAGTTATATCTTTTGTTGTAGTTTGGAAATTTTCGGAAGAATTTTTCAGTGATAAAATTTATAGTTTGTTGTCAGTGTTATTATTAGAAAGTATTTATTTTTATAACTTCACCACTCCAGAATTTAATGTAAATGTATGTCAATTACCTTTTTGGTCTTTGTCAGTTTTTTATGCGTGGAAAGGATTTAAAAATAATAAAACTATTGATTGGTTATTATTTGGAATATTTGCTGCTATAGGGATTTTATCAAAATATTTATTTATTTATCTACTTATAGGAATGGATGTTTTTCTTGCTTATGTATTTTTTAAAAAGAAATTTAACTATAAAAGTTTTGTTTCTTTAATACCTTTTTTATTAATTTTATTACCACATTTAATTTGGCTTAAAGAAAATGATTATATCACCATTGCATATGGACTTCATAGAACTGCTAGTGGAGATCAAATTTTTTTAGATCATCTAATTCATCCAATAATGTTTTTGGGAAAACAAATTGGAATATTAATACCCTTTTTTCTTATGTGTTTATTCGCCATTTCAAAATTTAAAATAAAAATCAACTTTAAAGATCCAAAATTATTGTTTTTATTAACCATCAATATTGTTCCAATTTTATTAATGTTTTTAACTTCAATGATTATGGGGATAAAAATTAGAACAATGTGGATGACGCCTTTTTATTTATTTTTTGGAGTTTTGATAATTTATATTTTTCAAGCTCAAATAAATTTAATCAAGTTAAAAAGCTTTGCTATGGTATTTTTAATATTATTTATCTTTTCTCCATTTACTTATGCTTATGTCTCAATTATCGAAACAAATAAAAGAACAGACTATCAAGGAAAAATTGAAGCCAAAAAAGCAAAAGAATATTATATTAACTCTGGATATGAAGACCCAATCATTATTGTTAAGGGAAATGAATGGATAGCTGGAAATTTATCTTATCATCTACTTTCAAGACCTAAATGGATTTATGATTCAAAAAATACTTATCTTTGTAGTTCGCAGACTAAGTGTATAGAATATAAATATTAATTAAGTTCCACAAAAAGTTTGATACTTTTCATTACTTGGTGGTGCAGGATATTGATATTCGATAATTCCTTCTTGATTTTCATAAGGTTTTTCTAAAAATTTCAGTAAGTTTTTCATTGGACTTAAATCATCATTATTTGCGGCCTCTAAAGCTTCTTCTACTTTATGATTTCTAGGAATAACTAATGGATTTGCTAAACGCATTAATTCTAAAGATTTTTCTGGAGAATTTTTATGAAGTTTTAAACGTTCTTGCCATTGCTGTTTCCAGCTAATGAATCCTTGATTGCTATAAATTTTTTCTTCTTTAATTTTTTCATTCATTAAATAACAAAAAGTATTTGTATAATCGGCTTTGTTTTGGTGCATCCAGGTAAGTAGATCTATAATTAAACCTTCATCTTTTAAATCCTCTCCTAGTAAACCTAATTTCTTACGCATCATTTTAAACCAATTTTTTTTATATAATTCTGAAAAACTGTTTATAGTTTCTGTCGCTATCTTTATTGCTTTATCTTTATCATTATCAATTAAAGGAATAAGAGATTCCGCTAGCCTTGCCAAGTTCCATTTGGCGATTCCAGGCTGATTAAAATATGCATAACGACCTTGTTGGTCTATGGAACTAAATACAGTTTCAGGATCATAAGTATCCATGAAAGCGCATGGCCCATAATCAATTGTCTCTCCAGATATAGCCATGTTATCCGTATTCATAACTCCATGAATAAAACCAACTCTCATCCAATCTACAACAAGTTTAGTTTGTTTTTCCATTACAGTTTTTAATAAGTCAAGAGCAGGTGTTTTGGAATCTTTAATGTGCGGATAATGCCGTTCAACTGTATAATCGAATAAAGTTTTTAAATTTTTTTTATCTTCAGAAATTACTGCATACTGAAATGTTCCAACTCTAATATGACTTTTGGCAACACGAGTTAGTATCGCTCCTATCAATGGAGTTTCTCGCATCACAGTTTCTCCTGTTTTAACTACAGCTAAACTTCTAGTAGTTGGAATATTAAGAGCGTGTATTGCTTCACTAATAATATATTCTCTTAACATTGGTCCTAACGCTGCTCTTCCGTCTCCATTTCTTGAAAATGGAGTTTTACCCGAACCTTTAAATTGAATATCAAATCTTTGATTATTTTTTGAAATATGTTCTCCAATTACGATTGCTCTACCATCACCCAACATAGTAAAGTGTCCAAACTGATGACCCGCATAAGCTTGTGCTATTGCATCAGATCCTTCAGGTAATAAGTTTCCTGAAAACATCAAAGCTAAATTTTCTTCATTTGTAGTAGAAAAATCTAATCCTAACTGTTTTGATAAAGAATGATTTATAATTATAATCTGAGGTGCTTTTACTGGTATTGGTGACAACTTTGACAGCATAGTATCCGGCAACTTTGAATAAGTATTATCAAATCTCCAACCAATTTTAGAAATAGCTTTGTTCATATTAACAATTCATAAGAATTACACATCTATGGCAAAAAATAAAGTATGTTAATATTAGATATGAAAAAGTTTTTTTTGACTGTAATTTTGGCCTTTTTGATTAGCACCAACCTTGTTCTTGGCGAATCAAGGTTTGGTGAATTGACTGAAATGAGAGATGAAAGAATGAGAGGTCAAGACAACCAATGGGTCAGACCTCATCCTGGACCATTTGTTTGGAATAAAATTGAAAAAGATCAAGGAAATTTTTCTTGGAAGGAAGCTGACGAATATGTTGTTTATGCACAAGATCATAACCAAACAATAATAGCTACAATCTGGCCTTATGCTAATTGGGAACAAAAAACATGTAAAAGAAAAAAAGCTAGAAGTCCTTTTGGGAAACGTTTTTCAAAATATTTAAGCAAACCTTGTTCAATGGAAAACTATAAAAATTTTCTTTTGGCATTAGTAGATAGGTATGATGGTAATGGCAATAATGATATGCCTGGGTTAACTAAACCAATTATTTATTGGGAGATAATGAATGAACCAGAATTTAAAATGTTTTTCAAAGGTACAAAAGAAGATTTTGTAGAAATTTTTAACTTCTCTTCAAAATTAATAAAATCAAATCAAAAAGATGCAGTGATAGTTATGGCTGGAGCAGCAGGGATGTTTCCAGAAAATAAAAAATATTGGAATTCAGTTTTGCCAGAAATTAAAGATAATTTTGATATAGCAAATATTCACCATATAAGCACACCCGAAGGTGGCTGTGATAAAGAATTTTGGGTGGATGAATTTGCAACTTTGTTAAAAAACAACAATATAAATAAACCTATTTGGCTTACAGAGGCAATGACAGGCAAATGTAAGGTTTTATCAAGTTATATTAATGCTTTTGCAAATGGTGCTGAGATTATAATTGATGTAGGCGTGAATGCACCAGGCATGAAAATGAGCAAGAAAAAACGAGAAAAATTGAATAAATTTATTAATGATGTTGATGGATTTAAATCTGTTAAACTAATAAATAAAAAAAAGGCTGAATTTTTATTTAATGATGGATCAGCAAAAATTATTGAATTTTAGAAATTTATGAAAAATTTTTTAGCAATCTTATTCGCTAGTTTATTTTTTTTTAGCAATGTTAATGCAGCATGCGACGACCCTCCAGGAGATGGAGTAGATTATTCAGGATGTGCATTTTCTGATGGTCAAGATTTAACCGGAACATATTTACCTAATGCAAACTTATCTTTTACAGGATTTATAAGAGTAATATTTGATAAAAGTATTATGATGAACTCAAACTTGTCTAATGGAAACTATCCAGAATCTTCTTTTGTTAGAGCTAATTTGTATGAAACAAATTTTGAAGGTGGAAATTTTGAAAAAACAAACTTTACCAGTGCGAATCTAACAAGGGCTAACTTTAAAGCTGCTTCTTTAATTGAATCTAATTTTACGAATGCCAATCTTTTTGAAGCAGACTTTACAGGATCAAATATATTAAATGCAATTTTTGAGGGAGCAAATTTAAATAATGTAACTTGGTCCGATGGAAAAAAGTGTGGTTTAAATTCCATAGGAGAGTGTAAAATTAAATAAATAATGAGCGAATCTGTTTTAATAATTGGCGTAGGCCAAGGACTAAGCACATCTTTAGCTAAGCTTTGTTATTCAAAAGGAATGAAAGTTGCTTTGGTAGCTAGAAATGTTGAAAAATTAGAGGATTTGAAAAAAGAAGTTAATGCAGAAACTTATAAATGCGACTCAAGTGATATTGAAAGTGTAAAAAATTTATTTAAAGAAATAGACAAGACAATAGGAACACCAAACCTAGTTATTTACAATGCATCATCACGCCCTTCAAGAAATGGGGTGGCAGAATTAGATCCTAAACAAGTTCAGCAAGCAATTAATGTTACTTGTTTTGGTGCTTTTTTAGTTGCTCAAGAAGCAACGAAAAGAATGTTAAAAAGAAAAAGCGGAAGTATTTTTTTTACTGGAGCAACAGCAGGTGTTAAGGGTTTTGCAAATTCTTCTGCTTTTGCAATGGGAAAATTTGGATTAAGAGGATTAGCACAATCTCTTGCGAGAGAGCTTCACCCAAAAAATATCCATATTGGTCACTTTGTGATCGATGGAGGCATTGGTAAAAAACAAATGGGAGATTATCAAATGATAAATCCAGATGAGATTGCAAAAACTTATCTTGATTTTTATAATCAAGACAAAAGTGCATGGTCATGGGAAATCGAGTTAAGAACTTCTGTGGAAAAATTTTAATGGAAAATAAATTAGATTTTTTCTTTAAACATCAGATTTGGCATTTAGGTGGTACTATTATTTTATTTTATATAGGAGCTCAATTAGTGGATCTTAAAAGTAATACCAATACTTTTATTGGAATAAGTTCTTTAGGCTGGTTTATGATTGCTATGTCTATACCAATAATTCATCAAGCATATGTATGGGTGTGTTGGAGATCAGAACTTTGCTGGAAAACAATTAGCAAAACAATTGGGTTTAAGGCTTATGCTATTATTTTTTTTATCTTAGGTCTTTCAAGATTTTCTGCAATTGTATTGTGTTTTGTCGACTATGGCTCTTTATATAATCCAGGGTGGTTGGCTTGGACTTTGGCTTTAATATTATTTATTCCAGGTGCTTACACAATGTATTCAGTTAGGAAATATTTTGGTTTTTTAAGAGCTACAGGAATTGATCATTTTGAACCAAAATATAAAGATATACCTTTTGAAAGAAGAGGCATTTTTAAATGGACTCCGAATGCTATGTATGTTTTTGGGATAGGAATTCCATTTACTTTTGCAGTTGCAACAGGATCTCAGTCAATGTTTGTAATTGCAATCTATACCTATATTTCTGGTTGGCTTCATTATTTTTGTACGGAAAAAGAAGACTTTAAAATTATATACGGCAATAAATAATTTTCGTAAAATACATTTATGGTTGTTAATAAAGATATAATAAATGATTATAAAAATAACGGCGTTGCTTTACTACGTAACGTTTTATCGAATGATTGGTTAAAAAAGTTAGCACAAGGTATAGAAAAAAATTTTCAAAATCCTAGCCAATACAAATGTGTTTATGAAAAAGAAAATGGTAAAGAAATTTTCTATGATGACTATTGTAATTGGCAAAGAATAGAAGAATATAAAGATTTTATATTTAACTCAGATATAGCAAAAATTGCTGCTCAGTTAATGCAGTCAAAAAAGGTTAACTTATTTCACGAACATATTTTAATAAAAGAACCGGGAGCAACAAAAAGAACACCATGGCATCAAGACCAACCTTACTATTGTGTAGATGGCAAAGATAACTGTAGCCTGTGGATTCCATTAGATAAAATTTCTAAAGAAGTTTGTCCTGAATTTGTAAAATTTTCACATAACTGGAATAAAAAATATTTGCCTACAAAGTTTTTTGGACACACATATGAAAAAAAAGATGACGAATTTGAAAAGATTCCTGACATAAGTAACAATTTAAAAGATTATGAGATTGCTTCATGGGAATTAAATCCCGGGGATCTTATTGCATTTAATTTTTCAATAATTCATGGCGCTCCTGGAAATAGTAGTGAAAATAGAAGAAGAGCTTTTTCAGTAAGATTTGTTGGTGATGATGCAACATTTGCTAAAAGAAAAGGTGAGGTATCGCCACCTTTTCCTGAAGTTAAATTAAAACATGGTGACAAAATGAATTCACCTTCTTTTCCTGAAATAAAGGTATAACTAAGAAATGAAGATTAAAATATTAGTTCCTGTTTATAATGATTGGCAATCTGCTTTCAAACTTTTAGAAAATATTGATTCTGAAATTGTAAATTTAGAAGAAGAAATATCCGTTATAATTGTTGATGATGCATCAACAGAGCAAAGACCAGAAATGAATTTTGATTTAAAAAAAATAAAATCTATTAAAGTTATTAATATGAAAGAGAATAGAGGACACGCAAGATGTAATGCCGCTGGTTTAAAATATATTAATGAAAAAGAAGATTTTGATTATATCATACCTATGGATGGTGATGGCGAAGATAGGCCAGAGGAAATAAAACTGCTTATAGAAAAGTCAAAAGATTATCCAGACATTGTAATTACCGCTAACAGAGTTAAAAGATCTGAAGGACCTATATTTAAACTTGGTTATTTAATTCACAAATATTTAACTTATATTTTTACAGGAAAATCAATTAAGTTTGGAAATTACACTTGTTTACCTAAATCAGCTGTAGTTAAAATGGTTGAGGAAGCAGCTACTTGGAGCAGTTTTTCTGGTTCATTAACCAAGGTAACTAAAGAAAGAAAGTCCGTTCCATCAATAAGAGGCCCAAGATATTTTGGCCCGTCGAAAATGAGTTTTATTAATCTTTTAAAGCATTCCATTTCAATTATTGCAGTATTCAGAATAACTGTATTCATTAGATCATTAATTTTTCTTGCTGTATATTTTTTTATTATGTCCCAACATCTTTCAGTTATTACATTAATTCCGGTAGCCTTAGTTATTTTAATGTTGGTTTCAGTTTTTGTTTTAGCAAACCGTGAAAACATAACGGAATTTAATCTTTCCCAAGAAAATATTACTAATATTGAAAATCTTAAATAGCCTTTATTATAGGCAAATAATTAAAATCAGAAGTATCAATTTTGGAATAGTGTTGTCTTTTTATATTCCATTTTTTATTTATACCTGCACTTGCTAAGCTTAATGTTGATCGACCGAATTTATAATTAGTATTATCTATAGTTTTCATTAAGTTTTTAATTTTATCATCTTTTAAAGAAGAAAATAAATTTTTGCTTCCTTGCAGATCAGATAAACTTGACAACATTATCCCAGCTTTTTGATATCTGTATCCATTTTTAAAAATATCTTTTAATCCAGTTAAAGCAGTTTTAACTATTTCAATACTATTGTCTGTTGCCATCGGTAAATCGATAGTTTTAGAGTTTGAATAATAAGCAAACTGATTTTGAAAAGGACTTGTTCTGATGAACACTGTTATTGATTTAGCTATTAAAGATTCTGATCTGATTTTCTCTGCCGCATTTAAACAATAGCCAGTGATTGATTCCTGTAGCTCTTGAAGTTTTTCAACTTTCTTTGCAAATGATCTTGAAACTACACAGCTTTTTCTTTTTGAACTTGTTGTTTCTAAATCAATACAAGAAATTCCTCTAAGTTCCATAGCAGTTCTAGAACTTAAAACATTAGAATTTTTTTTAATCCAAGTGTTAGATATATTTTTTAATTGTTTGGCATTATTAATTCCATTTTTAATAAAAAATTTTGTAAGCTGTTTGCCTACACCCCAAATATCATTTACTTCTACTTTTTCTAATATTGGATCAATATCTTTAATTCCTATTAAACTAACAATTCCGGATTTTGTTTTTTTTGCAATATGATTTGCAATTTTGCTTAAGGTTTTTGTTTTTGCAATTCCAATGCTGGTTGGAATGCCTGTCCATTGCAAAACTATACTTCTAATTTCTTTTCCAACATGTTCTATTTCATTATCAGGAAAATTACTTAAATCCAAAAAAGCTTCATCGATAGAATAAATTTCTATTTCAGAATTAAATCTTTTTAAAGTTCTCATTACTCTTCTAGAAAGATCTCCATACAAAGAATAATTTGAAGAAAATACATGAACATTATTTTTAACTATTATATCTTTAGCTTTAAAATAAGGTTCGCCCATTTTTATACCCAAAGCTTTTGCTTCAGTAGATCTAGAAATTATACAACCATCGTTGCTAGACAGCACAACAACAGGTTTGTTTCTAATTTTTGGATTAAATAATCTTTCACAAGAAACGTAAAAAGAGTTACAATCAATTAATGCTATTTTTTTAGTATGTTGAGTGGATGACATAAGTTACTACTCCCCAAACAAAAACGTCTGAATCGCTATTTATAATAATTTTATCTTCAATTTTATTTGAACCAGAGGTAAGAAATTGTTCGTCTTTTTCCTTAACGAAGCTTTTTACTACTAGTTCATCAAGAACATTTGCAATGACAGTAGAAAAGTTTTTTGGCTTAAGACTTTTATCAACAACCAATAAATCACCATCATAAATTCCAACATCTGTCATTGATTTTCCTTGAACCCTAATGACAAAAGTTGCTGGAACGTTTTTTATTAAATGAACATTAAGATCTACATCTTCCTCAATATAATCTGTTGCAGGAGAAGGAAAACCAGCTCCTGCTTTATGTAGGTAAAATGGGACTGATAGTTTCATGTTCATATGTTCTTGTTTTGTTCTATTACAGATTTACCATATAGTCAACTAGGTTGTATTTTGAGTCCAAACTGGAATCGGAAATGAATCAAAACGTGAACATTTAAAGCGACTATTAGAGGGGTGTGGATAACTATTATAAAGGTATAAGATTCATGCTAAGAAAATTGCAAATAAAAAAATGAAAAAATTAACTTGTCACTGTGGTGGAGTAGAAGCTGAGGTAAAAGTACCAGAAAAAGGCTTTGAAAAACTAGTGCGGTGTAATTGTTCTATATGCAAAAGAAAAGGATATGTTATTGGTGTAATTGGTCCTGACGATTTCAAACTTATCAAAGGAGAAAATCTTTTAACGCTTTATCAATTTAATACAAAAACAGCCAAACATTATTTTTGTAAAGTTTGTGGAATTAATACTCACAACAGGCCAAGAATTAATCCAAAAATATATGGAATTAATGTAGCTTGTGTTGAAAGTATAAATCCATATGCTCTAGGTGATATTCCTATAAACGATGGAGAAAATCATCCATTGGATAAAAAAAGTGATTGAATAGGTTTTAATGAAAAAAATATTTATTTACATTCTAATTTCATTTTTTTTTAATACAAATTTATTTGCCGATAGCTTGAATGAAGCTTTATTAAAAGCTTATAATAAAAATCCTAAACTTAACGCAGAAAGAGAAAATATAAATATTTCAAAGGAAAATATTAATATTTCAAAAAGTGATTTTTTACCTTCAATAACTCTGTCTGGATCTAAGAGCAAAGAAGACACAAGCAAGCTTACTAACCAAAGCGGGGGAGACGCTTCAATTACTGATGTAGATCCATTAACAACGTCATTGTTAATTGAGCAAACTTTATACGATGGATGGTCGAGAAATGCAGATTTAGAAAAAAATGAATTGGGTTTAGATATTTCTAAAATTAAACTTTTAAAAGTTGAACAAGAAATTTTATATCAAGCAGCAGAAGCTTATACTGGATTAGTTTTAGCAAACAATAAATATAAAATAAATCAATCAAATGTTAATTTATTAGAGAGACAAGTAGAAACTGATCAGGCAAGATTAGAAAAAGGTCAAATTAGTGTAGTAGATTTAGCCCAATCTGAATCTTCTCTTGCGGGAGCAAATGCAAAATTTATTGAAGCAAAAAATGAGGTTATAACTGGCAAGTTAGTTTATGAAAGTGTAATTGGTTCTATAGACAACATAGATGACTTAAGCCAGAAATTAAATATTAATCTTAAACTTCCAAATAGTTTAACAGAGGCAAATGAAATATCTCAAAAAAGCAATCCAGAATTAATTATTGCAAAGTTAGAATTGCAGCAGTCAGAAAAAGATGTTGAAATTGCAAAAGCTGATCTAGGTCCCTCTGCAACTTTATCTTTTGAAACTTCGCAAACTGAAGATTTAAGTGCAACTTATGATGAAAGAGATAAAAGTATTCTTAAAGCTACTGTAAAATGGCCTTTTTATACGGGAGGAAAAAATCAGGCAACACTCAATAAAAATAAAAATCTATCTAATCAAAAAAAATTATTACTTGATGATGCAATTACTTCAAATAAAACGTCAGTTGCAAGTGCTTGGTCAAGCTATCAATCTTCAAAAAGTTTGCTCGATTCTGTTAAATCTCAAGTTAGAGCCGCTGAAATTGCTAATGAAGGAATTACAATAGAATATGAATCTGGCCTTGGGAGATCTACATTAGATGTCATTCAATCAAACACCTTACTTTTAGACTCAAAAATAAGTCTTGCAAACACAGAGAGAAGTTATCTTCTTTCCCAATTCAAATTGTTGCAGTCTGTAGGTTTGTTGACGGTAGAATATCTTCAAATTAACTAGTTTTATTGGAGGAGTGCGCATCCCCTCCAATAATTTACCTAATTGACCTGTCTGCCATTCTGAAAATTATATGGAGGTAAAGCTCCTTTTTCTCTGACATAATGATCAATGTGATAGGTTTCCCAGTTTTTCCTTTCATCATCTGAGAAATTATTCATTCTACAATAAATAACCTCATCAAAAGGTATTTCATCCCTTTTGTATTGAGCTACTCTTTGTTTAAGATTTGAAGTTTCTCCTATCCTATTTATTGTTCCACGTAAATTTAGGATATAGAGAGCACTACATTCATCAAGATTATCAAAATCTCTAGTCTTAATGTGAGGCTGAGGAGCTACTCTGAAAAACCATTTATTATTAGAATTATCTTTTTCTAAAAAAATACGTCTTTCGTTCCTCTTTCTTGTAAGAAGCGCCCTAACATGATTCAGTTGACTTAAAACAGTTCCTAATTGTGTAACATTGGCTCCAATGCCATTTTTACCCAATTTTGATGGACAATTTTCGTCACTAGCTGGATCGTTATTAAAGTCAAGATAAACCTCGATTGCAGTTTCAGGTGTGGCGTCATCTTTTATAGAAATAAAACAATGACTATAGTTGCCAATTTCTAAGACCTCTACTGCACTAGAACTGAAATACAAACTTCCCTTTTTCAAAGTTATGCTTGGTTTATCAAGCATGAAATGAGACATTCTTCTCAGTCTTTTAAGTTTAGTAGTTTGTGTCATAATTAATTTACCTCCTTTCTTCCTATTTTCATTGGAATGCGTGCTGAAAATAAAATTTCAATATGCATTTCCACATGTTTCGAAGGATTTTCCATTGGATGATTAATTTCAATATCTTCCAAACAAACCTCTTCTCCAACATATTTTTCGGCCACGATCAATGCGGTTTTTTTAAAAGATTCATAAGTTTTAAAACGCCATTGATCATTGTTGAAGACTTTTCTTGATACAGTTACTGTTTGCATAACTAAAACAAAACCTTCAACAATTTTTACAGCACTTACTTCTTCAAAAGGTGTGCTATCAACCTTTCCTATTTTCATGGGCAATAGGGGACCATTCGTAGGATTCATAATCCTAACCTTTCTGCGAGGGTCAGATATTTGATTTAATTATAATTGTGAGGTATAAATTACCCAGGACACAATATTTCGGTTGCTGGCCCTCGCGGCCCAACCGGAATTTCTAAAATTTTACATCTTCGTCTTCTTCAAAATTTGCATCGGAATCATCTTCTTGATCGGGACCCTCTATCCTATGATGGTTATAAGGATCAAGGTATCCATCTTCATAAGCACTATCCATTTGAGCTTGTTCAATTGTATAATCTAAACTGTCTAGAAGACTTCTAAAGCCAGATTTAAAAATTTTTTCTTCAATATTATTTTTATTTAAACCAATATAAGCGCCATATTTATTCAAATATTGAATATTATTGAAAAATTCTTTTTTTAAA
>CACFKF010000016.1 GCA_902566775.1 uncultured Pelagibacteraceae bacterium | reverse complement strand
AACTCATGATAATTTTTTTCCCATCAGGAGAAAACCTTGGTGCAAATGTCATGCCCGGAAAATCTCCAACAACTTCTTGTTCTCCTGTTTCAATATCTAGCAAATAAACTCTAGGAAGATTTCTAAAATAAGAAAGATAAGTAACCATTTGACTTGTGGGATTAAATCTAGGAGTTAAAACTAATTCATTTCCTAATGTTAAATATTTTAAATTAAATCCATCTTGATCCATAATTGCTAACTTTTTTATTCTTTGTGTTTTAGGACCTTCTTCAGCAACATAAATTATTCTTGTGTCAAAATAACCTTTCTCTCCAGTTAAACGTTCATAAATTTTATCACTTATTATATGACCTACTCTTCTCCAATTAGTTGGAACAGTTGTAAAAGCCAATGCAAGCATTTCTTTTGCTGCAAGCACATCCCATAGTCTAAATTCTACTCTTAATTTTTCATTAGCAATTTCAACTTTTCCAGTTATTAATGCTTGAGCTTTTATTAAAGCCCAATCTTCAAATCTTGGTTTTAAGTGAGCAATTTCTGGCTTTTGTAAAAATGCATCTTTTTCAAGTGGATTAAAAAGTCCAGTTTGTCTTAAATTGCTTGCAACTATAATAGATATTTCAGATCCAATATCTTTCTTTTCCTTTAAAATTTTTTCAAAATTGTCCTTGGAATCTTTATCAGAAAATAATGGCGATACTGCTATAGGAAGAGGGTTTAAATTTCCTCTAGTTATATCTACCTCAATTAAAGCATGGGCTTTAAATTGAAGTAAAAATATTATGGCTATTATTCTTAATAAACTCAAATTTTATCCCTCTAACATTTCTCTTGCATCAAAATTCAACTGCATATCTTTCCATCTTTCATATCCTGTTGTAGGCACTCTTAATGGTTGACATAACCTTATAGCTCTTAATGCACTCTCAGCTAACACTTTATAAAATCCTTGTCCAGGTTTATTCATTCTAGCATGATCTAATACTTCTGATTTTATTACTGTACCATCTGGTTTCAACTGTAATTTTATACGAACTAATAAATTTTCATTGTAAGGTAATCCCAAAGGAATGCTCCAACATCCAAATATTTGAGCCTTTAAAGCATCTTCTTCGCTTAATGAAAGTCCACTACTAAGTTCTGCAGTTCTGTCCTGAGATTGTGTAATTTTTTTTGTTGTTTTTGTAGTTTCGGCAAGGTTTTCTTTGGATTTGTCAATTAATGCAGCAATATTGTTTGGATCAAACAATTCTTTTTTTTCAAATTCTGAAACTTGTTTAATCTCTGTTTCTATTTTTTCAGGATTTTGTTTTTTTTCTTCTATTTTTTTCACTTTTTCTGCTTTTTTGTCTGGCAATGGCACAGCATCAGGTTTTTCTTTTTTTATTTTTTTTGGTGGTGCCTGTTCAGACACAACTCTTTCTTGCTCTTTTTTTTTAACCTTTTCTATTATTTTTTTTGCCTTTGGAGCAAATGGTATGTTTGTTTTGTCTGTAATCTGAATTAGTTCTATAGATACAATAGGTGGAAGTGCAATTGGTTTTTTCATTAAAAAAGGCAAACTCAAAGTTGCTAAAATAATTATAAGCAAATGAAAACCTGTTGAAATAACAATATTTTTATACACTTAATCATCTCTCCTTGTAAGGTTCCGAAATTAAAGCAACTTTAGTAAATCCTGAACCTGACAACATACCCATTATTTCTAAAACTCTTCCATAATTAATAGTTTTATCTCCCCTCACATAAATTCTTGTATCAGTTCTATTTTTTGAAACGGCTAATATTTTCGCTACAATTTTTTCATAATCTACTTTTGACTCTTGTATAAAAATTTCACCTTTTGAATTAATAGTCAAAGTTAAAGGCTCTTGTTCCTCGGGCAAAGAATCTGCTGAACTTTCTGGCAAATCTACCTGAACTCCAACTGTTAATAATGGAGCTGTTACCATAAATATTATCAACAAAACCAACATTACATCAACAAACGGCGTTACGTTAATATCGCTCATTAACTCTCTAGATGAACGTTTTAATTTGAAAGCCATTTTAAATTATCGATAAAAGTCTTTTTGAAAAATTTTCTAATTTCTGTGAATACCTTCTTGAATCACTATTAAACTTATTAAATGCTATAACAGCTGGAATTGCAGCCAAAAGACCAAGGGCAGTTGCAAACAATGCTTCTGCTATACCAGGAGCAACAATTGCTAAACTAGTATTTCTTGAAATTGCTATAGATTGAAAAGAATTCATAATTCCCCATACAGTTCCAAACAGACCTATAAATGGAGCAGTTGAACCTACGGTTGCAAGAAAAGTATAACTCTTTTCAATTTTTTCCATTTGTTTTTCTAAATTTATTTCTAACATTCTAGACATTTTTTCATTAAGATTAGAACTTCTTCTAGACTTCAACATTACTTCCATTGAATTTATAAATAAATTTGCCATTGGATCTTCTGAATTAGCAGGTAAAGTATTGTAAAAAGTCTCTGCAGATTTTGATTTCCAAAATTTATTTTCAAATTCTTCAGTAGTTTTATTTATTCTTTTAAACATTTTTACTTTTTCAAATATAATTGCCCATGAGTAAATTGAGCTTGCAATTAAAATAATTATTACTGACTTCACTATTATGTCTGCTCTAATAAAAAGGCTTATTATTGAAAAATCAGTATTGCTGGCTAGGCCGACTGCTTGTGTAGATATATCTGCTTCCATTAAAGATGTTTCACACTACAATGTGTCATTAATTTGACTATATTACTAAATAACTAATCATTTGATTGGTAAGTTTCAAAGAAATAACTAGCTAATAAAATAGCATCTGCTTTATTTGCGTCTTTTTTTCTAGATAATTGAGAAGAAATATAGGGAAAAATCTCAATTGCTTTAGTTCTACTGGCATCTTTCTCTGAATTAATAAGATTAAAATATTTTTTCCATTTTGTAGGCCTTACGAAGTGAACGGATAATTGCATTGCAGAACAAATTCCTTTTAAGACTCCAAATGATTGACCAAAATTAAACATACTAGTAACGCCCTGGCCGGGCATTGCAGAAACTTGTTCTATAACTACTTTAATATCTCCTTTATTTATTTTTTTAATTCTTGAAGAAATTTCATTGTATATTTGAGATCCATTAACTTGTTTTTTATTTTTCTTGCCGTCTGCCATACTTGGCATTTCAATCAAATCTATCACTTTTCCATTTTCAAAAAAACAAATAGAACCTGAAATACCTGGGTCAATTCCAATAATTAACATCAACTATTCCCAAATATTGAATTTGTAAATACTCTTTGAACATCTTCATCATTTTCTAAAGCCTCTAAAAATTCAGCCGTTGTTTCAATTTTATCTTTACTTACTTTCGCTGCATTTAACGGTTTCCATTCTATTCCTGTTAAAATAAAATTTTGAATTTTTTTTTCTATTTTTTTTTTTACATTGTAAATTGCATTTTTCTCACATTGTATTTCATGAAAATCTTCATATGAAAAGCATTCCTCTGCACCAGAATCAATGGCAAGTTCAAAGATCTCATCATCGGATATTTCTTTTTTAGCTATTTTTATTATACCAATTTGATTAAAATTGTGTGATGCAGATCCTTGAGTTCCAAGACTCCCTCCATGCTTAGTAAAAATAGTTCTAATGTTTGAAGCTGTTCTATTTTTATTGTTAGTTAGCGTTTCAACAATCACAGCTATTTTGTCAGGTCCAAATCCTTCGTACCTCAAATATTCAAAATTCTCGCTTGTATTTGCTGAAGACTTATCAATCGCCCTTTTTATATTATCTTTTGGCATATTGGCTGACCTAGCTGCTTGAATTGCGGACCTTAACCTGGCATTCATATTTGGATCTTTGTCTCCTAATTTAGCAGCTACAGTTATTTCTCTAGAAAGCTTGGAAAAAAGATTTGATCTTAATTTGTCAGCTCTTCCTTTTTTATGTTTAATTCCTGCCCAATGAGAATGTCCTGCCATATATTTTTAATTTGAATTTTGTAAAACACCACCATGTATCAGTTGTTTTATACTGTTTGCAAGGCCAGTTTTCTTATCACATTCAATTATTAATCCACACAGGGTAGCTTCACCTGTTGCTGGAAAATGCTTTATTGAATTTTTTTTTAAAAATTTTTTCAAAGAATTTTCTTTATTCATTCCTATTACAGAATTGTAATCACCGCACATTCCTGCATCACTTTGATATGCTGTTCCTTCTTTTAAAATCATTATATCAGATGTTGGAACATGGGTATGCGTACCTACAACTAATGTAGCTTTACCATCAAAAAAATGTCCCATTGCCATTTTTTCGCTCGTAATTTCTCCATGAAAATCAACGATCAAAACATCATAATCTTTTTTTAAAGTATTTTTTATTAGAAATTTTTGTGCAGCTTCAAAAACATCATCGCATTTTTTCATAAAAATATTTCCCATCAAATTTAATACGCCAATTTTTAATCCATTTTTTGAATTATAAATACCAAAACCTTTTCCTGGCGAAACTAGTGGTAAATTTATAGGTCTTAAAAGTCTTTCTTCTTGCTCTATATGTTTGACTGTTTCTTTTTGATCCCAAACATGATTGCCGGTTGTTATTACATCAACTCCATAGTCAAATAAATTATTTGTTATCTCTTTGGTGATGCCAACTCCCTCATTTGCTGCGTTTTCCCCATTAACAATAACAAAGTCAATTCTAAATTTTTTTTTTATATTTGGCAAATGTCTCTTAACAGCCTCGCACCCTGCAACACCTACTATGTCTCCTAAAAAAAGAATATTCATTTTAAAATTTTATTATTTGTAACTATATAATCTAACTTTTGATCATACTTAGAAGTTGGTATTAAATATACCTCTTGAAAATCAAATGCCAGTCCAATTGTAATAATACTCTTTCTTTTTTTTAAAGACTGAATAAGTCTATCATAAAATCCAGCACCGTAACCTAACCGGTTTAATTTTTTATCGAATGCCACCAAAGGTATCAGCAATATATCGGGGTATACAATTTTTCCATTATTTGGCTCAGGAATACCATATCGATTAATAGTAAATGTGTTATCAAGGGAACACTGTACAAAATCCATTTTAAAATTTTTTTTTATCACAGGTAAAGAAATTTTTATTTTTTTTTTTACAAATTCTTTTAAAATTTCCAAATCATCTACCTCATAATTAACAGGATAATATCCTCCTATAATTTTTCTTCTTAAATTAATTTTTTTTTTTAATAAGCTGTAAATTTTGCTAAATTTAATATGAAATTTTCCTTTATTTTTACTTTCTCTGTCTTTTAGAATTTTCTTTCTAATTTTGGATTTCAACACAATCTATTACTGAATTTGATTATCTGAGTTTGCTTTTTGAATAAAAGTTTCAATTTTTTCAGCCGCTTCATCAATTATTTTCTCATAAACTTCTTTATTTTTTTCCACTTCTTCTTTAAAGTTTTCTTGATTATTTTTTAGAATTTCAATTTCTTTTTCTTTATTATCTTTGTACTGAAAAACTAAAGACCTTAACTCTTTAAATTTATTAGACAAATCATTAAGTTCACTTTTTTTTTCTTCAATTTTTTTCTTTGTTTCAAAATATTCATCCATAACCTTAATTGAAGTAATTAATAATAATTTATTTTCTCCAATACCTCCTAATTGAGATTTTAAACCAACAAACTTTTTATTTAATTCTTCTGAAAGTTCTACAAGATGCTCTTCCTGGCCATCGTCACAAGAAAGAAGAAATTCTTTGCCATTAAAAGTAATATTTACATTTGCCATTTATCAATGTCCTCAAGCAAAGTATCTGTTTCTTGATTTAATTCATCAATTTTCTCTGAAAATTGTAATACCTTGGATTGTTCCTCTTTTTTTTTATTTTTATAATTTATTAGTTCTTGCTTAATTTTTTCATGCTCTTTAATGAGTTCTTCATATTTGTTTGAAATTTCTTTTTTTTCAATTTCTAATTGATTTTTCTGATAGCTTAAATGTTGTAAATTCTCCTTAAGGTTAGCATTTAAGTTTAAGTTAGTTAATTTGCTTAATGCACTATCAAGTTTTTTTTCTTTTTCGCTAGAAGTTTTCATATATATATATTTATATTATAAAATCGAATGTTCTTAGTCTAGATAGGATAATATTTGAATAAGCAAAATAAAGATTTGGCAAATGCTATTAGATTTTTGTCAATTGATGCCGTTGAAAAGGCCAACTCAGGGCATCCTGGTTTACCAATGGGAATGGCCGATGTCGCTACAATACTTTTTAAATACTACCTTAAGTTTAATCCAAAAAATCCAAACTGGATCAATAGAGATAGATTCGTTTTGTCAGCTGGTCATGGATCAATGCTTCTTTATTCTTTGCTCCACTTGACTGGATATAAAAGTATATCATTAAATAGTATAAAAAATTTTAGACAATTAAACTCTATATGTGCTGGACATCCAGAATATGAACCCAGCTCTGGAATAGAAACCACCACTGGCCCTTTGGGCCAAGGAATAGCAAATGCTGTTGGTTTTGCTATAGCAGAAGAAATTTTAAAAAAAAAATTTAGTAAAAATATTATAAACCATAAAACGTATGTCTTGGCAGGAGATGGATGTTTAATGGAAGGTATAAGTCATGAAGCTTTAAGCTTAGCTGGACATCTAAAATTGAAAAATCTTATAATGTTATTTGACAATAATTCTATTTCTATTGATGGTCCAACAAGCCTTGCGGTATCAGATAACTTCAAAAAAAGATTTAACAGTTATGGATGGGATTTTATCGAAATTGATGGACACAATGAGAAACAAATTATTAAAGCCTTACAAAAAACTCAAAAAGCTAAAAAACCTACAATTATCTCATGTAAAACTATAATAGGCTATGGATCTCCTAATAAATCAAAAACTGCTTCCGTTCATGGAAGTCCTTTGGGCAAAGATGAAGTGGTTTTAGTAAGAAAAAAGTTAAAATGGAATTATGAACCTTTTAAAATACCTGAAAAAATATTAGAGGAATGGGAAAAAATTGGAAACAAAGGAGCTAAAGAGGAAATTAAATGGAAAAAAATATATAACAAAAAAAAACATCTTATTGAAAAAACTTTTTCGAATAATTTCGATAATATTTTTGAAATAGAAAAAAAAAATATAATAGATAAGCTTGAAACAATAGCTACAAGAAAATCTTCAGAAAAAATTTTAAGCAAATTGATTGAGCAAAATAAAACTTTAATTGGTGGTTCTGCTGATTTATCAGGCTCAAACAATACAAAAACAAAAAATCATAAAATAATAAAACCTGGTAATTTTACAGGTAACTATATCCATTATGGTGTCAGAGAACATGCTATGGGTGGAGTTATGAATGGTCTTGCACTTCATAGTAAACTAATTCCATATGGTGGAACTTTTCTTATTTTTAGTGACTACTGTAAACCTTCAATAAGATTGTCTGCTTTAATGAAACAAAGAGTAATTTATATAATGTCTCACGATTCAATTGGTTTAGGCGAAGATGGCCCAACACATCAGCCAATTGAACAGCTGACTGGACTAAGATCTATTCCAAATTTAAATGTTTTTAGACCTGCAGATACTACAGAAACGTTGGAATGTTGGCAGCTTGCTTTGGAAAGCACCAGCGCTCCTAGCGTCATAGCTCTAACCAGACAAAAACTCGAACAAGTTAGAAAAGAATTTGTTAAAGAAAATAAATGTTCTAAGGGAGCATACGAATTATTAAGAAATAAAGAACAAGTAGATTTAACGATACTAGCTAGTGGTTCAGAGTTAAATCTTGCCCTTGAAGTAAGTCATAAATTGGCCACAGAAAATACCTATTCAAAAGTTATATCAGTACCATGTCTAAATTATTTCGAAGAACAGTCTAACGATTATAAAGAAAAAATTTTAAATGAAACGAAATATATAGTGTCTATAGAGGCTGCCTCAACAGAATATTGGAAAAAGTTTGTTGGAAAAAATGGTTTATGTTTTGGTATAAATAATTTTGGCAAAAGTGCTCCTTATAAAGATATATATAAACACTTTGGCTTTACGAGTGACAACATTGTAAAAAAAATAAAAGAAATGATTAATAATTAAATATGACAGTAAAAATAGGAATAAATGGCTTAGGAAGAATTGGCAGAATGGTTGTTAGATCTATTTTTGAAAGTAAAAATAAAAATATAGAAATAAAACACATAAATAATAGAACTAGCTCTAAAAATACTAGCCAATTATTAAAATATGATTCCATTCATGGAAAGTTTAATGCAGAAATTGATTTTAATGAAAAAAATTTATTTATTAACAAAAAAAAAATTTCTTTTTCTCGAGAGACTGAATTAAATAAAATCAATTGGAAAAAAAATGGCATAGACGTTGTTTTAGAATGTACTGGAAAAAATAATTCAAGAGAAAAATCTTTTCAACATATTAAAAATGGTGCAAAAAAAGTAATTGTTTCGGCTCCTTGTAAGAATGCTGATAAAACAATTGTGTATGGTATAAATCATAAATTGATAAGTAAAAATGATTTAATAATTTCTGCTGCTTCGTGTACTACCAATTGCCTCGCTCCAGTGGCTTTTGTGTTGAATGAAGAGTTTAAAATAGAAAGAGGTTTTATGACAACTATTCATTCATACACTAGTGATCAGAGACTTTTGGATAATTCTCACAAAGATCCAAGACGGGCAAGATCTGCCGCACAATCTATAGTCCCAACTTCTACGGGAGCCTCTAAAGCTCTTGGTGAAATTATACCAGAGCTAAAAGGTAAACTTGAAGGTTTATCTATGAGAGTTCCAACTCCAAATGTTTCAATGATAGATTTAGTGTTCAATTCAAAAAACAAATTATCTATAAAAAAAATTAATGAATGTTTTGCAAAAGTATCAAAAAAAGAATTAAAAAATGTAATTGATATAACCGAAGAAAACCTTGTTTCAATTGATTTCAATCACAATCCTAATTCGGCTATTGTAGATTTATCCTTAACAAATGTTGTAGGGGATAACATGGGTAAAGTTTCTGCTTGGTACGATAATGAATGGGGATTTGCTTCAAGAATGTGCGACTTAACAGAATATATTCATAAAATTTAATTTTTTATGAATAATATTTTAAATCAAAATTTAGAGATTAAAGGAAAAAAAGTTTTACTTAGAGTTGATTTAAATGTTCCAATGAAAAATGGAGCTATAACCGAATCATCTAGAGTAAAAAAAATAATACCAACAATAAAATTATTAATAGAAAAGCAGGCAAAAATAATAATTTTATCACACATTGGCAGACCTAAAGGAAAATTTGTTAAAGGAATGTCTTTGAAACCTATTTCAGTAAAGTTGTCTTCTTTATTAAATAAAGAAGTTTTATTTAACAAAAATAAAATAAACGAAAACACTCTTTCTGAAGTAAACAAAATTGCAAATGGTTCTATAATGATGTTGGAAAATATTCGTTTTAATGAAGGAGAAGAATCCAATGACAGCGAATTTTCAAAAAAAATATCAAAATTAGGCGATATATATGTTAACGATGCTTTTTCTTGCTCTCATAGATCTCATGCTTCTATAGAAGGAATTACCAAATATATACCTTCATATTTTGGGTTACAAATTAATGAAGAAATTAATGCTCTAAAAAAAATAACTTCTGAAATAAAAAAACCAATAACACTCATCATCGGAGGCTCAAAGATTTCAACAAAAATTAAAATTATTAATAATTTAATAAAAAAATTTAATAACATAATTATTGTTGGTGGTATGGCAAACACTATGTTGAAACATACTGGCTCAAAAGTAGGAAAATCAATATGCGAAAACGATTGTGGCAATTTGATAAAAGAAATTTTAGAAAGTTCTAATAAATATAATTGTAATATTACATGTCCCGCAGATGTTATAGTTTCTAAAAATCTTGAAGATAAGGGAAAAGAGAAGGATATAAGAGAAATAAATAATGATGAAATGATATTAGATATTGGAACCAAAACAATTTCTTCTATCAAATCTATAATTAACAATTCAAATACTGTGTTATGGAATGGTCCTGCTGGATTTTTTGAGAATCCACATTTTCAAAATGGTACCAAACAAATCATAGAAATAATTTCACAAAAAACAATAAATGATAAAATTTTTTCAGTAGCAGGTGGAGGAGAAACCGTAGCAGCAATAAACAAATTTAAAAAATTTGATTCATTTACATTCATTTCAACTGCCGGTGGAGCTTTTTTAGAACATCTTGAAGGAAAAACTCTACCTGGTATAAAAGCATTAAATCAAAATGTCCGAATTAAATAATATTGCTTTAAAAATTATCGGTGCTGGGAAAGGAATACTGGCTGCAGACGAAAGCAATGGAACAATGACCAAAAGGCTAAACAGTGTTAATGTAGAGTCAAACTCTCAAAATAGGTTGTTATTTAGAGAAACCCTTTTTAACTCTGATAGTATGAAAGACTGTATTGGTGGTGTTATACTTTATGATGAAACTATAAACCAATCCAGTTCATCAGGAAAAAAAATTCCAGAATTAATTTCAGATTCAAACTCTGTACCTGGTATAAAAGTTGACACAGGAGCAAAAACTTTAGCTAACTCTCCAGAAGAAAAAATTACTGAAGGTCTAGATGGTTTGAGAGAAAGACTAAAAGATTATTACAAATTAGGAGCAAGATTTGCAAAATGGAGGGGTGTTTATACAATTTCAGAAAAATATCCAAGTAAGCTATCTATATATTCTAATGCTCATGCACTGGCTCGTTATTCAGCTTTAGTACAAGAATCTGGCATGGTTCCGATTGTTGAACCAGAATTGTTAATGGATGGTAATCATAATTCTGAAGATTGTTTGCAAAAAACATCTGAAGTTATAAAAAAATGCTATGAACAATTAGAGCTTCATAAAGTAGAATTAAAAGGAACAATACTTAAACCAAATATGATTTTACCAGGTTCACATTCAGATGAAAAAATTGATACTTCAAAAATTGCTGAAATGACTATTAAATGTCTTGAAGAATCTGTCCCTTCAGAAGTTCCTGGTATAGCATTTTTGTCTGGCGGACAATCAGAAAGAGAAGCAACTAAAAATTTGAATCAAATCAACCTAAAAAATAAAACAAATTTTATAATGACTTTTTCTTATGGTAGAGCTTTACAGCAAAGTGCACTTAAATTTTGGTCAAAAGATCTAAAAAATATTAAAGGAACACAAGAAGTTTTCAATCACAGAGCAAAAATGTGTAATCTTGCATCAAAAGGTAAATGGTCTGAAGAAGTTGATAAAATTTAAAAATAAGAAAAAATTTATCTACTTAATTTCTCCAAAAAAAATAAAAAGTAATAATTTTTATAACCAATTAAAGAAAATATTTGAATTAAACAAGGTTGCTTTCTTTCAACTTAGATTAAAAAAAGAAAAAAAGAAAAAAAAATTAATTATTGGTAAAAAAATAAAAAAATTGTGCAACAAATATAAAGTTAAATATATAATTAATGATGATCCTCTACTTGCAAGAAAAATAAATGCCGATGGATGTCATCTTGGTCAAACCGATATGAGTATAATATTGGCGAAAAAAATATTAAAAAGACACATTATTGGAATCAGTTGCCATAATTCAAAAAAATTAATTAAAAAAGCCATAGAAAACAAAGCAAGTTACATTGCTTTGGGAGCATTTTTTTCAACTAAAACCAAAAAAGCTAAATATAAGGCAACAATTGAAGTTTTAAATTGGGCAAAAAAAACAACAAATATTCCAATAGTTGCAATAGGAGGAATAAAATTTAATAATTATAAAAAACTTTTATTGAATAAAGCAAACTTTTTAGCTATCTCAAGCTACATTTGGAATAATAAAAGATATAAACCAATTGAAGCAATACAAAAAATAAAATGAAAATATTGGGCAATGAAATTAAACCGGGGATGATAATAGAACACAAAGATGATCTTTGGGAAGTTTTAAAAACACAGCATGTTAAACCTGGTAAAGGCGGGGCCTTTAATCAAGTTGAAATGAAGAGTGTAAACAATAGTACAAAACTAAATGAAAGATTTAGATCAAGTGACTCTCTTGAAAAAGCTTCTCTTGAAGAACAAAAATTTAATTTTTTATATGAAGATGAAACTAACTATCATTTTATAAACCAAAAATCTTTTGAACAAACAAACATAATAAAAAAAAAAATGGGACAAAAAGGAAAATTTTTAAAGGAAAATTTAGAAGTAACAATTAATTTTTACAATGAAAATCCACTATCAGTAAATCTTCCTAATCAAATTCAGTGTAAAATAGATAGTACGGATGCAGCTTTGAAAAAACAAACAGTTTCGTCTTCTTATAAACCAGCTGTATTAGATAATGGTTTAAAAATTCAAGTTCCTCCATTTATAGAAAGTGGAGATATAATTTTAGTCGATACAAGAACTATAGAATATGTAAAAAAAATTTAAAAAATTAATATGAATTCTATTTCTCCAGATCTTAATATAATGATTAAAGCATGTGAAAAGGCTTCGAAGATATTGATTAGAGATTTTGGTGAAGTTGAAAAGCTGCAAGTTTCAGCAAAAGGTCCATTTGACTTTGTCTCTAACGCAGACATTAAAGCAGAAAAAATTATTATTGAAGAACTCAACAAATCAAAAAGAAATTATTCTATAATTTGTGAAGAAAGCGGAAATAAGTTTAACGATGATAAAAACAATTTTTGGATAATAGATCCTATAGATGGAACAAATAATTTTTTACATGGTATTCCACATTTTGCAATAACAATTGCTTTAAAATCTAATAACGATATTGTTTCAGGTCTAACTTATGATCCAATTAAAGATGAAATGTTTTATGCAGAAAAAAATAATGGAGCTTATTTTAATAATAAAAGAATTAGAGTTTCGAATAAAAAAAATTTGCAAAACTGCTTATTTGGAACTGGTGATAGCGGTATTAAAGAAGTTAAATTTAAAAAAAATATAAAAATTAGAAACTTTGGAAGTTCTGCTCTTGACATGGCCTATGTTGCTGCAGGAAGGCTGGATGGATATTTTCAGAAAAATTTGAATATATGGGACATAGCATCAGGTATACTTTTGGTTAAAGAAGCAGGCGGCATAGTAAATAATATTGATATTAGTAAAGATGAAAATATAAACATACTAGCTTCCAGTACTGAAATTAATGAAAAATTAATCCAAAACCTCACTAACTTTTAATTGTTTTATTAAATTGTTTTGCTATAAGTCTCGTTATGAAAAAAAAAATTCATCCTGATTATCATGTTATAAAAGTTGAAATGACAGACGGTACACAATTTGAAACTAGATCAACATGGGGATCTAAAGGTGATGTGTTAAAATTAGAAATTGACCCAAAATCTCATTCGGCTTGGACAGGTGGAAAACAAGCCATCCTAGATAAGGGACGTGTAAGCAAATTTAATAAAAAATTTCAAAATTTTAGATCTGAAAATAAAAAATAAATGAATGATGCACCATTAATGCCAATGGCGACCGCTGTTTGGCTAGTAGAAAATACAACTTTAACTTTTAAACAAATTGCTAATTTTTGCAAATTACACGAAGTAGAAATTCAGGGAATAGCAGACGGAGAAGTTGCAAAAGGAATTAAACCTTATAACCCTATCATATCTGGTCAGCTTACTAGGGAGGAGATTGAACTATCTTCCGTAGATGAAAATAGACCTTTAAAAATAAGCGATAGTGATATTGAAATTTCAAATGCAAATAAAAAAATTAAAAAATATGTTCCCTTGTCAAAAAGACAAGATAAACCTGATTCTGCTTTATGGTTACTTAAACAACATCCACAATTAAAAGACTCACAAATTGCAAAGCTGGTAGGTGTAACCAAAAATTCTGTTACAGCTATAAGAAATAAAAATTATTGGAATTATAATAATTTAAATGCAAAAGATCCAGTGGCTATGGGACTGTTTTCTCAAAAAGATTTGCTAAATTCTATTGAAAAAGCTGAAAGAAGAATAAAAAGAGAAAAAAAAGAAAAAGAGAAAGAAAGGCAAGAAAAAACAACTTAAATTTATGTATCAATTTAATGGACATCAAAATTTTAAAATGTTAGTTACTCATTTTTTTGGAGGTAGTTATTAAAATAGAAGTAAAAGATAATAATGTTGAACAAGCTCTTAGAGTTCTTAAAAGAAAACTGCAAAGAGATGGGTTCTTTAAAGTTATTAAATTAAAAAATACATATGAAAAACCTTCTGAAAAAAAGAAAAGAATTCATCAGGAAAATATTAAAAGAGTAAAAAAGTTAAATAAACTTAAGAATAGAATTTAAATATCGCGGGGTGGAGCAGTCTGGTAGCTCGCAAGGCTCATAACCTTGAGGTCGGCGGTTCAAATCCGTCCCCCGCAACCAATTAAAATACAAATAACAATCAAATTGATAGCTGAATAAATTCCTGTACATTAAAGATATGTTGTTTAAATGAGAAAAATTACTTTTTATAATCTGCTATTTTTATTTTTAGCTTTGATTTTAATTGAATTAATTTTTGGCAATTGGATATTTGGTCCAAAATTCTCTTCATTAATAGTAAAAAGAAACATAACAAAGGTTTGGAATCCTACTCACTATGAAAGTAATCATGCAGCAATGTATAGAAAAGATGAATTTGGATTTAGAGGTGACTACCAAAATATATCTAATGTAAAAATAATAACTGTTGGTGGGAGCACAACAGACGAAAGATGGATTGATGAAAATTTAACATGGTCTCATTTGCTTCAAAAAAAATTAGAAAATACTTATCCTAACATTAAGGTTGCTAATGCAGGAACTATGGGCCAATCTACAATTGGTCATTTAAAAAATTTTGAAATATGGTTTAATCAAATACCAAATTTAAATCCAGAATATTTTATATATTATATAGGCATAAATGACTCCATTCTTCTATTAAAAGCTTTGGACAAATATAAAGATAAAAGAAATTACAATGATGCTGATACTTTGGTCAGCGAAAAACTATTTGAAAGACAATCTAGGTATTTAAAAAACAACAGTATATTTTACAAAATGTTTAAATTAATCGATGGTTATTTTACTGCAAGAAAATATGGAACAATTCATTTTACAAACACTTGGCAAAGTAAAAAGGAGTTTCAATCTATTCAAATAAACCCTCAGAATAAAGTTGTTGTTCAATTTTTAACAAAATATAAAAAAAGACTTGAAAAAATAAAAAAAAAAACAAATAAATATAACTCAACCACAATTTTAGTGACTCAAAAAGTTCACAAAGATCACTTTTTATCAAATGCTCTTAACGTAATTAATACTGAAACTAAAAATTTTTGTATTAGTAGTGAAGTAATTTGCTTTACATTAGATGAAATAATAGATTTTGATTTTGAAAAAGATTTTTATGATGGCGTTCATACTCGACCATCTGGAAACAAAAAAATCGCAGAATATTTATTTTATGAAATTAAAAAAAAAATAGAAAAAAAATAATTTTTTTTATTAAAGTTTATATTTAGATTTTTTGCTATCAACAAGAAAGGCTTTGACAGTATCAACTGTTAGTTTTTTGAAAGATTTTCCAAAATTTTCTATTTTTTCTATTATCTTAGGAGGTGCAGTTATAATATGACAATTTAATTGTTTTGCTTGGATATAATTATATGGCTCCCTTACGCTTGCCCAAAGAATTTCAACATTATTATATTTTTTTGTAAGTTTTATACTTTTTTCAAATTCTGGGATTGGATCCTTTCCTTTGTCTGACATTCTTCCGGCAAAAATAGATATAATCACGTTTGTTTTCTTATTTATTTTTTTTAAAATTTGTGCAGTTTGTTTGGCAGTATAGACTGCAGTAATATTTAATTTAATATTTTTTTTGTTAAGATAACTTATAACTTTACCTAAAAAAATTCCCTTTGAATTTGTCACAGGGACCTTCACATATATCTGCTTTCCCCAATCTTTAATTTTTAAGGCTTGTTTGATTATGTTGTTATTATCATCTGCAAATACTTCAAATGATATTGGTTTTTTTGTAATCCTTAATATGCTTTTACAATATTTTGTATAATCTTTAGCTCCGGCTTTTCTCATTAAACTAGGGTTTGTTGTAAACCCTTTGACTATATTTTTTTTATCAAATTTTTTTATTAAATTTATATCAGCAATATCACAAAATATTTTTGTCATAAATTACAAGCTTTTTATAATATCTTCGGTCATTTTTTTTGCATCAGAAAAAAGCATTAAAGTATTATCTCTATAAAATAAATCATTGTCTATACCAGCATATCCTGGTGACAAGCTTCTTTTCACGAAAAGAACGGATTTAGATTTTTCTACATCTAAAATAGGCATACCGTAAATTGGACTTTGAGGATCTGTTTTTGCAACAGGATTAGTTACATCATTTGCACCAATAACATATGCAACATCACAATTTGCAAAATCATTATTAATTTCCTCTAATTCAAAAACCTCGTCATAAGGAACATTAGCTTCTGCTAGCAGAACATTCATATGTCCTGGCATTCTACCTGCAACTGGATGAATGGCATAAGTAACTTTCACACCATTTTTTTTTAAAACATCTACCATCTCTCTTAATGCATGTTGGGCTTGAGCAACGGCCATTCCATAGCCCGGAACTATTATTACTGATGATGCATTTTTCATTAAAAATGCTGCATCGTCTGCATTACCACTTTTTACAGGTTTTTGTTCTTTAGATTTGCTTAAAGAAGATTGATCTGTTGCGCCCCAACCACCAAGTATCACGTTAAAAAATGAACGGTTCATTCCTTTACACATAATGTAAGATAATATTGCTCCAGATGAACCAACTAATGCACCAGTAATTATTAATGCTGTATTTTCTAAAGTAAAACCAATTCCAGCCGCTGCCCATCCTGAGTAAGAATTAAGCATCGAAATTACAACCGGCATATCTGCTCCGCCTATTGGAATAATTAACAAAACACCCAACAAAAATGAAATTACAATTATTGTCCAAAACCAAGTATCAAATTGTGTTTTGCATAAGTAGAAGATTAAACCAACTAAAATTAAACCTAGTGTCAAATTCAAGTAATGTTGAGCAGTAAAAGTTATGGGAGATCCTGACATTATTCCTCTTAATTTTAAAAAAGCTATAATTGATCCTGTAAATGTTATAGCTCCTATTGCGGCTCCTAGAGACATTTCAATTAAACTAACTATTTTAATATTACCTGGAAATCCTAAATTAAATATTTCAGGATTTAAAAAAGCTGATATGGCTACAAAAACTGCAGCTAATCCGACTAAGCTATGAAAGCCAGCTACAAGTTCTGGCATTGCAGTCATTGGTATTTTAAAAGCGATAAAAGCTCCTATTGATCCTCCTAAAAGTAGTAAAATTAATAGATATAAAAAACCTGTTGAAAAGTTGCCAACTGAAACAATTGTAACACAAACTGCTATTATCATTCCAATTATTCCAAATAAATTTCCTTGTCTTGATGTTTCCGGTGATGAAAGGCCTCTAAGAGCTAAAATAAATAATACACCTGAAATAAGATAAAATAATGCTAATAAGTTTGCTGAAATCATTTTTTATCTTTCTTTTTTTTTTTATACATAGCCAACATTCTTTGAGTAACTAAAAAACCACCAAAAATATTAACAGCTGCTAAAATTATAGCCAAAAATCCAAAGATGTTTGCTGTATCAAATACATTTTCAGATTTTCCTGCTAAAGCTGCTATAATAGCTCCAACTATAATTACAGAAGAAATTGCATTTGTTACCGACATTAAAGGCGTGTGCAAGGATGGAGTAACGCTCCATACAACATAATATCCTATAAAAATAGAAAGTATAAAAATGCTAAATCTAAATATAAATGGGTCTATTTCCATAAATTTACTTTATTATTGTTTTAGCAATAATTTCATCCTCTAAATTAATATTAATTTTTTTATTTTCTTTGTCATATAGGTTTAAAATAAAATTAAATACATTTTTTGCGTAAAGACTAGAAGACGAAGCTGGTAATTTATTTAAAATATTTCTTTCACCTATTATTTTAACTCCGTTTTTCTCAATAATCTTATCTACCTTGGTAAGTGCTACATTTCCTCCCTGAATAGCTGCTAAATCATAAATTATTGATCCTGATTTCATATTTTCTAACATATTTTCTTTAATAATTAATGGAGCTTTTTTTCCTGGTATCAAAGCTGTACAAATCACAATATCAACTTTTTTAAGTGTCTCGGTTAATAATCCTTCTTGTTTTTTTTTAAACTCCTCAGATGTTTCTTTTGCATATCCACCTTCGGTTTCTAAATTTTCAGCTCCTTCCACGATTAAAAATTTTCCACCTAAGCTTTCTACTTGTTCTTTTGAAGACAATCTTACATCTGTAGCAAATACAATTGCTCCCATTCTTTTTGCAGTAGCTATTGCTTGCAAACCCGCAACTCCAGCTCCAACAACTAAAACTTTTGCTGCAGGAATAGTTCCTGCCGCAGTCATCATCATTGGTATAGCTTTTTCAAAAATTGAAAATGATTCTACCACAGCTTTATATCCAGCTAAATTTGCTTGAGATGAAAGTATATCCATAGATTGTGCTCTTGTTATTCTGGGCAATAGCTCCAAAGAAAATAGGTTAACTTTTTTTTTTACTAATTCTTCAAGTTTATTTTTGTTTTCATAGGGGTTCAAAACACCAACAAAAGTTTGGTTGGGTTTTAAATGAGAAGATTTATCTTCATCTAATAAACTAATTTGAATAATAATATCTGCATTTTCTATTAATTTTTTATCATCATTAATAAATTTAACTCCAATTTCACTATATTCTTTTTCTTCAAATCCTAGATGCTTTCCGTAATTTTCACTTAACTGAACTTCAAATCCTAAATTTATATATTTTTTTGCTATCTCTGGAGTTATTGAAATTCTTTTTTCTAAATTTCTATTTTCAGATACCGAACCAACTATCATAAAGATTGAAGGATTACTTCTGTCTTGCTTTAAACTTTGGGTTTTTTTTGTTAATAATATAAACTCTTCCTCTTCTTCTAACCAATTTAGAATTAAGGTCCCTTTTTTTTAAAGATTTTAATGAACTTGCTATTTTCATATATAGATTTTTTTTAGCCTGGCAACGTCCTACTCTCCCGTGTCTTAAGACAAAGTACCATCGGCGCAGAAAGGCTTGACTTCCGAGTTCGGAATGGGATCGGGTATTACCCCTTCGCAAAAATCACCAGGCAAAAAAGTTATAATCTTTTTCTTAAAAAAGGCAAATTGTTTTTACAAATTTGATGATAAATAATCGTTAAAATATATAACTTATTAAAGAACTTTAATATTGCAATTTAATAATTTATATCAATTTACATGTCTTTAAATTAAGTTTTTTTTAATTAAAAATGAAAAATACTAAAACTGCCTTCATAACATTTTTTCCTGTAGTTCCTGATAATATGGGATCTTCTACAGTGGTCAATAGCCGCTTTAAAAGTTGGCCTTCAAAAAAAAAACTATTTCAATTATCTCATATTAAAAAAATTAATAATAAAAATATAAAAACTATATTTATAGGAAAAGAAAAACCTTTAAATAAAATATTTTCATTACCAAGAATGATATTGTCAGTTATTTTATACTTAAAAAATTCAAAAAATAAAATAATTGTAATTGAAGGTGCAAGTTGGATTTTTTATAGTTTTTTAGTCTTTTTTTTATTAAAGTTAATATTTATAAAATCAAAAATTATTTATATTTCTCACTCAATAGAATCTGAAATAAGAAAGAAATTTTCTAATTCATTTATCTACTTCCTAACAAAATATTTAGAAGGATTAATGTTTAAATGGGTTGATATAGCTACTTCAGTTTCCAAATATGAAAAGAATAAAATTAAAATTCTTTATGATGTAAATACAATTCTTTACCCTAACGCAATAAATATCGGTTATAAAGTCGGGGAAAAAAAAATAAATGAAGATTATATAATTTATTCTGGCTCGTATTTATATAAACCAAATAAAAATGCCATTGATTATTTAAATCATAGCGTAATGCCGGTTGTATTGAAAAAATATCCAAAAATTAAACTTGTCATTACAGGTGGGGGTTTTAAAAAAAAATATCCCTGGGTAATTAATAAAAATATTGTTCCAAAAAAAGAACTGCACAATTTAATTTATTATTCTAAATGTTTATGTGTGCCTTTAAAGTTTGGATCTGGAACGAGAATAAAAATAATTGAAGCATTATCTATTGGTGCAATTGTAATTTCTTCTTTAAAAGGTATTGAAGGGATTGAATTAAATAAAAAAAATCCACCATACATTTTAAAAAATAATAACAAAATTATAAATACAATTGATTATGTTCTAAAAAATAAT
>CACFKF010000015.1 GCA_902566775.1 uncultured Pelagibacteraceae bacterium | reverse complement strand
TTACATAAAGACAATAATAGGTTGCATGAGATGATAATAATTTTATCAAAAGATTCTTACATAAGGCCTCATAAACACTTAAGAAAAGCTGAGTCATTACATGTTATAGAAGGCCGTGCGGAAGTCATTTTTTTCGACAATAAAGGAAAGGTATTAAAAAAAGTTAAATTAGAAAGTAAAAATAAAAAATTAAATTTTTATTACAGATTGTCAAATTCTATATTTCATACCTTTAAAATAAAATCTAAATTTTTTATTTTTCATGAGTCCACTGAAGGCCCTTTTTTAAAAAATAAAACTATATATGCTAAATGGTCACCTTCAGAAAACGATAAATTTAAAGCTAAAAAATTTATTAATTCAATTTAAAACAAAAATTAACCCTGTTGCATTAGTTTTTAAAATGCTATATTAAGCCACAATGTCAAAAAGCGATCAAATAGATTTTACATTTGTAATACCAAATACAAGATGGCACAAAGGTGGAGAAGGAAGATATTGGAATCACATTCCTTATCCAGAAGGAATATTAACAGCTGTCTTAAGAAAGAATGGTTATACAGTAAATCACGTTGATGCGAATACTAATAATCTTACAGAGAATGAACTTTACCAAATTTTAAAAGAAAAAGTTGGTAAAGTTGTTGGTATAAGTGCACTTAGTGTTGAGTACAGAGATTCTGTTCACAAAACTTTTGCAATTATAAAAAAAGCAAAGCTAAATGTAAAAACTATTCTAGGTGGAGTTTATCCTTCGATATCACCTGACGTTGCAAAAGAAGATAAAAATATAGATTTTATAGTTATATCTGAAGGCGAAGAAAGACTTATAAAGTTAATGGATGCATTAAAAAATAAAACAGGTTTTAAAAATATAGATGGACTTCACTACAGAGATGAAAATAATGTTTGGCAACACAATGCACGTAAAGCTATTGGTAATGTAAGAAATTTAGATGATCTTCCATTCCCAGATTATAGCGATTACGATACCAAAACATTATTTTCGTGGAGTCAAAAATATACTCAGAATTTTCAATTTAGAAAACTACCAATGACTATTATGATGACTTCTAGGGGCTGTGTTTATAAGTGCACATATTGCGGCGCTGGCAAAGATGGAAACCCCATAAATGATGGAATTAAAAGAAGATCTCCAGGAAGCATAATTGAAGAAATTAAATCGTTAGTTAAAAATCATGGAATAAGAGAGATTATTTTTGTAGATGATAGTTTATTATTGCCTCGTGATAGAATTATTGAAATTTTAAAAGGAATAGCAAAGCTAAAAGAAGAAGGCTATGATTTAGTTTGGAAATCAAATAACTTAGATTTGAGACATATCCCTTTGCCACATACAATTAAAGAAAAAAAAGGTAAAGATGATTTATTGTTTTGGATGAGAGAGTCAGGTTGTTACCAAATTAGCATATCTCTTGAGTCCGGTTCACCTAATACTTTTAAAAGAATGAAAAGACCTACTAATTTAGAACATGCACTTATAAGATTGCATGAAATGAGAAATTATGGTTTTGATGAAATAGCATCAAATTTTATTATTGGAATGCCGGGTGATACTTGGAATGATATTTTAACCACATTTGAATTTGCAGACAAATTAACCAATCGAGATCGAGTTTTAGATTATTCTTTGTTTTCTATTGCAACACCACTTCCTGGTACAGAGATGTATGACACAGCAAAAGAAATGAAAGTAATACCAGAAGACTTAAAACCCGAAGATTTCTATGGATTTGGAAAAGGCGTAATAAATACTGACGAGTGGACAGCCATGGAACTTCAAATAAAAAGAGCATATGAATGGGATAGAATTAATTTTCCATCCAATAGACCTGAGCATCATGAGAAGATTGCAAAAATGCTAGGAATAACAATGGATGAATTAAAAATATGGAGACAGGAAACAAGACAAAATGCTGGAGTAGAAGTAAAAAGTGCGGATAAAACTGATGAGCAAGTTTATGGTACTGACGAAAGAAGCAAGAAGTTTTTTGAAGAAAAATTACCAAGCCTTGAACCACTAAGACATTAATTTAATTACTATTTTAATTGATAAAAACGAAGAACATAAACGTTTTAATTATTGGCGCCAGTGGTTTAATTGGATCTCATTTATTTAATTATCTAAAAAAAAAAAAAATTAAAACATTCGGTACTTTTTTTAAAAAAAAAAAATTAAACTTATATAAATTTAATATTTTTAAAGACAAATTAGATAGTTTAAAAAATATTAATTATATTTCTCATATTATTTTTACATCTGGTTTAAACAAAAGATTAGATGATGTTGAAAAAAACTTTAAAAAAGAAAATAATTTTAATTACAAAAAAATAAAATTATTAATGAACGAATGTGACAAACGAAGAATTAAAGTAATATATATATCCTCAGATGCGGTATTTGATGGTAAAAAAGGTAATTATAGTGAAAGTTCCACTAGGAATCCTATAAATAAATACGGCCTAATAAAGTATAAAGTTGAGAAATATATTCAATATAAATTAAAAATGTACTTAATAGTTAGAATAAGTAAAATTTTAAGTTTCAATAAAAAAGATAATTCTATTATTCGTCAAACTTTAAACTCTATAAAAGCTAAAAACCTCAAATTTGCTAGTGATGAAATTTTTTCTCCAATTTTTATAGAAGATTTTTGCGAAAGTATTCATAAATTAATTTCTAAAGATTTAAATGGAATATTCCATTTAAATTCTATAAAAAAAATTTCAAGATATCATTTGGCAAAAAAATTAATTAATTATTTAAACATAAAAGTTAAATTAAAAAAATGCTCACTAAATTCATTTAAATTAAAAGCAAGAAGAGGTTTAAGGTTAAATTTAAATACAAAAAAATATGATAATATCTTTAAAACAAATAAAAAAACATTAAAGCAATATCTTAAATATTAATTTTTTAAATTTATGAATGAAAAAAATATTAAGGAAATACGAGACTTAAAAAAAAATAAAAAAAAAATTGTTTTATGTCATGGTGTATTTGATTTTTTGCACATAGGACATATTACATATTTTGAGCAAGCAAAAAAATACGGTGATATTTTGGTTGTATCGGTCACTGACGATAGATATGTAAATAAGGGTCCTCTTAGACCTATTTTTAAAATTAATGATAGATTAAATTTTTTAAAAAAAATAAAAATAGTAGATTATGTTTTAAAAAGCGAATATGAAACTGCTGAGTTAATAATTGAAAAGATCAAACCCAATGTATATTGCAAAGGACCAGATTACAAAAATAAAGAAATCTTGGATAAAAATTTAAAAAAAGAAATAAAAACTTTAAAGAAAAACAAAGGTAAATTTATTACCGTGAGTCATGAAAAATATAGTTCTAGCGAAATTATAAGTAGATCTAGCTTAGAACTTTCAAATAAAAATTTATCTAAATATTTGCAAAAGATCAGAGCAAAATATACAAAATTGCAAATAATTAACGAATTATCTAAAATTAGAAAAATAAAATCATTAGTACTTGGTGAAATAATAATTGATAAATATAATTTTGCGGATGCTGTAGGTAGATCTGGTAAAGATCCAATGATGGTATTCCGTTTAAAAAATGAAAAATCTTTTCTGGGAGGTTCTGGATACATTGCCAATTTATCATCATCTTTAAATGATCAAACGAAACATATATTTCACGTTGGTGAAAATAATTCACATTTAAAGTTTATTAAAAAAAAATTGTCAAAAAAAATCAGATATGAAGTCTTAAAAAAAACAAATTCACCCACTATTACGAAAACTAGATATGTTGATTATTATAAAAATAATAAAATAATTGGGTTTTATGATATAAATGAAGATCCACTTTCAAAAATTGAAGAATTAAAATATATAAAAAAAATATCCAAACACAAAAACGATGTAGATTTAATTATTTTAGCAGATTATGGACATGGCGAGATATCAAATTCGACAATTAAATATCTTCAAAAAAATTATAATAAAATTTATATAAACACTCAATTAAATTCATTTAATTATGGGTCTCATAATTTAAAAAAGTTCAGTAAAGTTGATACATTGTGCATTAATGAAGGAGAGTTAAGATTTGAATTAAGGGATAAAAAAAACAGTGTTAATTATCTTGTAAATAAATATAAAAAAAATTTTAAATGTAAAAATTTGATTGTTACCCAAGGGAAATTTGGTGCAACTTTGTTTACAAATGATAAAAAAAAATTTTTTTGTCCAGCTTTTGATGTTAATCCAATAGATACTATAGGATCTGGTGATACTTTGTTTACAGTTATTTCGTTATGCTTGGCCGCAAGAATTAACCCAGAATTATCAATATTATTTTCTTCGGTTGCTGCAGGATTAAGCACTCAAAACATGGGTAATAATTTTAACCTAAATATCTCAAGTTTAGAAAGTGAATTAAATAGATTATATTAATTATGAGTATAAAAAAATTGAGCAAAATGTATCCAAAATTTCAAACAATTTCTATGGGGAAACATACATCGCAAGCTTTTAAAGATGATCCTAAACATTTAGCGTTTTCAATGAGCAGATATAAGTTTGTGTCAAAAATGTTAGAAGGGTACGATAGTGTTGCAGAAATTGGCGCAGGAGATGGTTTTCAATCCGAGATAGTAAGACACAATGTTAAAAATTTAACTTTAATTGATATTGGTGAGCATAACAAAAAAGATTACTTAAACTGGAATTCTAATCCAGCTAATTATTTAATTCATAATTTTATTAAGAAAAAATTAAATAAAAAATTCAAAGGTATTTATTTAGTAGATGTTTTAGAACATATCCCAAAATCTTTAGAAAAAAAATTTATTAAAAATATAAAACACTCTTTAAAAAAAAATGGGACAGTTATTATAGGGATGCCTTCTTTAGAAAGTCAAAAGTATGCTTCTTTATTAAGTAAACTTGGACATGTAAATTGTAAAAATAAATATAAATTAAGGAATTTTTTATATAATTTTTTTTCTAATGTTTATATGTTTTCTATGAATGATGAAGTAATCCATACAGGCTTTGATAAAATGAGTAATTATATCTTTGCTGTATGTAACTAAATATATTGCGATCATAAAAATTTATAATTTAAAATTAAATTGTTTGATTTTATTTATCCTTGATAAATGATAAAAAAAATTTGCTCGAAAATCTTCCGCTATAGTTTATATATAGTTACATTATTTTTTGTTCCATTTGTATTCGGAATTATTTTACTTTTAAGAAACTTTGTAATTATAAGATTTTTTTCAGTTAATACTAATAGGATTGGTCATTTATCAATAGGTCCCGAAATGTATTTTTATAAAAAAAATAATAAAAAGGATAATAGAAAATATTATGATATTTCATTTTATCAAACAATGATTTCAAACACTACTTTATCTAAAATGTGGAAAAGCAAATTAAACGTATATCCAAATTATTTTATTTTTCCTATATTTTTTTTTTTAAAATTTTTTTCAAAATATTTTTATTTTCTAAAAATTCATATTTATAATCCACCTAAAGGGGGTTGGGACTATGGCCTAGTTGATGACAATAATTATTTAGATAAATTTCCACCACAACTTAAATTTAGTGAAAATGAAATTAACCTTGGTGTAGAAGAGTTAAAAAAATTTGGATTAAATAAAAAAGACAAGTTTGTATGTTTTATTGTAAGAGATAATGCCTATCTTAAAAATATTTATCCTAAAAAAAATTGGAGTTATTGGAGTTATAGAGATTATGACATTGATAAATTTGCACTTGCCGCAGAGGAACTAACTAAACTAGGGTACTTTGTTTTTAGAATGGGAAAATTAACTAAAAAAAAACTTAAAACTAATAATAAAATGATAATAGATTATTCCAATTCTAATTTTAAAAATGATTTTTTAGATATTTATTTAGGAGCCAATTGTGAGTTTTGTTTAACAACGGATGTAGGTTTTGATCAAGTACCATTCATTTTTAGAAGACCTTTAGCAAGCATAACTGACCCAATAGCATTTATAAAATTTTCAAGCAAAAAATTTTTAACAATGTTTAGCACTTACTATTCTGTTGACGAAAACAAAAAATTATCTTTAAAAGAAATTTTTGATTATAATGTTGCATATATTCAAAGAACTCAAGATTTATCTAATAATAAAGTTAAATTGCTTCAACCAGATGAAAATCAAATAAAAAATTTTGTAATTGATATGGTTAATTATATAAAAAATGACTTTAAACTTTTACAAAATGAGGAACAATTGCAATCAGATTTTTTAAAAATATATAAGAAGAAATTTAATTCCCAAAATATTATAAGCAGTATATTGAATGAGGAAAAAAGTAATAAAGATATAGACAAACTTCACAAAGAATTTTATGGAAAAATTGCACCTTCTTTTTTAAAAAGTAATGATTTTTTATTAAAATAAACATTTGTTTTAGACAATTTAAAAATTATATTTAATAACAAATAAAAATATGTTTTATATATCCTCTCAAGGCCACTCCGGAACTGGTTGGCTGGCAAAATCATTGAACAAACATCCTTCTGTAATTTGTTGGCACGGGACAAGATCTATCCCACCTTATAATGTTGGTGAAATTGACAGATATGGCGACCCTATAAAAGAATTATCGCCTGTGGAATTTATAGATGGACTTTTACAATGTGAAAAAAAATCTTTTGGAAATAAAGTATTTGGTTCAATTCATGGTTACCATGGTATTTTGTGTAAAGAAATTGTTGAAAAAAATGGTGGTAAGTTTTTTGCTGTTTTTAGACATCCTATTTTAAAAATAAATTCAATTTTTTCGGCATTTTATGCAACATTTCTTTCAGGAAATAAAATTCCAGCCGATAAAATAAAAATAGATCACTTTAACATACTTTTAAAACTTTCTAAAAATGTTGATTTTATTTATGAAAAAAAGATGAACTTAAAAGTAAAGAAAAAAAAATTAAAAAAAATATCAAAATCTTTATTTTTATATAAAATTTTAAAAAATATTTATTCAAAATCAAAATCTTTAACAAATCTTACAGTAAAAAAAATTAACATAAATGATTTTGATATTAAAAATTTTTCTAATGAGTTTCTGGCAGAAAAAGCCATTGAAACTTTTGAACATTCTTGCATCAGAACTTTTGAAACAGATTATGAATTAATTAAAAATTGTCATTACGACCAGTTTTTAAAAATGGAGGGTTTTGTTAAATCCAAGGATTATTTTAAAGAATGTTTCATAAAAATAACTGAAAAAACTTTAAGCAATGAAATTTTAGATAATATATTTAATGATGAAAATCATGTAAATATCCACTCAAATGTAAAAAGTATTGAACAAATCTATTCATATTGGCCAAAAAGTTTCAAAAATGTATATAAGAAGTATATAAATGATCTTAATTTAGAAAAAACATATAAACAGCTTGGGTATAATTTATTGTTAAATGGATAAAATATTTGTAATTGCAGAAATCGGAATTAATCATAATGGCAACATTTTGCTAGCAAAAAAATTAATTGATGTTGCAGTTAGGTGCGGATGTGATGCAGTGAAATTTCAAAAAAGAGATATATATACAGTTTATACTAAAAAGTATTTATCTGAACCTAGGGAAAGCCCCTGGGGCACTACCCAATTAGATCAAAAAAAAGGTTTGGAATTTGATTATGAGTCATACCTCGAGATTGATAAATATTGTAAGCTAAAAGATATTAATTGGTTTGCATCTGCTTGGGATATAAAGAGTTTAGAATTTTTAGATAAATTTAGATTAAAATATCAAAAAGTAGCTTCTGCGATGATTACTCATAACGAATTTTTAAATGCAGTTGCTGATAGAAAAAAACATACTTTTATTTCAACTGGCATGAGCACAATTGAAGATATAGATAATGCTGTTGAAATTTTTAAGAAAAAGAAATGTGACTTTGAACTTATGCATAGCGTATCCACATATCCTGCTGATGAAAAAGATTTAAATTTAAATATGATACTTGCATTAAAAAAAAGATATAATTGTAAAGTAGGCTATAGCGGTCACGAACCAAGTGTATCGCCATCTTTAGTTGCATGCTCACTTGGCGCTAATTCATTAGAAAGACATGTTACTCTAGATAGAGCTAGTTATGGAAGTGACCAATCTGCTTCATTAGAAGAAACAGGTTTGTCAGCATTAGTAGGTTCTGTGAGAAAAATAAAATCAATTTTAGGAAATGGAGAAAAAACATTTCTTGAAAAAGAAAAAAAAGTAGCAAAGAAATTAAGATATTGGGAATAGATTAAAAAAATTGTACGATAGATTTTCATTAAAGGATAAAGTTGCAATAATTACTGGCGGAGCTGGATTTTTAGCAAAAATTCACATCAGAGCTTTACTTGAAAAAAAAGCAAAAGTTATATTGATAGATAAAAATTTAAAATCATTAAAAAAAGTTTCTAACTTATTTGGTAATAATAAAAGTTTAAACATTTACAAAGGAGACATAACAAATTTAAAATCTTTAGAAAAAATAAACAACTTAGTGATAAAAAAACACAAAAAAATAGATATATTAATCAATAATGCTGCAAATGATTTTAAAATAAATAAAAAAATTAAAATAAAACAAGAAAAAATTTTAAATATTAAAAATTGGAAAAAAGATTTAGAAGTAAATTTAACTGGTACACTTAACTGTATTATTGTTTTTTCCAAAAGTATGCTAAAAAAAAAATCAGGAGTAATTCTAAATATTGCATCCGATTTGTCTATAATTGGACCAGATCAAAGATTGTATAGTCATTTGAAAATACTTAAACCAGTTAGTTATTCCGTCACCAAGCATGGCTTGATTGGAATGACCAAATATTTTGCAACTCTTTGGTCCGATAAAGGTATTAGAATCAATGCTTTATCACCAGGTGCTATAGAAAATAATCAAGATATTACTTTCAAAAATAAATTAAAAAAACTTATTCCTATGAAAAGAATGGGAAAAGCTGAAGAAATTAAAGAGATTGTTCAGTTTCTTTGTTCAGAGGCAAGCAGTTACATGACTGGACAAAATGTAGTATTAGATGGTGGAAGATCTATTTGGTGATAATATTTATGAATTTTAAGCATAATAAATCCAATTAAACTGATTGAATGATTTTTTTTGTGTATTATAATACTGTATTTTAATGTGATGACTGCTTTAGTAAAAAGAAATGGTAAGAGACGTTTAAATGTGATGTTTGGCGATTTTTGTTATTACAATCGTCATACCCTTGTGGCTCGATATACACCACTAGGTATAGGCATGATTGCACAATATGCTAAGCAAAAATATGGCAATGATATTGAAGTTTCATTATATAAAAATGTTGAAAAATTTTTAGATAAAGTTAAAGAAAACCCGCCTGATGTTGTCGGTCTTTCAGTTTATTATTGGAACCTCAATCTAAATCAAATTGTTGTAAATAAGTTACGAGAAATGCTTGGCGAGCAAGTAATTATTGTTCTTGGTGGCCCTTGTATTGATACAGATGAAAATGAACAATATAGGTATTTGACAAAAGTATTTCCAAAAGTTGATGCAATAGTTACTAACGAAGGAGAACTAGGTTTTAGCAACGTTATTGGAAAAGCTCTTGAGAACAGAAAGTCTATATTTAATACTCAAATTGAAGGAGTGTCTTTTCTAAGTGAAAATAAATTAGTTAAAGGACTTCAAATAGGATTAACTTTAGATCTAACAACAATGGGATCTCCATATTTATCTGGTCTTATGGATGAATTTATGCATTCAGACTATCAGCCATTAATTCAAACATCCAGATTTTGCCCTTATACTTGTGCATTTTGTGTATCAGGAAAAAATCGTGGGAAGTTGCGCGGCTACCCTATTGAACAAGTTGAAGAGGAATTGAGATATGTTTCAAAAAAATATGTGGATCGTCCGCATCATACAATTTATCTAGCCGATGAAAACTTTGGAATTTTAAAAAGAGATGTTGAAGTTGCGAAGATTATTAGAAAATGTAATGAAGATTATAATTATCCTCAAAGTGTATTTTTCTATAATGATAAAAGATTTACCGAAACCTCACGCTCAGTAATTGAAATATTGGGACATTTAAATCAATATGGAATGTGTCTTGCATTACAAACTGAAGATCCCAATACACTTAAAGCTATCAACCGTCGTAACGTAACTCCAGAACACATTGATGATGCTATGGCATGGGCTAGAGAACGTAATATCACAACTACAACCGAATTGATATTTGGAATGCCTTTTGAAACCAAAGATGGTTTTATTAGTCTTTTAAATCGCTCTCTTGACAGAGGCTTTGATAAAGTAGTTGTTAATAATTTATTCATCATGGATGGTATCGAGTTGAACAGACCAGAAACTCGTAAGAAATATGGTATCAAAACAAAATATAGACTTGTAGGAACTAATTATGGCTCCTATGATAATACTTTTACGGCTGAGCACGAAGAAGTAGTGGTTTCTACGAATGCTTTTTCATATGAAGAATATTTAGAACTACGAAGTTTAAATTTGATGTTTTTAGGTGTTTTTACTCTGGATTTTCATAAGTGGTTTTTCCAATTTGTAAGGAGTCAAAATATTTCTTTGTCAAATTTTTTCTCACGTTTTATGAATCCTGATCGAAAAGCCAATTGGCCCGATGGATATATTCAATTTGTCGACGATTTTAGAGCCGCAGCAGAAGGAGAGCTATTCGATACTCGCGAGGAAATGGTTAACAAAGCTAAAGAAATATTTGCTGCTAATGGTAACGATGTAGGCAATCCGACACGTCTTAATGGATTTTTTTCATCTCGATTAATTTATTTAGAAAATAATTGGGTAGGGAAAGTTTTAATGCTACATCTCAAAGAGATCATGGATGGAAAATTATCGATTGAAAATGAAGATCTTGCAAAATCAATGATTATTCTTGGCGAACGAGAAAGAGTTAATTTAAGAGAGACTGATGAAAAAGAACCATTAAATATCTCATATGATGTAATTACTTGGAAAAAACATAAATTCAAAAAATCATTAAGCGCTTTAAAAATGTCACAAAAATCAATAAAATTTTCTGTCAATAATAATCAAGCAACAGTAATTAGAAGTTTTATAAAAAAATTTTCTTCTTTACCAGATACAGAGTATTATTTTTCCGCTCAACAAAACATTCAACCTGTGGATAGTTTGTTGCACCACTTAACATACATCGATAATCAATTGCGAACATAGATTATATAAACTTTGATTGTGCATACTTATAATTATGCTTCAATTGTAAGTTATATGGTCAGATAAAATTTTATAATGGTTAGTGGCAAATCACTTTAGTAACTTTTTAACACATAAATTACACATGCTAAAAATTTTAAGATTGATAAATGATAGAACTTTTAAAATAAGATTTTTTCAAATACCAACATTTATCAGAACCAAGATCCAAACATATTTTTTTCATTTTTTTCCTAAATACAGTTACCTTTTTTCTTTAAAGGGACATCGATTTCCGATAAGGAATGAAAAAATGACAAAAACAGAAAATGTCTTAGATGATATTGTTATATTTGATAATCAAGTTTTTTTTGATGAAGTTGATTTAGTTTTTAGAGGTTATTCACCATATTTTGATAATGCAAATGAAAAATTAAAAAACCTATCAGAAAAAAAAAATGTTTTTTTAGTTAATTTTTCACTTCTTAAAAATCAAGATTTACCTGAAAATAAAAATTATTATTTTCCAGATCAAGGTGAAAAACATAGAGAACTATTTACACCAGATTTTCCCGCTATGCATGTTACGGCTGGCTCAGAAGCATTGAATTGTATCTCAAAAAATATTCCATTTGTATATTTACAAAACTATATTTTGAAAAATGATAAACTAATTAAAGGAGGAGTAAATAGCAAAGCATATAATATTATAGATGAGACAATTATAAATCACATTAAAAATAATAAGAAATGCAAGTTAATTAAGTTTTATTTTAAATCAACTATAAATTTTAGAGCTGGCTCTGGTATTAATGCAGCCCTTATTATGTCTAAAATTTCAAAAAAAATTAACATTCATGGATGGAATTTTTTTATGAATGAATCCCCCAAAAATTTAAGTTATTGGCAGGCTTTAAATTTATTTTCTCCAATAAAATATAAAATACATAACCCAGCCTTTTTTGAACGTATGGTTGTACATTGTTTATATGCGAACAGATTAAAAGAATTAAAACATGTTGATATTGATGGATATTTAAATGATTTTGTAATTCACCATCCAATATTAGCTAAAAAATGTGAGGAAATATTTTATAAAAATGTCTAAAAAATTAAAAATTTTTGCACTAATTACCGCCAGAAGTGGATCTAAATCAGTTAAGAATAAGAATATTCGTAATTTAGAAGGTTATCCAATTATTGCTTACAGTATTATTGCTGCTAAATTGGCAGGAATTGAGAGAATTATAATTTCAACTGACTCAAATAAATATGCCAAAATATCAAAAAAATATGGTGGAGAAGTACCGTTTTTACGTCCTAAAAATTTTTCAAAAGATAGTTCTTTAGATTTTGAACCGATTAATCATGCTATTAAATGGATTCAAAGATACGAAAAAATTTTGCCTGACTTTATAGTTCATTTAAGACCCACAACACCTTTAAGAGATCCCATGGTAATAAAAAATGTTATTAAAAAATTTTTAAAAATACAAAAAAAAATTTGTTCACTTCGTTCAGCCCATATAATGGTAGAGTCACCTTTAAAATACTGTCTAAGAAATAAAAAAGGTTTATTTGTTGGTATAAATAAAAATTCTACTCCACATTCTATTAGTTTTCCTAAAGAATCTTATCAAACTGGGTACATTCCAAATGGATATATAGATATTATTAAAGTCAAGGAGGTGTTGAATAAAAAAAGATTATATGGAAAAAAGATGTATATTTATATTACACCTCAAGTCATGGAGATAGATTCAAAGGAAGATCTTGAATATATCAGTTACCAAGCAAAGAAAAAAAAATTTAAAATACTTAACTATTTAAAAAAAAATATAAGACATACTAATACTAAGAGAGATTTACAAAAGAGTTAATTTTAAAAATAATGAAATTAGGAATTATGCAAGGCAGGTTAGTAAAAAGAGAAATAAAATCTAAGATGCAATCTTTTCCTTGGAGAAATTGGAAAAAAGAATTTAGGTTATTAGATAAGTTTGGTGTTAGAAATCTAGAGTGGACTTTGGACTATAAAAATTTTTTTATTAATCCCATAAATAACAAAAAAGGTTGTAACGAAATAAAAAAGCTAAAAAAAAAACACAAAATTAAGACAAAATCTCTCACAGCAGATTTTTTTATGCAAAAACCTATATTTAAAGCAAAATTTAAAAAATTAGAATCAAGCATGTTTAATAAAATTAAACATTTGATTAAAAATTGTAATTTTTTGGGTGTTAAATATATTATTTTCCCACTTGTTGATAACTCTTCTATTCAAAACAAACATCAAATGCAGAAGTTAATTTTTTTTTTAAAAAAAATAGAGCCCATTTTAAAAAAATATAAGGTTCAAATTTTATTTGAAAGTGATTTTGAACCAAGAAAACTATTAAAATTTATAAAGAAATTTAATAAAAGATATTTTGGCATAAATTATGATACAGGGAATAGTACAGCTTTAAAATACAACTTTGATAGAGAAATGATTTATTATAAATTCATCAAGAATATTCATTTAAAGGACAGGAGCTTAAATGGGTTATCAAAAAGATTTGGTTCAGGTAATACAAACTTTTTTAAAATAATAAATTTTTTAAAAAAAAAAAATTATAAAGGGAGTTTAATTTTTCAATCTGCCTTACCAGTAAATAAAAATCCTATAAATGAACTTAATTATAATTTAAAATTTATAAAAAAAATAATTAAATAATTTTCTGAAATGATTAAATCAAAATACAGAACTATAAAAACATCCATTCCTAATAAAAAAAGTTTAAGTTTGATTAATGATCTTAAAAAATTTGAAGCACGGGGTATGCATGGGCAAGTACCAATCTTATGGAATAAGGCCAAAGATTTTCAAGTTTTTGACTATTCTGGGAACAAATGGATAGATTTTTCAAGTACAATTTTAGTTGCTAATGTTGGCCATTCAAACAAAAAAGTTATTTCTGAAATTAAAAAACTTTTAAAAAAACCTCTTCTTCATACTTACAGCTATGTTTCAAAAGAAAGATATGAATATTTAAAAAAATTGATCAAATTTACTCCTGCGTATCTACAAAAAGCTTTTTTACTTTCATCTGGAAGCGAGGCGACTGAAGCAGCATTAAAAATTATGAGGTATTACGGAAAATATTTTAAAAAACGAAGAAATATAATCCTTTCATTCGAAGGAAATTGGCATGGAAGGTCTTTAGGTGCCGAGATGATGGGGGGTAAAAAAAATTTAAAAAATTGGATTACTTCTCATGATAAAAATATAATACATATGCCGTTTCCTTATCCCTGGAACAAAGATGTAAAAAAAGATTCTGCTAAATTTTTCAAAAAAAATATAAAAAAAATATTTAAAAGAAAAAAAATAATCCCCAAGAAAGATATTTCAGGAGTTATATTGGAAACTTTTCAGGGCTGGGGTTCAATATTTTATCCACAAAACTTCATCAATGAACTAAAGAGCTTCTGTAAAAAAAATAATATATTAATTTCATTTGACGAAATACAATCGGGCTTTGGCAGAACAGGTAAACTTTTTGGATATATGCACTATAAAATTAAACCTGACTTGATTTGTTGCGGAAAAGGAGCTGGCTCAGGATTTCCTTTATCATTTGTCTTAGGAAAAAAAAAAATAATGGACTTACCAGCAGAAGGAGAGATGTCTTCAACCCATTCAGCAAATCCAATGGCTTGTGCCGTTGGTAAAGCTACCATTAATGAAATAGAAGAAAAAAAACTAATCTATAAATCCAAAAAGTATGGAAAGTTGTTACATAACAAGTTGGAAGAAATAAAAAAGCAATATCCAAAATTGGTAAAATATGTTTATGGAAAAGGTTTAGTAGCATCAATAATATTTAATGAATCGAAAAAAAAAAAAATTGCTAATAAAATTTGCGATGAATGTTTTGCAAGAGGCTTAATAGTAATTAAAACAGGAAGAGAAGCTCTAAAAATTGCACCACCATTAACAATCTCTAAAGAAGCTTTAGAAGAAGGAATTTCAGTAATTGGAGAAGCTATAAAAAAATATTATAACTAATGTTTATATGAGTCATTTAAACAATAGATCCTACAGAAATGTAGAAAGCCTAAAAAATTTTAATAAAAATAATCTAAAAAAATATTATAACAACAAGCTAAAATCGTGCGACAAGTATATAAGCTTTATAAAAAAAAAAATAATTAAAAAAAACTGGAATGGAAATATATGTGAGGTTGGAAGCGGAAATGGAAAACTTCTTTATAGATTAGAAAAAGAAAATATTATTATGAACGGTCTTGGGTTTGAGATAAGTAAATCTAGATGTAAATTTTCAGAAAAATTCAAAAAATTTGTTAACTCAAAAAAAATAAAAATAATAAATAAAAATTTTCTTAAATCAAAACTAAGTAAAGAGAGTTTTGATTTAATTATTGGAGTTGATATTATATTTAACTTAATATCAGCAAACTCAAAGAAAGAAGCGCAAATTTTTTTAAGCCTTTCAAAAAAATATTTAAAAAGAGGAGGTTCAATTATTTTAGAAGTTATGGCTTTTAAAAAAGAATTATCCATTTTAAAAAAAAAAAAATACTATGAAAAATTCATAAAACTTGCTCCTTCAGATCCTTATAGAATAACCATTCAGAAGTTTAAAAAAATAAAAAAAAACTTATATATGTATAAAAAATTTATTGATAGAAATGGAAATTCAAGTTCTTTTTCAAATCTTGTTTTACCAATCAAAAAGTCTTATTGGAAAAAATTCAAAGATTGGAATGTTGAAATTTATGACTATTGGAAAAAAAGATATGATACTCCCGAACAAGAATATATTGTTGTTTTAAGGAAAAAATGAAAAATATAAAATGTAATAAAAGCTGTTTTAAAAAAAAACAAACAATTTTTCATGGAAAAATTAGATCTGGAGCCTACCCACTTAAAAGCAAAAAAAAATTCAGAGTTATAAAATGTTTAAAATGTAACTTAGTAAAACTAAGTCCATTTCCAAAAGTTTCATATGAAACCAAACAATATAGAAATTTATACAATCAAGGTTTAAAAAAAAAAAATTATTTAAAATTTAGTAATGTTGATCAAAAACCTGAATTTTTTTCGATTAATAGAAAATTATTTTTTAACAAAGTAGTTTTAGATTATGGATGTGGTTATGGATTTTTTTTAGACAATATAAAAAAAACAGCAAAAAAAACACTAGCAATTGAGCCACAAAAAAACTTTCAAGATTTAATAAAAAGTAAAGGACACCAGATAGTGGATCATAAATTACCAGATGTTAAGTATTTAAACTCTGTAGATGTAGTCACTTCCTTTGGAGTAATTGAACATATTAATAATCCTTTAAATTATTTAAAACTAGCATTTAAGCTTTTAAAAAAAAATGGAATCTTTTACGTTTGCACTGATAATTTTGAAGATATTTTAATGCAAGTTAATTTAAAGGAATTTAATGAATTCTACTTTCGAACAGCACATTCATGGTATTTTAATAATTCAAGTTTAAGAAATTTATTATTAAAATCGGGATTTAAAATTTTAGAAACAAGGTTTATCCACAATCATGGCTTAAATAATTTTATTCATTGGTTAGAAAATAAAAAACCACTAAATGATAATAAAAAGAAAAAAAATTTACTAGATAAAAAATGGATAAAGACTCTAGAAAATTCTGGAAGAGCAGAATTAATTCTATTTAAGTGTAAGAAAAAATCATAGATTTATAATGAAAAAACAATGGCAATATGTGCTTAATAAAAGGCAATTAACTTTATTAATTGTTATGTTTTTTGGTATAATTTTATTATCATTTTTAGAAGTTCTTAGTTTAGCATCACTAACAACTTTTGTATCAATAATAATAAATAATGATTTAAACTATTTTTCTTTTTTGCCATTTAATCCACTAGAATTAATTAGTAATTTTACTTTGGAAAAAAAGATATTGTACGGATCTATTTTTTTATTTTTTTTATTTTTATTTAAAAGTATTTATCAAATTTTGTTTAATTATTTAGAGGTAACTATAACAAGAGATATTACTGTAACAAATTCAGAAAGATTTTTTAAATCTACTATTTTTAGTCCGTATCATCTACACTTAAATAGAAATTCTTCATTTTTAATAAGAAAAATTCAAATTGATATATATGCAGTTACTCATTATTTTTATAATTTATTAACCATAACAAAAGAAATCTTAATATTAGTATCTATATTTTTGTTATTATTTTTTACAGATCCAAAAATTTCCTCGACTACATTTATAATGTTGGGGCTTTTTTCATTATTGTTTTACTTTTCAATAAAAAATAAATTAACTAGATTAACTAAAGAAACTCAAATACATAAAGCAAACTTAATTCAGAATATTACTCATTCAGTTTCATCTTTTAAAGAAAATATTATTTTACGTATTAGAAAAAACATTGTAGAAAAATATTGTAGAGAACTTAAAAGTATTGAGAATTTTGCTTTTTACTCTTCATTTATTTTAAAATTACCAAGAATATTTTTAGAACTTTTAGCCGTTACCGGTTTATTGGTGGTAACATTTTTATTTATTTTTTTTGGCAAACCACTTAATGAAATGATTCCTTTATTAACTTTATTAGTAGCATCCTTGGTTAGAATGATTCCATCTTTTAATTCCTTAACAGCTGCTTTTGCCACATTAAGAATAAATAAAGTAAAATATGATGAAATCTCAAGAGATCTTGAAAAACTAGAAAAATTTATAAATTTTTTTAATAAAGAGGAAAAAAATAGAAAAATAGAAAATAAATTTAAAAACAAAATAAGTTTAAAAAATATTTCTTTTAAATTTGATGGATCAGATAAAATTATTTTAGATGATATTTCATGTGAAATAAAAAAAGGCCAATCTATAGGCATAATAGGCAAAACAGGTTCTGGAAAAACCACACTAATAGATATTATTTTAGGCGTTTTGCAACCGACTAATGGAATATTAGTTGTAGATAATGAAAAAATTAATGAGAATAATTTAGCAAATTGGCATTCTCAAATAGGCTATATACCTCAAGATATATATTTAATTGACGATAGCATAAAAAAAAATATTGCAATCGGTATTGATGAAAAAGAAATAGATGAAAATACTTTAAATGAAGCAATAAAAGTCGCGCGCTTAGAAAGGTTTATTCAAAATCTTCCTCATGGAATAAATACTAAAGTAGGTGAAAGAGGAATAAAAGTTTCTGGTGGCGAAAAGCAAAGAATATCTATAGCTAGAGCGTTTTATAACAAACCATCCATTATTATTATGGATGAGGCAACAAGTTCTTTAGATAATTTTACAGAAAAAGAATTTATGGAATCTATAGATAGAGTAAAAAATAATGCCACCCTAATAATCATAGCTCATAGGTTGTCGACAATACAAAAATGTGATTTTGTTTACTTGTTATCCGAGGGAAAAATAAAGGATCAAGGAAAATTTCAGGCTATAATGCAAAGAAACAAGGAACTTAATCAAGGTATAAAACTGCAGTAAACTATATGGGAAAAAAAGAACATTTAATTGTAGGATATGGAAGTTGGGGAAAAAAAATATTTGAAAATATAAAAAAAAAACATTTTTTTAAAAGAATTTATATAAAATCTAGAAAAAAAAATTACATTTTTGAAAATAAAAGATTAAATGAAATAAAAAAAATACATAATACAAAAAAATTTTACTCCGCACATATTTGTACACCATTAAAAAAACATTTTTACTATGCAAAAAAATTAAATGTAGAAAAGTTGATAATAGAAAAACCAACTTTTCATACTCAAAATTACTTTAAAAATATCAAAGTTAAAAAGAAAAAGATAATTACAAATTACTCTGATTTATATTCACCGAAACTCTTAGACTTATATAGAAACTTTGAACTTAAAAAGAAAGGGATTTTTATACTGAAATATAGAAACAAGACTTTAAAATACAAAAAAAATTTTGAATGTCTAACTGATTGGATGGATCATCCTTTATCAATAATCTTATTTTTTTTTAAAGTTCTAAATAATTTTGAGATAATAAATTTTAAAAGAAAAAAAGTAAAAAAATTTATATGTGAAAGCTTGTTGATTAAATTTTATGACAAAAATTATAAAATATTAGTCGATTTGAATACTTTTTCAGATAGAAATAAAATTAGATCTTTACGAATAAAAAATAAAAATCAAATTCAAGAATATGACTTTTATAAATTCCAATACAAAAATTTAAAAAAAAATAATAAAAAAAAAAATTATATCTTCAAAAAGTAATTCAATTTTAAATGTTTATAAAACTTTTCTTATTAAAAAAAGTCAAATAGTAAAAGATGACTTAGAATTCTCTAAAAAAATTTTCATTGTAAAAAATAAAATAATTAAAGCTATTAAAAAAATATAAATAAAAAAAATGTTTGAAATTTATAAATTGTTAAAATATAAAAGATATTTTAAAATCACTTAATTTAAAGACTAATCATAATGTTCAAAATACATCATTTTGCAAATTCTTTTATAAGTGTAGAAACCCAAAATTCAATTTTAACATGTGATCCTTGGATAGGAAAAACTAGTGACAATGGATGGTTTTCTTACCCAATTAAAAATACCAAAGATATAAAAAAGAAAATTTTTAATTCAAATTTTATTTATATTAGCCATATTCATTGTGATCATTTAGATTTTAAAACTTTAAAAAAATTTAAAAATAAAAATCTAACTTTCATAATCAAAAAATTTGATAATGGAATATTAAAAAAAAAATTAAAAAAATTTACAAGTAATAAAGTTAAAGTTATAGAGATAGAACCTTTTAAAAAAAAAAAAATCAACAAGGATTTTACTTTAGCTATAATTCCACAAATCATTACTAACACTAGTAATTTACCAGATAATATTCAATATGATATGGACACATCAATTGTAATTCAATCAAACCAATATAAGACAATATTCTATAACAATGTTGATATGCCCATAAACATAGAAGTTTTAAAAAAAATAAATAATTTTGTAAAAAAAAATTTTAAAAGAAAAATAGATATTTTTTGCTGTGCATTGGGTGCTGCTAGTGAATTTCCTCAATGTTTTCTTAATATTAACAGAAACAATGAAAAAAAAAAAATTATCAACAACAGTTTAATTGCTCTGCATGCATATCTAAAATATCTTAAACCAAATTTTTTTTTCCCAGCTGGAGGTACTTACGCCATATACGGAAAATTTTATAAATTAAACAAGTATATTGCCCAACCTGATTTTTCACAGATTAAAGCTAGTACAAATAAATTAAATACAAAAATTTGTAACATAATTGGTGGTGGTAATATTAGTTTTGAAAAAGCAAAATATACTGCTAACGAAAAAATATTTGAAAAAGATAAAAATTTTAAAAAAGAATTTATCAATCAGATCAGAAAATTAAATTATTATTATTTAAAGAATACTAAAAATATAGATTTAAAAAAATTAGATCAAATTTTTATTAATGCAAAAAAAAATTACTTTAAAATTTTAACTTATAAAAAAATCAACACGAAATGGAATATTAATTTTAAAATTTATAAAAATTATGAATTAAATAAAAATTGTTTTATTGATAAAAAAAAATCAAAATTTTTAAAAACATATAACTTAAAAAACTATTATTTAAATTCAAAAAATGTTTTCAAACTAGAATGTCACTTAGAATATCAACTATTCAAATTATTACTTAGTGGAAAGCTTCCTTGGAACACTTCACAATCTGGATCTACTATTATGTACAAGAGAAGTCCAAATAATTTTAACGTTGATATGATTTTTTCATTGAATTTTTTAAGAACAAAAAAAAATAATTTTTAAAAATGTTTTATTTTAGAATTGATTTGGGTCCTAAACATGGTTTAGGACATTACCATAGAATAAAATCGTTAATTAAATATTTAAAGTTAAAAAAATATAAAATAATAGTCGATAAATTCTATAATAGCTCTTTTTTAAACAAAGAAAAAAAAAATACCATATTTTTATATAAAAAAAATAGTCATTTTAAAAATGAACTAGAAGATGCAAATTTATTTTTAAAAATAATCAAAAGCAAATACAAGGATGCTGTGGTAGTAAAAGATAGCTATAGATTTGGTTATAAGTGGGAAAAATATATATCTAAATACTGTAAAAAAATTATCTCAATTGATGATTTTTTAGAAAGAAAACATTTTGTAGATACTTATATAAACCATAGCCCTCTTTTTTTAAGTGGTAAAGATGATATTTTAAAGAAAGTTAAACATAACAATAAAAAAAGGTGTACTTTTTTATTGGGTCCTAGTTATGCTCTTTTTAATACAAGCTACAATAAAAAGGAAAAAGTAATTTCAGATTTTGTTTTTTATAACGGAGGCGCAGGAGATTTACTTGTCTATGAGAAAATAATCAAAAAACTTTCCAAAATTGGAAAGAAGCCTTTTAAAATTTATTTAATAATAGGTCCATATGCAAAAAATTATAAAATTATTTTGCGTAAATTTAAAAATTTTAATAATGTCAAAATGTTACACCAACCAAAAAATATTTTAAATTTTTTAATCGGTACAAAAATTTTTATATCTTCAGCTGGTATATCAATGTTTGAATCGTCGTTTTTGAAGGTACCAACTTTATTATTTAGAATGAATAATAATCAAAATTTATCAGAATTTGATTATGAGAAATTAGGACATTATTTTTGTTTAGAAAAGAGAGATTTAAAACAATCAGACAAAATAACCAACCTAGTTTACTTAATGTTTAAAAATAGAGATCAAATAAAAAAAATGATGT
>CACFKF010000014.1 GCA_902566775.1 uncultured Pelagibacteraceae bacterium | reverse complement strand
TACTATTTAAGGCTGACTTTACAGTTTCACCCATAACCGAGGGATTTTTTGAAATAATGACTCCACATTCTTTTAAAAGCTCAACTTTCTCAACTGCACTTTCTCCATAAGCGGATACTATTGCCCCCGCGTGTCCCATAACTCTTCCTTTTGGAGCTGTTAATCCTGCTATGTAAGCTATAACTGGTTTTTTCATATTTTCTTTTGCAAATTTTCCTGCTGCTACCTCTTGTGGTCCACCTATTTCTCCAATCATTAAAACTGCTTCAGTCTCATCATCTTTTTCAAACTTTTCTAGAATATCCTTAAATGAACTTCCGTTAATAGGGTCTCCTCCTATACCAACACTAGTTGAAACACCTATATTCAAATTTTTCAATTGTTGAGCTGCCTCATATCCCAAGGTACCAGATCTACCAATAATTCCAACTTTCCCCTCTTTATATATATGTCCTGGCATAATGCCTAACATAGCTTTTCCTGGACTAATAACTCCAGCACAGTTTGGTCCTACCAAAGTCATTTTTTCAGTTCGAGAATATCTTCTCATATAACGTTTAATTTTGATCATATCATGGGAAGGTATTCCATCTACTATCGCAACACATGTTTTAATTTCTGAATCAGCTGCTTCCATTGCTGAATCTGCAGCAAAAGCTGGTGGTACAAATAATATTGAAGCAGTAGCATCAGTATTTTTTACTGCTTCCTTAACTGTGTTAAATACTGGAAGATTAAGATGTTTCTTGCCACCTTTTCCAGGTGTAACTCCACCAACTACGCTAGAACCATATTTAATCATTTCTTCAGCATGAAAAGTTCCCATTTTTCCTGTGAAGCCTTGAATTATTATTTTGGTTTTTTTGTCAATTAATATGGACATATTTAATTACCCAGAGCTTTAACTGCCTTATTAGCAGCATCTTCTAGCGTGTTAGCTTCTATATATTTTATTTTACTTTCTTTTAATATTTTATTTCCTTTATCAACGTTTGTTCCCGCTAGTCTTATTACTATTGGAACTTTGATTTCTATTTTTTGTAATGCCTGAACTATTCCTTCGGCCACCCAATCGCATCTGTTTATGCCTGCAAAAATATTAACCAATATAACTTTAACTTTATCGTCCATCGAAATTAACTTAAATGCTTTAACTATTTTTTCTGGAGTTGCTCCACCGCCAACATCTAGAAAATTTGCTGGTTCGCCTCCAGCTAGTTTAATCATATCCATAGAAGCCATAGCTAATCCTGCCCCATTAATTATATTTCCAATGTTTCCTTCTAAACTTACATAATTAAGACCTCTATCAGATGCATACACTTCATTTGAATTTTCTTGAGATTTATCTCTAAGTTCTGAAACTTGATTTCGTCTAAATAAAGCATTGTTATCAAAACTCATTTTGCAGTCCAAAGCTAATATTTGTTCTTGATTTGAGATCACTAATGGGTTTACCTCAACCATGGTTGCATCTAATTCGCTAAAAGCTCTATAACATCCAATAATGGTATCTGCCGCTCTTGCAATGAGCTTTGGTTCAATTCCTAAACCAAAAGCTATTTCCCTAGCTTGAAATTTTTGCATTCCAACGGCAACCTCAATTTTAGATCTAATTATAGTTTCTGGTTTTTGCTTTGAAATCTCTTCAACACTCATTCCTCCCTCTGTTGACGCTACAACCATTATACTTTCTGAGCTTCTGTCAAAAACTAATCCTAAATATAATTCTTTTTTAATTTCTGTTGCCTCTTCTATGTAAACTCTATTGGTAATTTTCCCTTCTGGGCCGGTTTGTTTTGTAACTAATTTTTTACCAAGAAGTTTATCAGCTGCTTGAGCAACTTCTAAAGGAGTATTGCAAACAATGATGCCGCCTGCTTTACCTCTAGCTCCAGAATGAACTTGTGCTTTAACTACCCATTTAGATCCACCTAATTCACGAGCTTTGTTCTCGGCGTTTTCAGGACTATAGACAATTCCTCCTCTAGGTATTGTTACACCAAAACCTGATAATATTTTTTTTGCCTGATATTCGTGTATATCCATTTTTTATTTACTCGTTATTAATTTATTTATGTTTACTATATTTTCTGCCATACGTGCTGAAGCTGCATCAATCATTCTTCCATCTAACTGCGCAGCACCTTTTCCTTCTTTTGCTGCTTTATCTAGTTCTTCAAGAATTCTTTTTGCTTTATTTACTTCAGCTTCTGGCGGGGAAAAAACTTTATTTGCAAGATCAATTTGCGAAGGATGAATTGCCCACTTTCCTTCAATACCAATCGCTGCTGCTCTTTTTGCTGATGCAATGTATGCATCTGGATCGTTAAAGTCACCAAATGGTCCGTCAATTGCTCTTAGCCCATAAGCTCTGCAAGTCATAACTAGTTGTGATAATCCATGATGCCATTGATCCCCAGGGTAGTCAGGATTTAACCCTCCTATAACAACTGTTCTTGCTCTTAAACTTGCTGCGTAATCTGCAACTCCAAAATGGAGAGCTTCTAATCTTTCGCTAGATTTTGCAATTTCTTTTATGTTTGACATGCCTAATGCTGTCTCAATTAAACACTCAATTCCAATTTTGTTTTTAATTTTTTTATTAGTTTCAATTTGAGTTAATAAACAGTCAACCATGTAGACATCGCTACCAGTTCCTGCTTTAGGTACAAGTATAGTGTCAACTTTATCGCCAGCTTGCTCCACGATTTCTACTAAATCGCTATACAAGTAGTGAGTATCTAAACTATTAATTCTTACTGAAATAGTTTTACCTTTTTCTTTCCAATTAATTTCTTTAAGTGCTTTAATAATATTTTGACGAGCTTGAATTTTATCATTGGGAGCAACAGCATCTTCTAGATCTAAAAAAATATAGTCTGCATTTGAATTTAAAGCTTTTTCAAACATTTTTGGAGATGATCCAGGAACGGCTAATTCACTTCTTTGCAACCTAGACTTAGCAGATTTATAATACTTGTGGCTCATAACAAATATTATATTTTTTTAGGTATTTCTAAAAAATAATATAATAAAGCAATAATATTAAGGTATTCTTTTTATATATAGTTTTTAGTAGTAAAAAATAGGCTTTAATAAATTTTTTTGTTTTGCTACTGACTCGCCATATATGTCAAATCATCTGCCTACAAAAGCAAAAGTTGTGATAATTGGGGGTGGTATTCACGGTTTAAGTACAGCTTGGAAACTTTCAGAAAAATATAAAAATCCAAATGATATAGTTGTATTAGAAAAAAAAGATACAGCAGCTGGTGCAAGCGGAATAGCATGTGGAGTTGTTAGAAATAATTATTTCCAACCTGCAATGAGAGAGTTAATGGCTCACTCAGTTTCAGTTTGGGAAAGTGATCCAAAAGCATTTAAATATAACCCAGTTGGCTACATGCAAATTTCACCTGAAGTAATGCATAAAGATGTTGCCAGTATATATGAACAACAAAAAGCTATTGGTTATGAATCAGTTTTTATCGAAGGTGAAAAAGATTGTATGAAATACATGAAGGGAATATTCGATGATTGGCAAGCACAAGGAATAACTTCTGTTCTTCATGAAAAAAAAGGTGGATACGCATTTAATAAAGATTCAATTAAAGCTTTAGAAAGTAAAGCAAACTCTAATGGAGTAAATGTTCATAAGGGAGTTAAAGTTACAGAATTTAAAAGAGGAAGTAATAGTAATGCGATAACAGGAGTAGTAACTGATAAAGGAACCATTGATTGCGAACAAGTAGTTATTGGAGCTGGTCCTTGGGTGAGAGATTTTTGGAATATGTTAGATTTACCAAAAACAACCGATATAAAAAGTAAAGATGGAAAAATGCATACGGTAGATATGTGGACATATTGGTTTTTACAAGAAGGTGTTTTAGGTGTTGATGCTGACTATTTGAGAACTAATGATGGAAAGCAACCACCTGTAATTCATGTTGATACAGATGCACCGCTACATTCGGACAAAGACGGAAAATTAATTACAGATAAATTGTGGGGAATATATTACAAGCCAGATATTGAAGGGCTAGGAGTTCAAGGTGGAACTTCTCCTTATATAGTTCAAAAACATTTTGATAAAGTAAATGTAGATCCTTACGGAATAGATTCACCTGAGTTTCAAACAACAGATGAATTTTCTGAAATGTGGACTTCAGCATTAGCTCATTGTCAAAAACGTTTCGTTGGAAAGTCTAATTTATACCGAAAAGGTCCATCAGGTGGCTTGGGCTGTCTAACTCCAGACTCTTTTCCTATCTTTGATAGATTTTGTGAAAATGTTTATATGATAGCTGATGCAAACCACGGTTATAAAATGATAGGTGTTGGTCATTTAGTTGCTAAAGAAATTTTGGGCCAAGAAAGTGAATTATTAAAACCATTTAGATTCAACCGTTACGCGAAGGGAGAATTACACCCCACTTCGAACAGTCCTTTTCCTTGGAGCTAAACTTACGATGTGGACACAAATTAAAATATCAGCTAACTTTTATTTTATAAAAAATTCTTTGGAGGGATAATGACAGATTTAGAAAAACATGTAAATCAACCAGGTAGAGATAAACTGGTAAAAAAAGTTAGAGAAAAAATTAACGAATTAGGAATTACATACATTTATTACCAATTTATATCTGTAACAGGACGTGTTGTTGGTAAAGGAATTCCAGCAGATCATTGGGAAAGAACTGCAGAAAAAGGTTTTCAATTGGTTTATGGATCTACTGCCAACTTATTTGTAGACAGACATAAAAATTATATCGGTTACGGCCCTGAAGCTATGGAGCTTGTTGGTATACCTGACCCTGAAACTTTCTGTCAACTACCTTGGGATAAAAGAGTTGGAAGAGTTTTTGTTACATGTTTTAGAAACAGAGAAGAAAGACAAAATCCAGGGGGACATTTAACCTCTGATTGTCGAGGAAATCTCAGAATATTTATGGATGAATTTCAGAAAAAACATGGGTTAGAATTAAGAGTTGGTACTGAACCTGAAATGATGTGGTTGACAAAAAATCCTGACGGAACTCCTACTGGAGCAGGTTTTTCTAAACCATACTGTTATCACATTGATCAATTTGAATCATTAAGACCTGTTTTTATGAAAGTAATTGAGTACGCTTCAGCCATGGGTTTAGATATGATCCAAGGTGATCATGAAGATGCACCTGGACAATTAGAATTAAACTGGACATACGATAATGTTTTAAGAAACGCTGATAGACTTTCTACTTACAGACAAATTTGTGCTCAAGTAGCAAGAGAACATAATTTAATAGCATGCTTTATGACAAAACCATTTATGGGTGTGTCTGCAAGTGGTTGCCATACAAACATGTCTTTATGGAAAGGCGGAAAAGTTGTAACAAACAAATTAGGTAATAAAAAATTACCTGGAGTAGAGGAAGTGTTTGGTTATGTACAGGGAGGCACGAATACTTTTATGCCTGATACTAAAGATATGCAACTACCAGGTAAAATTGGTTTACAGTCCATTGCTGGAATAATGGAACACTTGCCTGCTTTAACTGCTTTAGGATCTTCAACAGTTAACTCTTACAGAAGACTTTGGGATCAAGGTTTCTGGGCTCCAGTTTATGCTGATTGGGGATATCAAAATAGAACTTGTGGTTTAAGAGTATCGGCTCCTGGAAGATTTGAGTATAGATCGGTTGACTCAATGCACAATCCATATCTATTGGGTGCAGCTTTATTAAAAGCCTGTGACCACGGTATTTCAAAAAAACTAGTGCCATCTAAGCCAGAATCTAGAAGTATGTATGAAGCTAAAAAAGCTGGTAAAGATGTTAAAAAACTTCCATTAAGTCTAGGTGAAGCTTTGGATAGACTATCTGAGGACGAAGTAATTAAATCAGCAATGCCAGATGAAATGTATAAAGTTTTCCATTGGTATAAAAACGATGAATGGGAAAAATTCTTGGGTGCAACAACTCAATGGGATCTAGATACTTATTTGGATTGCTTGCCATAGTAAAAAATTTAAAAGGGGGAAATTTAAATGTGCGGAATCGCAGGGTTAATTCATAGAGGAAAGTCTTCGAACGTAGGTAAAGAGCTACAAGATATGCTCCAAGCATTAAAACATAGAGGCCCTGACTCTACAGGATACGCTCTTTATGCTGATAATGATGGACAAAACTTTATAATGAGATTTAAAGTAGGTGAAAACGTAGGAGAAGGAAGTACTTCTGTAAATGAAGATGAAAGTGTTTATGATGCTAGGAAAAAACTTGTAGATAAAAAACTTTCTGATTTAGGCGCAGTAGTTGTTAAAGAAGATCGATTAACTCCTTATTCTTTTAGGTACGAAATTAAATATGATAAAGATTTGATGGACTTTTCAAAAAATATTGAAAGTATTGAAAGTGTTGAAATACTTTCTATAGGAAAATCACTAGAACTAATAAAAGACCTTGGAGACGCTACTGCTGTATCTGAAAGATATGGATTAGATAAAGTTAAAGGAACACATGCTATAGGACATGCAAGAATGGCTACAGAATCTGGTGTAGATATTAAATCAGCTCACCCTTTTTGGGGCTATCCTTTTGCCGATGTTTCAGTAGTTCATAATGGTCAATTAACAAATTATTGGAATAACAGAAGAGCACTTGAAAACAAAGGTATGCGTTTTATGTCAGAGTGTGACTCAGAATTGATTGCTGTTTTTCTTGCTGAAAAAATGAGAAGCGGTGCAACTTTAGAAGAAGGAATGAAAGAGTCATTAATAGGTCTTGATGGTGTCTTTACCTACTTCGTTGCAACAAAAGATTCTTTAGGCATGGCAAAAGATACAATGGCTGCCAAACCTTTAGTATTGTACGAGAGCGATGATTTGGTAGCGATGGGTTCAGAAGAAATAGCAATAAGATCTATTCTTCCCCAAGAAATAACAACTTATGATCCTTTTGATGGAGAAGTAAAAGTATGGCAAATTTAAAGACATCTGCAAAAAAAACAAAAGCCCAATCAATGGGTATGCATACAGAAGTTCTAACTGGAAAAACTCAACAAAAGTTTTTTAATCCAGACGAAGCCGAAAATTTTTTCTACTGGGGAACTCATGATGTGGACTTTAACAAAAGAACCGAATTGGATGTTAAAGATATGGATTGCAAGATGGCAAATGACAAAATTGATCGACTTATGAGTGAAGGTTATGGAACAATTGTAATAAAAAACCCACAAGGAAAGCATAGTTTGGGTGTGGGAATATTAAATAAACTTAATTTAATTTTTGAAGGAAGTTTAGGTTATTTTGGCGTCGGTTCTATAGATGGGCCAATAGTTAAAGTTAACGGTCGTGTTGGCTGGTCTTGCGCAGAAAATATGATGGCTGGCAAAGTTATAGTAGAAAAAAATGCAGGATCATGTTTTGGTGCAGCTATTAGGGGTGGTGATTTAATTTGCAAAGGAAGTGTTGGCGCAAGAACTGGAATTGATCAAAAAGGTGGTTCAATAATTGTAGGTGGTGACGCTGGTGCATTTACAGGTTTTATGATGCAAAGAGGAAGAATTGTTGTTCTTGGTGACGTAGGAATTAACCTGGGTGACTCTATGTATGATGGAACAATATATGTAGGTGGAAAAATTGGTTCATTTGGTAGTGATGCAGTAGAAGCTCCTATGGAAAAAAATGATATAGATTGGTTAAACAGAAAACTTAGTGTAGCTGAGATTGGAAATAATTTTGATGTTTCAAAAATGACTAAAGTCGTAGCTGGTAAAAAATTATGGAACTATGATGCTTTAGAACCAACTGAGAAAAAAGGAGCTATATAATGGCAAAAAACAAAAATGGAAAAGCAAATGGAAAAAGTGAGTTTGCAAAAAGAAATAAAAGCTTATTAGGTTACAATTCTATTTTTACTCCTGAAGTAATTGACGATATTCATATTAAAGCTCAGTTAGGAAGATACAGAATGCGTGGAATGGCATTGATGAAAAAAATTCCTACCTTTGATGACTTAGTATTTTTACCCGGAACATTAACAAGATTTGTAATTGAAGGTTATAGAGAAAAATGTCAAACAAAAACTATAATTGGTCCGAGATGTGAAAATCCAATTGAATTAGATATTCCAGTTTACATAACAGGTATGAGTTTTGGTGCACTTTCTTATGAAGCAAAAACTGCTTTAGCAAGAGGAGCGACAATGGCTGGAAGCGCAACATGTTCTGGTGAAGGTGGAATGATACCAGATGAAAGAAGATATTCTGAAAAATGGTATTATCAATGTATTCAATCAAGATATGGATTTAATCCACACCACGCACAACTTGCAGATGGAATTGAAGTGTTTATTGGTCAAGGACAAAAAGTTGGTATGGGTGGTCATTTGATGGGTCAAAAAGTTACCGATCAAGTTGCTGAAATGAGATCTTTGCCTGCTGGAATTGATCAAAGATCTCCTGCTAGACACCCTGATTGGTTAGGACCAGATGACTTAGCTTTAAAAGTTCAAGAACTTAGAGAATTAACTAAAAATAGAGTGCCTATTCAATTAAAACTTGGAGCCGCTAAAGTTTATGATGATGTTCGTATGGCTGCAAAATGTGATCCTGATTCAATTTATTTAGATGGAATGGAAGGTTCAACAGGTGCAGGCCCTCATATAGCTGCCGCTAATACAGGAATTCCAGGAATAGCTGCAATAAGAGAAGCAAGAAGAGCTTTGGATGATGTGGGACAAACTGGAAGAGTAACATTAATATACGCTGGAGGTGTAAGAGATGGTGCTGATATGGCAAAAGCTCTTGCTTTAGGTGCTGATGCAATCGCTATTGGAACTGGAGCTATGATTGCTCTTAACTGTAATAAAGAAATTCCAGAATCTAATTTTGAAAAAGAAATGGGAGTACCAGCAGGTCATTGTTATCATTGTCATACAGGTCGTTGCCCAGTTGGTGTTGCAACTCAAGATCCAAAACTAAGAAAAAGATTAAATCCTGATGATGCTGCATTAAGAGTTTATAATTATTTACACACAATGACTTTAGAAGCGCAATTATTAGCAAGAGCTTGTGGTAAAACAAATATTCATTCTTTAGAACCAGAAGATATGGCAGCATTAACTATGGAAGCTTCTGCTTTAGCAAAGGTTCCATTATCAGGAACAAATCACACTGTAGGAGTTGACGATTTTCATAAAATTTAGAGGAAGATATGGCAAAAAAGAAAAAAAATAAAAAGAAAAAACTTAAACAATCTAAAGGCCAACTAGGTAAAAAGAAAGAAACAGCCAGAGAAAAAATGATTGGTCAAACTATTGGTTATAGATATGACGTTAACTTATTACCTGATTATAAAAAACTTACCCCATTTCTAAAAAAATATATTGAACACATGGGTTGGGATGATCTTAATTGGTTAGAAGATGTTCATATGGGTTATGAAGAAAATAGGCCAGCTGTATTCGATAGAAATGCTAATGGCTGGGTAACTATTCCTAAAAAAATTAAATTACCAGACAATCAGCAAGATAGGGACATGATAGCAAGAGAACTATTAGTTAAGTTCCAAATGTCACCAAATCATCCTTTGGTTGATTTAAAAAAGGCTTACTTAAAATTTTAATTTACAAAATTTCCCTCTAGAGTTGAATTTAATTTTTCTGTGCTCTAATTCGCCGCTATTTATCTATACTTATAAATTATATATCTAAAAAAAACGGTTGTGCTCTTCGTAGCTAAACTTATCATGTGAATCATAAAACAAATAAGGGAGGAAGATATGACTGACCAATTAGGCGCTCTAACTACCATATTTACAGAATTTTACTACTGGATAACAGTAGTGCTTATGTTTTTAATTCACGTAGGTTTCTGTATGTATGAAGTTGGTGCATCTAGGTACAAACACCATCAACATACCTTAATGAAAAACACTATGCTGATACCTTTGGTAACTGTTACGTGGTTTTTATTCGGTTGGTGGATATATTGGGCTTTCCCAACAGGACCAGGACTAGCGCCTTCAATAATGAATGAAAGTGCTGCTCTGATAACAGATGAATCTGCTTTCAGTGCGAAATGGTACGTTCCAACTAGCGATCTTATGGCTGTTAACTTAGGCGACCATATTAGCGGAGTATTTTGGGCTGCGTTTCTATTATTTTCTTGGACTGCTGCATCAATCGTCTCTGGAGCTGTTATTGAAAGAATTACAACTTTTGCTTTTGGAATTTTAGCAATTGCAATAGGATCTGTTTTTTGGACAATTGACGCTGCTTGGGGATGGCATTTCGATGGCTGGATGCTAAAACTTTTAGGATATCATGATGCTTATGCATCGGGTGTAATTCACGCAATTGCTGGTGGATTTGCGCTTGGTATTCTTATCGTTCTAGGGCCAAGAATTGGAAAATTCTCATCTAGTGGTGAACCAAGAAATATAGGACCAAGAAATCCTTGGCTAGTAACAATTGGATTATTTTTAATTTATACTGGTTTCTGGGGATTCTATGCTGCTTGTAATATACCAATATTCGATCTAGGACCAGAATATGGTATGGAAGGCGTAACATACTGGACAGCAACTAATATATACGTAACCCCTACTACACTTAGTGGTATTACAATGAACTTCTTGATGTCATTATCAGGTGGTTTATTAGCCGGATATTTGATCTCGGGTAAAGATCCTTTCTGGACATACTCAAGTGGACTAGCAGGTATCATCTGCGCTTCAGCAGGTAATGACTTATATCATCCAATACAATCAATGATCATAGCCATGATCGGTGTAGTGGTTGCATATAAAATGCATTACTGGGTTGAGCGTAAATTTAAAATCGATGATGCGGTTGGTGCTGTAGCGGTACATGGTTATGCTGGTGTCGCAGGACTTATAATTTGTGGTTTTGTTCTTAACGGATATCCTTCATCTGGATACAGTGTTGGAGCTATGTGGGTAGGAACAGACTATGCACCAATCAATCCTTTGGGAATGTTTATAGGTGCAATTATAATGTTCGTGATTCTTGGGTTAATACCAGGCTGGATCATAGCTAAAATACTTCACGGAATGGGTAAACTAAGAATTCCACGTGATGTAGAAATAGCTGGTCTAGATTATAACTTGTTGGAAGCTTCTAGAAATGATGAAAAAGCAGTTTCCTCATCAACGAGATAAAGGAGATAAATTATGGCAACAGTAACAAACTGGATTGATCATCTAAGTGCAGCTGAAGTTCAAGGCGCGATTTATCCCGGCGTCGGAACTGAGGGTGTGTTAGTAATAATTGCTCTTATAATTTGGATAGGATGGCATGTCCTACAGGACAGAGCTGAATCTGAACATTTGAGTCAATTAGCGAGAAAGAAACACGGTGCTAATGATCATAAAAGCAACATTACCGAGTGGTAATTAAATTCTAATTTAAGGGGCGCATTAAATTGTGCCCCTTGAAAAAAAATCAAAATATGCCCGATACGAGTTCTGAAGAAAATAAAAATAAAACTCCAGAAAAAATGGCACGTTTAGCTTGGCCAAAAGCTAAATATGGAGTTGTACTGGCAATTATAGTAATAATTGTTATAAATTTTATTTATTATAAAGACACAATTTTTTCTTTTTTAAAATAAAAATATGCTAAATTAAAATATGTCAAAAAACTTATTTAAAATAGCCAAGCAAAAAAAAATTAAGTACTTCCTAATTAGTTTTGTTGATTTATTTGGAGTATTAAGATCGAAATTAGTCCCTGCTCAAGCAATATCTGAAATGCAAAAAAATGGAGCTGGATTTGCTGGATTTGCTACCTGGTTGGATATGACACCTGCTGATACAGATATGTTTGCTATTCCAGATCCAGATAGTTTAATTCAATTGCCATGGAATAAAGAAGTTGGCTGGTTAGCTTCAGATTTGTGGATGGGAGGTAAACCAGTTAACGCTTCTCCAAGAGTAATCTTAAAAAATCAAATAAAACAACTTGCTAAAAAAAATTTGAAAATGAAATCTGGTGTAGAGTGTGAATACTTCTTAATTTCTCAAGATGGCTCGGGTATTGCAGATGCAAGAGATATTCAATCAAAACCCTGCTACGATCAATCTGCCTTAATGAGAAGATATGATTTAATTAAAGAAATATGTGACAGCATGATTGATATGGGATGGGGTCCTTATCAAAATGATCATGAAGACGCCAATGGTCAATTCGAAATGAATTGGGACTACGACAATTGCTTAACTACCGCTGATAGACATGTTTTTTTTAAATATATGGTTAAATCTTTATCTGAAAAACATGGGTTGAGAGCAACATTTATGCCAAAACCTTTTGAAAAGTTGACTGGGAACGGATGCCATGCGCATGTATCTTTATGGAATGAAAAAACTAACAAATTTTTGGACCATGGCGACCGTCTTGGTTTAAGCAGACTCGCCTATAATTTTTTAGGTGGTATAATGAACCTAGCACAACCACTATCTGCTTTTTTCAATCCAACAATCAATAGTTATAGAAGGATAAATGCTCCTCCAACAAAATCTGGAGCTTCTTGGTCTCCAAGTAGTATTTCGTATTCGGGCAATAACAGAACTCACATGATAAGAATTCCTGACCCTGGAAGATTTGAGCTTAGATTAATGGATGGTTCAACAAATCCATATTTACTGCAAGCAGGAATTATTGCAGCTGGTTTGCACGGTATAAATAACAAATCCGATCCTGGTGAACCCTTGGCTTGTAATATGTATACAGATTACAAAAATTATCAAAATTTAAAAAAACTTCCTAACGAAATAGAAGATGCAATAGAAGAATTAGATCAAAGCAAAGAACTTAGAGAATCTTTTGGTGAGAATGTAATTGACAGCTATGTCAAATTAAAAAACCAAGAAATCGATGATTTCAACAAGGAAGAAAGGTTTGATAAAAAATCTTCAATTACTGACTGGGAAAAAAATAACACTTTAGACTGCTAATACATGTCTAGCGAATCTGAAGTATTAAACTGGAAGTATTCTTATTTTTTAAAAAATGAGAAAAACAACTTCAACAAAAACGATATTTTAAATATATTAACAATAAATGATATAGATGATGCTTACAAAACAATATCAAAATGGGACAATTATTCGCCTACGCCATTAATATCTTTAAACAAACTTTCTAAAAAATTAAAACTCAATAAAATTTTTTATAAAGATGAATCTAAAAGATTTCACCTGAAATCGTTTAAAGCTCTAGGTGGAGCCTATGCTGTTGAAAAAGTTACAAAAGGAAATAAAAAAATTACTATTTCCACTGCTACAGCTGGAAATCATGGAAGATCGGTTGCCTGGGGTTCAAAAAAATTAGGACTTCAATGTAAAATTTTTATTAGTGAATATGTAAGTGAGTTTAGAGCAAAAGTTATGAGAAGTTTTGGTGCAGATGTAATAAGAGTAAAAGGAAATTATGACAACTCCCTAAATGAGTGTATTAAACAATCAAAAGAAAATGACTGGCAAATAGTTCAGGACGTCGCGTGGGAAGATTACAAGTTGGTGCCTAAATTAACAATGGCAGGGTACTCTGTAATGATGAAAGAAATTTCAGAGAAAATAAATAATCAAAAAATCACACATGTAATATTGCAAGCAGGAGTTGGCGGCATGGCGGCTGCAATGGTTGCTGGCATAGCAAGATATTTAAATTACATTCCAAAAATTATCATAGTGGAACCTGAAAATGCATCATGTGTTTTGGAAAGTATAAAGAATGGAAAAATTAAAAAAATTACTATTAAAAAAGAAAGCTTAATGGGTGGAATGTCTTGTGATGAAGTATCTTTGGTACCCTGGGAAATATTAAAAAACTCAGTAGATTATTGTGTATCTATTTCAGATGACTATATATCCAAAACGATTAAATCTCTTGCTAATTCAGAGTTTAGTAATGAGAAAATTACAGGAGGCGAATGTTCCACGCCAGGAATTGTTAGTTTAGTCGGTTTGTGCAATGATACTCAGGTCAGAAAAAAAATAAATTTAAATGAAGACTCAAACGTTCTTATATTTGGTTGTGAAGGTGATGCAGATGAAGAATTATATCAAAAACTATTAAATTCATAATTAATATTGTGAAAAAGTTAGTTAAAAATATTTTAATAGATGAAGATATTTATAAAATCTTTAAACCACAACTTTCTCCAAAAAAAATGTTAGAGTTAGGAGTTTTTGGTGGTTCTTATTTTGGTTTAAAAATAAAAGAATATCCTAGAGTTTGGTTTAAAAATGCAAAAATAAGCAAAAATTTTGATGTAAACCTTAACCGTTTTAAGGTTAAGTCAGGCTTATCAAGAAAAGAGTGGATAAAAAAAGGCTGGATTTTTAAAGAAGATCCCCTTGGATGGTTTCAGTGGTATTGTAGATTTTCAATGGGCAGAAGGTTAAAAATTGATGAAATTCAAATAAAAAGATGGAAAAACTTCAATAGACATGTAATGGCTATAAAAAAAAACTGTGAACCTAACGATCTGAACTGTAGAAGAAAACAAAGACAGGCTCTTTTACAATGGGCCTATGATCCTTTTATATAATTTGAGCCCAAAATGGACTAAATAATGTTGATTTTTAAGAGTTTTATTACCTTTAAACCTATATCTAGTATGATAAGTAATGTTAAGCACTACTGATGGTGATTCGGTAGTTATTAATAACTAAAATAGGGAGGACTTAATATGAAAGTATTATCAGGTCTAACTAGCACGATTAACAGCTTAACAAATGTTGTAATAGCATTGTTAGGTTTAGGTATCGTTGTTTCTCTACTGGGTGGAAATGTTCCATTCGTTGGTGGAGTTGCTGACAACATAGTATCGTTAGTGCAAGGTTTGGGTGATGCAGGAATAGTTGGCTTAGTTGCTGCTATTATCATTCTAAATTTATATAAGTAGGGAAAGTTTTGATTAACAAATACCCTCTTATTGCAAAAGAGTAAAATAAAGACCCCTAACCCTTTTAATTGAGGGTTGGGGGTCTATGAAAGGAATAATTATGAATACCTGGATTTCAAAAATTACAAGTTACTTAAATAAATTTCTAGAAGTTGGTGTATTATTATTAGGGGTTTCAGTTATAGCTGAAATACTTTTTGGTCCAAATGTGCCTTTTTTTGGTTCGCAAGTGACAAACAACATAATTTCTTTACTTAACAGTCTTGGAAACCAAGGTACTGCTGCTTTAATAGTTGTGTTTGCTGTATTATACGTTTACAGAAAATTTTTAAAGTAATTATTGCCCTATAAAGTGGTGGGAAATTTTTCTAGTTTGATTTTCCAACCTGTGTTCGAATAAGTACAATCCTTGCCAAGTTCCAAGGATGATTTCGCTGTTTTTTACACTTAAAGTTAAATGACTATTGGTCAATGCAGATTTGATATGGGCGGGCATATCATCTTCGCCTTCTGTGGTATGCTTATAAAGTTTATTATCCATTGGAACTAATTTTTTAAAAAAATTATTTAAATCAAATAAAACATCTGGATCAGCATTTTCTTGAATAGTAAGGGATGCGCTTGTATGTAAAATATTTATGTTTAAAAATCCATTCATTAATTTGTTTTTGTTTACAAAACTCTCAGTTTGCTTTGTAAAATCGTACAATCCTGATCCTTTAGTATTAAGAACTATTTCATGAAAAATTTGTCTCATAATTGATTTTTTTATTTAAAATCTATTCCATAATTCGATCTTGATCCTTTTCTTAATCCGAAAGGACCTGGAATAAATAAAGTTAAAGGTTTAGTATTAGGTTCTAGATCTACTCTATGAAGGTTATTTGCAGATCTAAAACCAATATATCCTGGAGCTCTCCAATGTTTGCCACTTTTTAAAGTTTCCCAATATCCTCCTCTTAAAATTAAAGTTATATAAGGACATAAATGAGAGTGAACTCCTTCACCATGATCATTATCTAACATTTCATGAATTATAATATTAAATGGAAACCATCGAGGTCTATGCCTAAAAAGTAAGTAGTAGCGATTCATCCATGGTTTAGCATTTTTATAATCTGGATGAGATGGTCCACGATCAAGTACAAGCTTTTTTCTACCAAGTTTTTCAAGTAATTTAAGCAACATAATTAGTCTAATTTAACAATTGCACTGTCTTTAATTATAAATAATTTTTTATCTAAAACAAATGGTCTAGATATTTTTCCATTATCAATTTTTATCATTAAAATCGATTTTCCTTTTAAAATATCTATTATTATTAAATGACCTTTGCTTGTAGTGAGATAAATATTCTTTGAACCAATAACAATTCCAACTGGTTTTATTTTCGATCTTTTTTTTTGTTTTATTCTATCAAAAACGTTTGTTATTCTTATTATATTTCCAGTATCAGACTCTATAATGGTTAAAAAACCATCCTCTGTAACAGTAAAAACAAGGTTATCAACTACAGTTGGCCTAATAGATGAATTAATTTTTTGCATCCAAATCAATGTTCCGGTTTCAATGTCTAAAGAATAAAATTCATTAATATTGTTTGAAAATAAAATTGAATTATTTGCAATCACCAAATCTGATGTTTTTAATTGAAATGAACTTTCATATATTGAGCTATCTTGTGTTGGAGTTTGCCAAAGCAATTTACCCTTATCGATATCAACGGCACTTATATCACCAAGAGAGTTGCTAAAAAAAATTATACCATCTGATATTGCTAATGATAATTTTTTTTGTGATTTTACAAATGAATTGTCTGTTTTAATATTCCAAAGTTCTTCACCAGTTTTGACAGAGTAACATCTTAAAATGTTTAGAAAATCGATAACAAAGAAATTATCTTTATAAACTTTAATTTGTGAATTAAATGGAGCTATATTTCTCTTCATCCACAGCAAATTGCCGCTTTCAATATCAATAAGATAATATTTTGCAAAACTATCTGTAACAATTAAATAATTTTCGTGACTAGCAATATTAAGTATTGGATTTAATTTTTTTTCTTTTTTTTTGTAATAATTTTTTTTCCAAATTAATTTTGAAAATTGATCAAATTTTAATATAGAACCCTTATTATCAAAGAAAATTAAATTATTTTTGTCAAATACTAATTCAGGTTCAAGCTTTTTAAAATTATCTATTTTTGAAAACTTATATTTTGATATATTTTTTAAATTTCCGTCGTAGTTAATACGTCCATTATTATTGCTCAAATTATTTAAAAAATTTTTTTTTGAAAATTCAGATTTTATTTGTATTCTTATATTTGTATTTAATTCATTTTCAAAATTTTTATTTTCTTTAAATAATTCAACAACAACTAATTCTTTATCATTCTCGATTTTTTCCTTCTTAGTCCATATGCCAGATTTTTTATCTAGTGAGCAACCTATTGTTAAAAAGAAAAATAAAAATAATCCTAAAACTTTATTCACCTAAATCTCGTTCAATCCTTTTTTGAGCTTCTAATTTAATTTTTGAATTGCTATTTTCTGTTACAATAATTTGCTCAAAAAACTCTTTTGCTTTCTCTCTTTCATTTTTAAATAAAAAATACTCTCCCAACAAATATAATGCATGTGATTTCCATATGCTGTCAGAATTTATTAATGGATTTAATATTTTTAATAAATTATTTTCACTTTCAAAATCTGAATTATATATTGCTTTTTTATAAATAATTAAATTTATTATTTCTTTTTCAAGTGGAGTATCATTAATTAAAATATCAAAAAGATTATTTATTTTATCTTGTGAACTAATAATATTATTATCTAATAAAAAATATAGAGCCAATGGAGAATATGTTTTGTCTTTTGCGTATATAATCTCAACCATTTTACTTTCTATATCTATTTTGTTGCCCGATAAAAAATTAATTTTAGAACTATTGTATTGGTCTGCTATTTTTATTTTATTTTTTTTCTTTATCTCTCCATATGTAAAATATCCTATAAGCAATAAAATTAATATTGACAGGACTATAGTTATTCTTTTTTTATTATTAATAAAAAAATTCTTTATTTTTTCATTTCTTGTATCCGTGTTTATTGCCGATATATCTTCGTCCATATTAAATCATATTCCTTAAAACATATTGCAGGATTCCCCCATTTTTATAATATTCAAGTTCATTTGGCGTGTCTATTCTGCACAAAGTTTTTATCTTTTTTGTTGATGCATCTTCATATTTTATTTCAACTTCTATTTCAGATCCTGGTTTAAAATCTCTATCAATGTTTAATACACTTATTAATTCAGATCCGATTAACTTTAAATTTCTTCTATTCATATCATTTATAAATTGTAATGGAAGAATTCCCATGCCGATTAAATTGGACCTATGTATTCTTTCAAAGCTTTCTGCAATTACTGCTTTTATACCTAAAAGCTTTGTTCCTTTTGCTGCCCAATCTCTAGAAGAACCAGTTCCGTATTCTTTTCCTGCAATAACTACAAGATCAGTCTCTCTTTTTTTATATTCAAGAACAGCATCAAATACTGGCATTATTTTTCCTTCAGGATAAAGTTTTGTAAAACCCCCTTCTGTACCTGGTGCTACTTCATTTTTTATTCTAATATTTCCAAAAGTTCCTCTCATCATCACTTCGTGATTTCCTCTTCTTGATCCATATGAATTATAATCTTTGGGTAAAATTTGATTTTTCATAAAATATTCGCCAGTAGGACTATTCTTTTGAATAGAACCTGCCGGAGAAATATGGTCAGTTGTTATCATGTCACCTAAAATTAATAATGGCCTAGCATCTAAAATTTTTTTTAATCCTTCAGGTTCATCTGTTAAATTTTCAAAAAAAGGTGGTTTTTTTACATAAGTTGAACTTTCATCCCAGTTATAGATGCTACTTTTTTCAGTTTTAATTTTTTTCCATTGTTCTGTTCCTGTCGAAACATTTGAATATCTTTTAACAAACATTTCTGCATTTAATGAATTTTTTAAAGTTTCTTCAATTTCCTTATTTGTTGGCCAAATATCTTTTAAATAAATATTATTACCATTTTTGTCTGTCCCTAGAGGATCTTTATATAAATCAACATTCATAGATCCAGCTAATGCGTAAGCAACAACTAAAGGGGGTGAGGCTAAGTAGTTTGCTTTTATTAAAGGTGATATACGGCCTTCAAAATTTCTATTACCTGACAAAACTGAAACAGCATATATATTATCTTTTATTACAGCTTCTGATATTTCTTCTGGAAGTGGTCCAGAGTTTCCAATGCATGTAGTACAACCATAGCCAACAAGATTAAAACCCAGTTCATCCAAAAAAATATTTAAACCAGATTTTTTAAGATAGTCTGTTACAACTTGAGAACCTGGTGCTAATGATGTTTTTACCCAAGGTTTAGTTTTGAGTCCCAATTCAACAGCTTTTTTTGCTAATAATCCAGCGCCAATTAATACATTTGGGTTGGAAGTATTTGTACAAGATGTTATTGCTGCGATTAATACAGATCCATCCTCAATTTCATATCCCGATCCTTCTATCTTTGAAGTATTAGGTAATTTTCTTTTAGTAATACTTTCAAAAACTTTTTTAAAATTTTGGGATGCATCTGTAAGAAGAACTTTGTCTTGAGGTCTTTTAGGTCCAGAAATAGTAGGAACTACTTTGGACATGTCTAAAGTAAGAGTGTCAGTAAACTCTATCTCTTTGCTTGACCATAAACCTTGTTCTTTTGTATATTTTTCAACTATTTTAATTGTATGATCGTCCCTGCCTGAAAATTTTAAATACTTTAGCGTTTCATCATCAACTGGAAAAAAACCACAAGTAGCACCATATTCTGGCGCCATATTTGCAATAGTAGCTCTATCTGCAAGAGTTAAATTTTTTAAACCATCTCCAAAAAATTCTACAAACTTTCCAACAACTTTTTTATCTCTTAACATTTTAACAACAGTTAAAACTAAATCTGTAGCGGTAGTTCCTTCGGGTAGTTTATTTGTCATTTCAAATCCTATAACCTCGGGTATAAGCATAGAGATAGGTTGTCCTAACATGACAGCTTCAGCTTCAATTCCACCAACACCCCATCCCAAAACAGACAGTCCATTAACCATTGTTGTATGGCTATCAGTTCCTACCAGTGTATCTGGAAAAAAATATTTTTCATTATTGTAGTCAGCTGTCCAAACAACTTTTGATAAATATTCTAAATTTACTTGGTGACAAATACCTGTGCCCGGAGGAACAATTCTAAAATTATTAAATGCTTGTTGACCCCATTTAAGAAATGAATATCTTTCTCCATTTCTTTGAAATTCTATTTCAACATTTTTTTCTAAAGAATCTTTATTTGCAAACTTGTCTACTTGAACTGAGTGATCTATCACTAAATCGACATTAGAAAGAGGATTGATTTTATTTGGATCTTTATTTTTTTTTTTAACTGCTTCTCTCATAGCAGCAAGATCAGCTACAGCAGGAATTCCTGTATAATCTTGTAATAAAACTCTTGCAGGACGGTAAGCTATTTCAGTAGAAGATTTTTTGTTTTTTAACCAGTTTTTTATTTCTTTGATTTGATTTTTTGTAACTGTTTTATCATCTTCATATCTTAATAAATTTTCTAATATTACTTTTAATGATTTGGGTAGTTTCGAAATTCCCTCTAAGCCATTTTTTTCAGCTTCTACAAGAGAATAGTATTTATATTCTTTTCCATTAATATTTAATGCTTTTAATGAATTATAAGAATTTTTATTACCAGGTTTCATAATATTTATAAGTAAAATGTAATTATGCTTAACAAAAGAAGTAGTGACATAGCATAATTAAAGTATTTAATAAATTTTTCATTTGTCGCAAATTTCCTTAAAAATTTTCCTACTAATGTCCATGAAACAATACTGGTTAGTGAAAAAAGTAAGGCTAAAGTAATTACCTGTATTGAATAATTTAAGTAGTTTTCACCTAGTTCAACATAAGTTGAAACAACAATAATACCAACAATAACTCCTTTTGGATTTAAAAATTGAAAAAAAAAGGTTTCAATAAACTTAACTGGGTTTCCAGAATTGGAATTATTACCAGTTTTAGAAAATGAAATTTTAAATGCCAAATATAAAAGAAACAATGTTCCTAAATATTTTAATATTTCTTGAATTAATGGATATAATTTAAAAATATTTATTAAACCCACTATTAAAGACAGGACTAAAGTTGTAAAACCTAAAGTTACTCCAAGTATATGTGGTATTGTTCTAATTACTCCAAAGTTAAAGCCAGAGTAAGATGCAACAATATTATTTGGCCCAGGAGTAAAAGCAGTCACAAACCAAAAAAGACAGATTGAAATTATTTCTGGGTGCATAATTTTTCTTAAGCAATTTTTAAACCATTCTTTGCTGGTTGGGATGGATGAAGCAAAACTACCTTTCCATCCTCTTCGATTGCTCCCAGAACAAGAAACTCTGATTTTATTCCCGCAATATTTTTTTCGGGAAAGTTGCAAACTCCTATCACTTGTTTTCCTTTTAAATTTTCTTCATTATAGTAATGAGTAATTTGGGCAGAAGATTGTTTAATACCAATCTCTTTTCCAAAATCAACTTCTACAATTAATGAAGGTTTTCTTGCCTTAGTATTTTGTTTTACTGATAATACAGTGCCTATTCTAATATCAACTTTATCAAATATATCGTAGGTTATTTGTTCTTTCATAAGATTACTATATAATGAATTTTGTTTATGAGTACAGAAAATAATTTAGATGCAATTTTTAAAAATTCTTTAAAAATTTTAACTGATCTTATCGCATTTAAAACTATTTCTGGAGAAGACAATAACTCCTTAATTAATTATTGTGACGAATTGTTAAAAAAAACTGGGGCAACTTCATTTAGAACTTTTGATGGAGAAAAAAAAAGAGTTAATCTTTTTGCTACTTTAAAATCAAAAAATAATGGAAATAAAAAACCATTAATTTTCTCAGGACACACAGATGTTGTTCCTGTTTCAAAAAACTGGAACACTGATCCTTTTGTTGCAACAATAAAAGAAGATAAAATTTTTGGAAGAGGAACTTGCGATATGAAAGGTTTTATTGCTTGTACATTGGCCTATGCACCACTATTTGCTAAAAACAATCTAGATAGAGATATTCATTTTTCATTCACTTTCGATGAAGAAACTGCTTGTCAAGGTGCTCCAATATTAATTAATGAATTAAAAAATAAAGGCATTAATTCAGGAATTTGTATTGTTGGAGAACCAACAAATATGAAAATTGTTGATGCTCATAAGGGTTGTTATGAATATACAACTCACTTTGAAGGATTAGCCGGTCATGGTTCCAAGCCCGACAAAGGGGTTAATGCAGTAGAGTTTGCTGTTAGATACATAAATAAATTAATGGAACTAAGAGAAACTTTAAAAGCAAACGCTCCTAAAAATTGTATTTTTGATCCACCATACACTACTCTTCAAATCGGAGGAATTTCAGGCGGTATAGCAAGAAATGTTATAGCTGATAAATGTCGCGTTGATTGGGAATTAAGACCTGTAGTAAAAGAAGATGGTAAACTTGTAAATAATCAAATGGACGAATTTGCAAATAAAAAACTTCTTCCTGAAATGAAAAAAATCTTTCCTAAATCTACAATAAAAAAAGAAGTAATAGGTGAAATAATTGGTTTTGATCGGATAGAAAATTCTGAAGCTTGCGAATTTATTTCTAATCTCACTGGAGATAACTCAAAAGAAGTTGTTTCTTTTGGAACTGAAGCTGGTCTTTTTCAAGAAATTGGCATTAGTACAGTAGTATGTGGACCTGGTTCAATCGAACAAGCTCATAAAGTTGATGAATTCATTACCTTAGAACAAATTAAAAAATGTCTACTGTTATTAGAAAACATAAATAAAACTTCTAACAAAAATTAATTTATTGCAATCAAAAAGGTTTTTTACTACTTTTAATTGAATTATTTTAAAAATTTAATACAATATTATTATATTGATAGAGCAATCGATTATATTCGTCCAAATTATATTTATTGATATTGTCATGGCTGCAGACAATGCAATAATCATTGGTCTTATAGCTGCAAATTTTGCATCAAAAAATAGAAAACAAATAATCATGTATGGTGTTTTTGCAGCTTTTATCTTTAGAATTATGTTTGCTCTTTCTGCAACATATTTATTCGGTTTTCCTATAATAAAAATTTTAGGGGGTGCTTTATTAATTTGGATTGTAAATGATCTTAGACAAGATTTATTTGGCAAAAAAAAGAAAATAAAATCTCCAACTAAAGCATCTAAAGAACCTTCTTTTATAGAAGGTATGTATAAAGTAATTATAGCAGATATAACTTTAAGCTTCGATAATGTTATTGCTGTTGTGGGTGCTGCCAAAGATAATCTTGGCTTAATGATATTTGGTTTATTTTTATCTGTTATTTTAATTGGCACTATTGCTACATACTTTGCGGAATATATACAGAAAAACAAATGGATAGGTTATGTCGGTCTTGTTGTTATACTAATAGTGGCAATACAATTAATAATTGGAGGACTAGGTGATTACGGAGTTCTGCAAATAAATGAAACTTTTAAAAGATATTTTTAAAATTAATAAGCATTTTTTTTTGTTGGGAAAATTTCATTGATTACTTCTTTTTTAAACAACCCAACAGACTTATCTATAATCTTATTTAAATTTGCATATTTCTTAACAAATCTAAAATTTGTAGGATTTAAGCCGATTAAATCATCTGTAACTAGAACTTGGCCATCACAATAAACCGATGCTCCTATTCCTATCGTAGGTACTTTTACTGATTTAGTTATTTTTTTTGCAAGAGAACTTTCAACACATTCTAGCACTATTGAAAAAACTCCAGAAGAAGAAAGAGACTTAGCATCGTTTAAAATTTTATTTCTTTCTAACTTATTTCTACCTTTGTACCGAAATTTTCCTTTTTCTGATTGAGGAAGAAGACCGACATGGCCCATAACTTGGATTTTATTTTTTATCAAATGCTTTACAATCTTTATTATATTTTTTCCACCTTCTAACTTAACTGCTTCACAACCTGTTTTGGAAATAATATATTTGGCATTTTTCAGGGCTTCACTTGGGTTTCTATAAGTTTTATATGGCATATCAACAACCATAAGGCTTTTTTTAATGCCCTTCTTAACACTTTTGGAATGTTCGACCATTGTGTTTAAAGAAATATTTCTTGTTGTGTTGTAATTATAAAGAACTGAACCGAGAGAGTCCCCAACTAAAATGATGTCACAATATTTGTCTAATATTTGAGCTATATTTTTTGAATAAGAAGTAAGACAAATTATTTTTCTTTTATTTTTTTTGCCTAAAATTTTTTTTATTTTTACAGGAAACATTAACGTAACAAAATATCTAATTACTTTCTTTGCTAGCTTCGATATCTTTTAATCTTTCTTCTATATCACTAGTTTTACTACAAAGTTTTGAACAAACTATTGCAAATTTCTTAGTAAGATTCCTTACTTCGGCAAAGTTTGATTTTTTTAGCTTAATATTGATTAACATGTACATAGCTTCTTCATTGTCAGGCGACAATAATAGAGCTGTATTTAAATTTTTAATCTCTTCCTTTTCATTTTCTTCATGGTTATAAATTTTGGCTAAATAAAGATATGAATTTGCATCCTTTGGATTAAAAACAATATTTCTTTGAAATAAAAATTTTGAAACTTCCATTTTATTATTTTCATAATTTTTTTTTGCTTCTTCAAAAAAATTTTCTTTTGCATGACCTTTAATCGTTAAAAAAAAGCTAAATAGCAAAATTGATAAAAATAATTTCCTCATAAACTTTATAATATTAACATAATATTGTCTTATCTCAAAAATTGGCAGATAATAAAACTTTCTTTCGAGTCTTTCTTGCTAGAAGAAGGTTTGAATACTTTAATTTGTTTAAAAATTAGTTTTGATTCTGACATAATTTCATCAAAAGTAGAGCCCATGAAAAATTTGCAAATAAAACAGCCATTTTTTTTTAAAATATCTTTTGCAAAAAACATCGCTTCTTTACAAAGTTCTGTGGTCGAAATTACATCAAGGTTTTTATTACCCGTTGTATTTTGCGCCATATCTGAAAGAACAACATCTATTTTTGATTTAAAATAATCTTTGATCTTTTTTTGTGTAGCATTTTCAGTAAAATCTCCAGTAATTTGGTAGGTATTATCTATTTCTTCCATATGTTTTAAATCTACAGATAACAATTTAGTATTTTTAAAATTTTTCGAAATATACTGAGACCAACTTCCAGGTGCTGATCCAAGATCAACTAAAGAAATGGAATTGTTTAGTACTTTAAATTT
>CACFKF010000013.1 GCA_902566775.1 uncultured Pelagibacteraceae bacterium | reverse complement strand
TAAAATATTGTAGTTCATTAAAATTAAATTCATTTAGTCCATGTATACTAGAATTAACTGTGTTCATAAGTGTTAAAATAGACAATTTAAAAGAGCTCTCGAGATCAATTCCTGAAATTGTTAATAAAGAAGATAAAATTAATAAAGAAAATGTAAATATTAAAACAGAAATAAAATATTTATTAATATCATTGGTTTCCAACTTTGAGCCTGAAAATTCTAATTTATTAACATAAATATTTAATGGTTTAGTATGTGAAGCAAGTTCATTTACAGAAAATTTAAAAAGTGAATAAATTTTTACAAAACGTATTCCTGAACTTGTAGAAAAGAAAGATCCACCAATTATAGTTAAAATTAAGAAAATAAATGAAGATTTTTGATATGAACCATCTAAAGATAAACCCATATTAGAAATACTAGAACATATAGATAAAAAAGTTTCCCGAAAACTATTTGGATTGTCTAATAAAAAAAAAAATAACAGAACTACAACACAAAAATAGATTAAAAGATAAAAATCTTCATGAAAAAAATTAAGATTTTTATTTCTTATTACAAATAAATTATAACTTAAGAAGAGACTAAAAAAAGATATAAGCATTAATAAAGATAAGACAATTTGTTTTATTTTTGTGTTTAATATAATGTCTAAACTATTGGTTGGAAGAAAACCTCCTGAAGAAATTATTGTCATAGATAGATTAAAAGAATTGAATGATCGTATATTAAAAATATTTAATATTATAAAAATAGCAAAAGTTAAAAAAGTGTATAAAATTAATATTTTTGTACTCTGTTTTAATGTTTCTGAAGTATTAAAAGATATAAGATTAGTTAAAGGTTTTTTTAAATTAACATCAAATATATCAATTAAAAGTACTATAGAAAATAAAAAATACAAACCTCCAATCCATTGAGAAGATGATCTCCATAATATTAAACTTTCATCTAAATGTTTTATGTTTTCAAAAATAGAAAAACCTGTTGATGTAAATCCTGAAACTGCTTCAAAATAAGCATTTATAAATGTTATGTTATAAATACTAAAATAATAAGGTACAGAAATAAAAAAAGGTAAAATTAAATAGCCTAAAAAAACTATAATAATTTTTTCATAAATACTAATTTTATTGTCTTGCTTTTTTTTTTTTAACAGAAAAATAAAACTAAATAAAAATGAAATTATTAATGAATAGATATAGCTATCTATATTTAAATATAAATTAAAATAATTTGAATAAATAATGTTAAAAAAAGATAGAACTGAAATTAGAAAAGAAAATATACATAAATAAATTAAACTAAATCTGCTCATTTAATCTTTAAAATGAACTAATTCTAAACATGTTTTCAACAACAGATAATTGATCTCTTTTAGCAAGAAAAACAACAATATCTTCTTTTTTAAAAACAAAATTTGATCTTGGAATTATTATATCTTTATCTCTTAAAATTGCTCCAATTCTAATTTTTTCTGGTAAATTTGTATCTTTAAGTTCTTTGTTTATAAGTTCAGAAGTTTCAATAATTTCAGCTTCAATAACTTCGTATTCGCCATTCAAAATTGTGTAGGCAGTTTCTATTGTTCCTTTATGAACATGTTTCAATATGCTTGATACTGTATTCATTCTAGGATCAATCAAATCATCTATTTTTAATGAAGACTGTAATAAAGAATAATTTGGTTTATTTATTAGTGCCATAGTTCTTTTATCTTTAGAAAATTTTTCAACCAAAACACTTACCATTAAATTATCTTCATCGTCATTCGTTAAAGCTATTACAGTTTCAATTTCATCTAAATTAGCTTCTGTTAGAACATCTTCTTCTAATCCATTACCATTAATAACTATAGAGTTGTTCAATTCATTTGCTATAAGTTCTGCTCTATTTTTATCTTTTTCGATAATTTTTATTCGAACATCGTCAAAAGATTGTTCAATATTTTTAGCTAAGTTAAAACCAATATTTCCTCCACCAATAATTAGTATTTTTTTTGATATTTTTTCTTCGTGTCCAAAAGCCAAAAGTGTCTGCTGCATCTGTTCAGAATTAATTATTACGTAAGCTTTATCGTTTATTTTCATTACATCATTTTTTTTTAATATTAAAAATTTTTCATTTCTTATTACTCCTAAAATATTAGCTTCAAGTTTTGGAAACTTTTTAGTTAATTCGTTTAAAGGTATATTAACTAAAGGGCATGTATCATTTACCAAAATTTCAAGCATTCTAATTCTATTTTGAGCAAAATTAACATTGTCTAGAGCTCCAGGAGCTTCTAATTTTCTTTGAATTGACTTGGCAATTTCAATTTCTGGAGAAATAATTACATCTATTGGCAGATTTTCTTTACTATATACTTTTAAAAATTTGGGATTTAAATAATCTTTAGATCTAATCCTTGCTATTTTTTTTTGAATATTAAACATTGAAAAAGCAATTTGGCAAATTAACATGTTTATTTCATCATTTTTTGTAACAGCTATAATCATGTCTGCTTCAGAGGCATTTGCTTTTTCAAGTACTGAAGGATATGTCGCCTTCCCAACTATACCTTTTACATCAAGGCCATCATTAATTTTTTGTATATCTTCGCTTGATTGATCTATAACAGTTATAGAATGGTTTTGCTCGCTTAACAATTTAGCAATTGTATAACCTACTCTTCCTGCACCACAGATTATTATATTCATTTAATTTAATTCTTTTACACCTAAAGACTTTAATTTTCTGTGTAAAGCCGACCTTTCCATACCAATAAATTTTGCCATTTTTGATATATTTCCACCAAATTTTTTTAATTGGGTTGTTAAATATTCTTTTTCGAAGTTTTCTCTTGCTTCTTTTAAAGGTATTGAAAGCGTATCTTTAACATCAAAAGATTTTTCTTCGGGAGATTTCATCGACTCTTTTACTATATTTAAAATTTTTTCATCATTACTGCCTGGAGATAAAATTGCTATTCTTTCAATTAAATTTCTTAATTCCCTTACATTACCTGGCCAACTGTAATTAATTAAATAATTATATTGGGGCATTAAATTAATTTTTTTTAAATTATAATTTTTTGATATTTTTTCAGAAAAATATTCTATTAATAAAGGTATATCTTCAGGTCTTTTATTTAATGGTTTTATTTCTATATTAAAAACATTTAATCTGTGAAAAAGGTCTTCTCTAAAATTCCCATATTTAATTTCTTCATAAATATTTTTACTTGTTGAGCAAATTATTCTTACATCTACTTTGATATCATGGTTTCCATTAATTCTTTTAAATTTTTGATCTGTCAAAACTCTTAGTATTTTAGATTGCGTTTCTAAAGGTATCTCTGTTACTTCATCAATTAATAATATTCCACCAGAAGACTTTTCTAATGATCCGTAAGTTATTGATCCATTATCTTTTTCTTCACCAAATAGTTCCAGTTCATATTTTTTTACATCTAATAATGCACCATTTATCACTACAAAGGGTCCATTACTCCTTTGTGATATTTTATGAATTTTTCTAGCAATTAATTCTTTGCCTGATCCGGTAGGGCCATTTATAAAAATTCTGCTTTCAGAAGTTGATAATTTTTCAATTTGATCTCTTATTTTTGATACATTTTGACTTTTGCCAATAAATTCAAATGTATGAAATAGCTGAGTTTGTAAAATTTTATTTTCACTAATTAATTTATAATTTTCTACTGCTCTGTTCACAAAATTCATCAATCTTTCTTGGTCAAAAGGTTTTTGGATAAATTCAAAAGCACCAGATTTAAGTGATTTTATAGCCATTTCAATGTTTGCATGTCCCGAGATAATTATAACTGGTATATCTTTATTTTTTTTTTTTATGTGAGTTAATAATTCAATACCGTCGTTGTCACCTTTGTCTAATTTTACATCTATAATAGCTACATCAGGTAACTTTTTATCAATCTCAGATAATGCTTGATTGTAATTCGCTGCAACTCTGGTCTTAAAACCAGATTCATCTATTAGATCTTTTATAATATTTCTAATATCTGGATTATCATCAATAATTAAGATTTCTGAAGACATTAATTTTTAACTAAAATTATTTTTACTTCTGCTCCATTATTTTTTGAATTAAATTTAATTTCTCCATTATGATCATTTATTATCTTATTCACTATTGATAAACCAAGTCCTGAGCCTTTTGTTTTAGTGGTGTAATAAGGTTTTGTAATATTTTTTATAGTATCCTTAGAAAAACCAATTCCATTATCTGTTATATTGATAGTTATATAATCTTTTTTATCTACTATTTCTATATCTATAATCTTACTAAAATGGCCATTTTTATTTGATTTTTCTTGAATGCTTTCTATAGAATTATTTATTAGATTGAAAAAAACTCTACTTATTTGTTCACTGTCACAATTTATTAACAAATCATCATGATCATAATTAAAATTGATCAAAATTGTTTGATCAACTTCTTGTAACAAAGAAATATTATTTTTAGCTATTTCGATAATATCATTATTCTTAAAAACAGGTTTTGGCATTCTTGCAAAATCAGAAAATTCGTTAACTAAATTTTCTATTTGATTAATTTGTTTAATAATAGTTTTAAGATAATTTTTAAAGTTTTCTTTTTCATCACTTTCAATAGATTTTTCGTATTTGTTTTTCAATCTATCAATAGTTAGTTGAATTGGAGTTAAAGGGTTTTTTATTTCGTGGGCTAATTTTCTTGCAACATTTTCCCACGCTTCATGCCTTTCTGTTAGTAAAAGTTTTTCTTGTTGAGATTTTAATTGATCAATCATCAAATTAAAATTTTTGTTTAAAGTTTCAAGCTCAATATCGGTTTTAATTTCTGGAACTTTACTATCTAAATCGCCTTTACCAATACTTGTTGAGGCCAGTATAAGATTGTTAATTGATCTAAAAAATCTTGATGAAAATTTAATTGCTATAGAAATTGACAAAAATAGCAATAATGTAACTACCACTAAGTAAATAAGAATAAATGAAATCTTTATACCAGTACTTTTTTCTTCTACGATATAATAAAAATTAATAGCTTCTTGAGATTCTAATAAATAATTTGATATTTCTTCATCTAAAAATTTAACTACATATAAAAATGTGTTTTCAAATGAACTCAATTTAATAATTGCTGCTGATTTATTTTCGAAAGTATTAATAATTTTTAATGGTCTATCATCATTTAAAACCATTTTTAAAGCTCTATCTTCAACTGGTATATAACCTGAATTTGATGATGACATAATTACATTTTTATTTTTATCAATTAAGTGTATTTGATCTAAGTTTCTAATTATTCTTTGAGTATCAAGGAATCTTTGAAAATTTGTTTTATTTTGATTATTATACATATTGTAATTTTTATTTAAATCGAAAGCTACCATTACAATATCAGACTCAACTTTATTTCTTTTTTCATCAACATAATTTTTTGCTAATTCATAAGAATTGTTTACAACTGTTGTTATTTTTTTATCTAAATATTTCTCTAGTGCAAAAGAGAAAAGAAATAATGAAAATATAGATATTAAAACAGATGGTATTAGTGTGAAGAGAGAAAAAAAAGTAATATATTTTCTATTAGCAACTGAGCCTTTGACATCCATATCATTTTTTATGGAATTTTTTATCTCTCTAAAAATGATATAAAAAAAAACAAATAAAAGTAAAATATTTGCTAATAAAAGATATTGAAGATTGGAATCAGTTAATTTAATAAAACTTTTATTTATAAATGTTAAAAAAGTTAAAAATCCAACAGATAAAGTAACTATAAAAATTATAGCAATAAATATATTTTCTTTTATAAATCGAAACATAAATTTGAAATCATATAAAATTTCTTATAAATTTAATTATGAATAATTGCTTTATAATACTAGCAGCTGGAGAAAGTAAAAGATTTAAATCAAAAACCCCAAAACCATACTATTTATATAAAGGAAAACCACTATTTATACACTCAATTAATAAAGCAAAAGAATCAAAAAAGTTTAATAAAATAGTCCTTGTCATTAATAAAAAACATAAAAAATTTCTTAAAAATATAAAGTTAAAAAAAATTAAAATTATTAATGGTGGCAAAAATAGAGCAGAGTCGTCATTTAATGCGTTAAGAAGTATTAAGAACGATAAAATTTCTAAAGTATTTATTCATGATGCTGCTAGGCCAAATTTCTCATTAAAATTAATTTCAAATTTATTGAATGGTTTAAAAAAGTATAAATGCTCTATTCCTGTTATCAAAACAAATAATTCAGTTAAGTTTAAAGATAAAGGAAAATTAAAAAATATAGACAGGGATAAAATATATTTAACACAAACACCACAAGCATTTGATTATAAAGCTCTTTTTCAACTTCAAAAAAAAAATATATCAAGCGTTACCGACGATGCAAATTTATTTATTGAAGCTAATAAAAAAGTAAAATTTACAAATGGAGAAATAGACAATTATAAAATTACTTTAAAATCTGACGTTGTAGAAAAGAAAAATTTAAAATACGGTATAGGTTTTGACGTTCATAGATTGGTTCATAAAAGAAAACTATATTTAGGTGGTATAATAATTCCATCTCCACTTGGTACATTGGGACATTCGGATGGTGATCCGGTGTTACATGCAATTATTGATTCAATTATGGGTGCTTGTAAAATGGGAGATATTGGAGAAAAATTTTCAAACAAAAATAAAAAATATAAAAATATAAGATCTACTGTTTTGCTTAAAAATGTTATAAATCAAATAAAATTAAATAATTATTCTATTAACAATATTGATATTAATATAATTACACAAACACCAAAAATATCTAAGCATAAGAATAAAATGATTCAAAAGATTTCAAAACTTTGCGAAATTTCAACAAACCAAATTAACATAAAAGGTAAAACTACAGAAAGATTAGGTGTAATTGGAAAAGAAAAAGCTATAGCCTGCGAAGTAATTACCTCAGTAATAAAATATGTTTAATCAAATTAATTTTTTATTTGTTAGTTTGTTTGGAATAGGTAAAATTAAAAAAATTCCTGGCAGTTTTGCTTCTTTAACAACAACTTTATTTTTATTTTTTTTATTCCAAATTCTAAACATTTCACCAAACACTTTTTTATTTTTTTTAATTATAATTTTTTTTATCTCATTTTTTGCAGTAAATATTTTTATTAAAAATTTGGATAATAAAGATCCTAAGGAAGTAGTAATTGATGAATTTATTGGTCAATCAATTCCAATATGCCTTTACGAAATTGCACATGAAGGAACAAAAGAAACAGCTCATGTTTTAACATCATATTTCATTATGTTTATTCTATTTAGAATTTTTGATATCGCTAAACCCTATCCTGTAAGTTATTATGATAAAAATTTTAAAAACAGTTTTGGTGTTATTATGGATGATGTTGCTGCAGGATTATATGTAGTGGCTATTTTAGTTTTATATATGGTTTTAATCACATGAATAAAAATTTAAATATAGAAGAAACTTTTACTTTGGCTGTTAAAAATCATAAAAATAATAATTTTCAAGTTGCCGAAAATCTTTACAAAAAAATATTAGAGATAAATCCTAATTCTGCAGGTGTGTATTATAATCTTGGAATAATGTATAAAGAATTAAAAAAGTACCTAGAGGCAAAAGATTGCTATGAAAAAGCAATACAAATTGACCCAAATTATACACAAGCACATATCAATCTTGGAATATTGTTTAAAGAGATGGGTGAGATACAAAAATCAATAAATTCTTTCCAAAAGTTAACAATCATTCAACCAAATAATGCAGATGCACATAATCATTTTGGATTAGCACTTAATAAGATGGGTGAACATCAAAAAGCAATAAATTGTTATGAAAAAGCAATACAAATAAATCCTAATCATGCGTCTGCATATACTAATCTCGGAATTGCACATAAAGAATTAGGAGAATATCAAAAAGCAATAAATTGTTATGAAAAAGCAATACAAATAAATCCTAATTATTCAAATGTTTATTATAATTATGGAAATATACTGCAAGAATTAAAAAAAATGCAAAAAGCAAAAAACTGTTATGAGAAACTATTAAGTTTAGATCCAACTTATAAAAAGGGTTATTCAGGTTATGGCAGTTTATTACTTAAAATCTCTCAACATAATAAAGGTTTAGCTTATATTAGAAAAGGTGATGGAGTTATTAGATTTACACAAAATAATGTTAATATAATTTGATGGTAATGAAATGAAAAGAGTAAGTATCAATACACAACAAACACATTTTATTGGATGTTGGAATTTGGAAAATAACAAATTATGCAATGAAATTACTGATTTTTTTCAAAATAATAAAGATTTACAAAAACAGGGCATTACTGCTAGCGGAAAAGATTTAAAGAAAAAAAGCAGAATTGATATTACAGTTAGCCCAAATGATTTGAAAAAACCAAAATTTGAAATACTTAAACGGTATGTAAATGAATTACATAAATGTTTTTTGGACTATCAAAATCAATGGCCTTTTTTAAAATCTATGCTTAAAGATATTGATATAGGTGAATTCAACATCGGAGAATATTCTCCAGGAGACCATTTTGCTGTACTTCACAGTGAAAGAACTTCTATAGCTACCTTGCATAGATTGTTTGCTTGGATGACATACCTTAATGATGTTGATGATGGAGGACAAACAAATTTTAATCATTATGGAATAAAAATTAAACCTGAAATTGGTAAGACACTAATTTGGCCGGCTGAATGGACACATGCACACACAGGTGAAATTCTAAAAAGCGGAAAAAAATACATGATTACAGGATGGATGCACTTTCCAGCTGATAATTTTGATTTAGAAAAATAGATAAATTTAATATTAGATGAAAAAACTTTTAAAAAAAATAATTAAATTGTTAATAAAAAAAAATCTTAAAATATCTTTAGCAGAATCTTGCACTGGTGGATTGCTTTCCAGTTCAATAACTTCAATAAGTGGTTCTTCTAAAGTTTTTAATCTTGGCATTGTTGCGTATTCTAATGAAGCAAAAATCAATATTCTTAAAATTCCAAAAAAAATAGTAAGGATACATGGTGCTGTTAGTCATGAAACTTGTTTATTAATGCTTAAAAATTTAAATAGAATTAGTAAAACTAATATTTCTTTATCAATTACTGGGATTGCTGGACCTAGAGGTGGAACAAAGAAAAAACCTGTAGGTTTAGTTTTTATAGGTATAAAAAAAGACAACAAAACATTGGTTAAAAAGTATTTATTTAAAAATAAGCAAAGATTGTTGATTCAAAGAGCAGCTGTTAATAAAGCTTTAAATTTAATCCTAAGTTTTATTAAATAATTCCTCTGCCCTTTTTTCGAATGAATCGGCAATTTTATCTAAAGCAAATTGAAAGGATTTAGTCATAACAATATTTAAAAAATCATTTTTTAATTCAAAATCAACTTCAAAATAAACTTCGGTAATCTTATTTTCTTCTTTAAAATACCACTTATTTTCTAAGTGTTTAAGAGGACCGTCAAGATTTGTTACATAAATAGTGTCTTCTTTTTTATTATACTTAACATCACTTTTATAAGTATCTTTAAAAGGACCTTTTCCAATAGTTAAATCTGCCACTATTAGCAATAAATCTCCCTGCTCTTTTCTTGAATAAATTTTAGCACCTAAACAAAAAGGAACAAATGTAGGATACTTTTCAATATCAAGAACTAGATCAATTAACTGTCCTTTTTTACACTCTATAGCTCTTTTAACTGATGCTTTTGGCATTAGTTTGGCTTATTCTATTACTTTGAAGTTTAGCAAAGTCATCATCTGCATGATAAGAAGATCGTGTTAGCGGTGAAGATGAAACTAATAAAAAACCTTTAGATCTAGCAATATTATTCAACTCCACAAATTCTTCTGGTCTATAATATCTATTCAGAGGATGGTGTTTTGTAGATGGTTGTAAATATTGTCCTATCGTTAAAAAATCGACATCAGCAGATTTTAGATCATCCATTACTTGTAAGATCTCATCATTATTTTCTCCCAAACCCACCATTAGTCCCGATTTAGTAAAAATATTTTTATTTATTTTTTTTACATTTTTTAAAAGTTCTAAAGATGCAAAGTATCTAGAACCAGGCCTTACTTTTCTGTATAGACTAGGAACAGTTTCAATATTATGATTAAAAACATCAGGTTTGGCTTCTATAACTTTTTTATATGAATCTCCTTTTCTTAAAAAATCTGGAGTTAAAACCTCTATAGAAGTATTTGGATTATTTTTTCTAGTTTCTATAATAACTTCATAAAAATGCTTAGCCCCACCATCAAATAGATCGTCTCTATCTACAGATGTTATTACTGCATGTTTCAAATTTAATTTTTTTATAGCAGAAGAAATTTTTTGTGGCTCCAAAGGGTCTAGTGATTTAGGTTTACCAGTTATAATATCACAAAAAGCACATGCTCTCGTACAAGTATCACCCATAATTAGGAATGTTGCATGTTTCTTGTTCCAGCATTCAGTAATATTTGGGCAGTTAGCCTCCTGACAAACGGTTTTAAGATTATATTGATTCACTATGGTCTTGGTTAAAAAAAACTCCTGACTATTAGTAAGTTTAGATTTAATCCAATTTGGTTTTTTTTTTAATGGATTAATAGGTTTTTTAATTTTTTCAGGGTGTCTAATTGTCATTAGTAATTATATAAATAGTTTCTTCCTTTTTTACAAAAAAAAATTTACTTCTAATTAATGTTTCTATGTAATCAAGATCTAAATTTGTGGTTAATAAAGAATTTTTAAACTCGAGATCATTGATTTTGTTTACATAATCTTTTTCGGTTTTTTGAAGGTTTTTTAATATTTCTTTTTTCTTAATATAAGAAAATATACCACGTTCTCCGTCTAAAAGATTAAAAACAAAATATAACATCACAAAGGTAGATATAAGTAAAAAATAATTTTTTTTTATAATTTTAAACATAATTTAAAGAATATTCATTTTGGCTTTATTTCCAAGTTCCTCTTCTATTCTCAATAAACGATTATATTTTGCAACTCTTTCGGATCTAGCTAAAGAACCAGTTTTAATTTGAGATGAGTTTGTCATTACTGCTAAATCTGCAATAAATGTATCTTCTGAGTCACCTGATCTATGAGAGATAACTGAGGAAAAATTATTTTTTTGTGCCAATTCAATAACATTTAACGTTTCAGTTAAAGTGCCGATTTGATTAACTTTAACTAGTATCGAGTTAGCAGATTTTCCTTCAATTCCTTTAGTAAGTCTCTTTTCATTAGTAACAAATAAGTCATCACCAACAACTTGAACATTTTTACCAATAGCAGAAGTTAGTTTAGACCATGCATTCCAATCTTCTTCGGCAAAAGGGTCCTCTATGGATTTTATAGGATATTTTGAAACAATATTTTGGTAATATTTTATAACATTGTCAACTGTTTCATGATTACTTGATTGAATTGAATAGTTGCCTTTATCATCAATAAGCTCATTGGCAGCTACATCTAAACATATCGAAATATCTAAACCGGGTTTTAATTTAGATTTTTCAATAGCATCCACAATAAAGTTTAGAGTTTCTTCATTAGAGTTTAAAGAAGGTGCAAAACCTCCTTCGTCACCTACATTTGTAAGAAATTTTTTAGACTTTAAAATTTTTTTTAAATTTTGTATCACAAGAAAACATTTTTCTATTGCATCCATAAAGTTTTTTGCTGAGTCTGGCCTAATCATAAATTCTTGAATGTTCAAGTCATTGTCGGCATGAGCTCCTCCATTAATGATGTTCATTAACGGATAAGGTAGAGAAAAAGTTTTATTAGAATTTAAGTAAGTTTCATTATTTAAAATAATTGAAGCTTTTCTAACAGCTATAGAAACTGCAAGTAACGAGTTTGCTCCTAAGTTTTTTTTGTTATTAGTGCCATCCAGATTTAGTAGAATTTCATCTATATTTTTTTGATTATTTGGATCTTGCCCTATAATTTTTTCGGAAATTACTGAGTTCACATTTTTAACAGCTTTTAAAACACTTTTACCTAAAAAATAATTTTTATCATTATCTCTTAGCTCATGAGCTTCAAAAGCTCCAGTGGAAGCTCCCGAAGGGACTATTGAGGATGCTTTAATATTATTATTTAAAGTAATTTCAGCTTCAACAGTTGGGTTACCTCGGCTATCAAAAACTTGTCTCGCATGAACTTTTTTAATCTTGGTCACTAATTGTTTTTTATAATTTTATCTATTTCTATTAATTGTTTTAATAAATTTTCAAGATTAGATAATGGAATCATATTTGGGCCATCAGATGGCGCATTATCAGGATCTTGATGTGTTTCCATAAATATACCTGCCACACCAACAGCTACAGCTGCTCTTGACAAATATTCAACGAATTCTCTTTGACCACCACTTGAATCACCTTGCCCTCCAGGTTGCTGGACAGAATGTGTTGCATCAAATATAACAGGGTAACCATTTTTAGCCATAATTGGCAAAGATCTCATGTCAGAAATTAAAGTATTGTATCCAAAGCTAGCACCTCTTTCAGTTACAAGAATATTATTATTCCCAGAATCTGAAATTTTTTTTGTAACGTTAACCATATCCCAAGGTGCAAGAAATTGACCTTTTTTCACATTAATTATTTTTTTTGTTTTAGCTGCAGCTATTAACAGATCAGTTTGCCGGCAAAGAAAAGCTGGTATCTGCAATATGTCAACATGTTCAGCTACTATAGAACATTGTTCAACATTGTGAATATCTGTAAGTATAGGAATTTTTATTTCACTTCTAATTTTATCAAAAATAGATAGAGATTGTTCCAAACCTATACCTCTTTTTCCTTTTAAACTTGTTCTGTTTGCCTTATCAAAAGATGTTTTGTATATGAAATTAATATCTAATTTTGATGTAATTTCTTTAATTTTTCCTGACATATCCATTGCATGTTGTTCTGTTTCAAGTTGACATGGACCAGCTATCAAACAAAATCTATTTGTATTCGATATATCAATACTTCCGCATTTAACTGTTAAATTTTTCATTTTTTATGATTTTTTGCAGCTTTTATAAAAGATGAGAATAAAGGATGTGGTGACAAAGGTCTAGATTTAAATTCAGGATGAAACTGAACACCAATAAACCAAGGATGGTTTTTTAATTCAACAATCTCAGGTAAATTTTTATCAGGTGAATTTCCAGAAAAAATTAAACCTTTTTTTTCAAATTGCTTTTTATAATTAATATTAACTTCATATCTATGTCTGTGTCTTTCTTTAATTATTTTTGATTTATATATACTTTTAATTAAAGAATTATTTGTCAATTCAGCATCATAAGACCCCAATCTCATGGTGCCTCCTAAATCTTTGTTAGTACCCTTTATAGTTATTCCATCTTTTTTCCATTCGTTAATCAATCCTATTACTGGAATACATTTTTGATTGAATTCGCTAGATGAAGCTTTATTAATCTTTAAAATATTTCTTGCAAATTCAATTATAGCCATTTGCATTCCAAAACAAATCCCCAAGAAAGGCACATTGTTAATTCTAGCATATTTAATTGCTGCTATTTTACCTTCTGTTCCTCTTTTGCCAAATCCACCGGGTATTAGGATTCCAGAAACGTTTCTTAATTTATTTTTTATATCTGAAGGTTTTAAATTGTCAGATTCAATTCGTATTAAGTTAACTTTTAAATTATTTTTAATTCCTCCATGAACAAGGGCCTCATCTAAAGATTTGTAAGCATCCTTTAAATTTACATACTTCCCTATTATTGCGATATCAACATATTTTTTTGAGTTAATTACTACTTTGGTTATTTTTTTCCACGGATTTAGATTAACGTTTTTCTTTGATTTCAATTTAAAATATTCAAGAACTTGTTTATCGAGTTTCTCACCATTAAAGCTAATTGGCGCTTCATAAATAGTTTTTACATCGATCGTTTGTATAACATTCTTAATATTGACATTACAAAATAAAGAAATTTTCTTCTTTTGATCTAGTGGTATGCTTTTCTCACATCTGCATATTATAATATCAGGTTGAATACCAATACTTCTTAACTCTTTAACTGAATGTTGAGTTGGTTTAGTTTTTATTTCATCTGATGCTTTCATGTATGGAACTAGAGTTAAATGAATAAATAAAGTGTTTTGTTTCCCTATATCATTTGAAAATTGTCTTATGGCTTCTACAAACGGCAAACTTTCTATGTCACCAACAGTTCCTCCAATTTCACAAATAACAAAGTCTTCATTCTTTATATCATTTTTTATAAACTCTTTAATGCGATCTGTAACATGAGGAATAACTTGAACTGTTTTACCTAAATATTTTCCTTTACGTTCCTTTTTCAAAACATCGCTATAAATTTGACCTGTTGTTATATTATCAGACTGTTTCGCAGAAATTCCTGAAAATCTTTCGTAATGACCTAAATCTAAATCAGTTTCAGCACCGTCATCTGTTACAAAAACTTCACCATGCTGAAATGGGCTCATTGTGCCGGGATCAACGTTTAAATATGGATCTAGCTTTCTAATTCTAACTTTATACCCTCTAGACTGTAAAAGATAAGCCAGTGATGCAGAAGAAAGACCCTTACCTAATGATGAGACCACGCCGCCAGTTACGAATATATATCGCGCCATGGAATTATCTTATAAGCAATATTTTATATAATTGGAAGAAAATTAATTATTATTTTCTGGAATTTTTGGAGTATCATCAGAAGCTTCCTCAACTTTATCCATAACTGACACTGTTGGCTCTAAATCTCCTCTAGATATTATAGTTAATGACAAACTACAAATAATAAACAAAGTTGCAACAAACCCAGTCGCTTTGGTCATAAAATTTCCAGCAGTTCTTGAAAACATAAAATTATCTTGGGAAATGCCTATTCCTAAAGCTCCACCTTCAGATTTTTGAATTAAAACAAGTATTACAAGTATTATTGCCAAAACAACATTAACGGTTAAAAGAATATTTTCCATGGTGATTAATTAAAGGATTTTTTTATTATATCAATAAATTTGTTTGAATTTTGTGATGCGCCCCCTATCAAAAAACCATCAATTTGATTAATTTCATTCAAATTCTTTATATTATAAGGACTTACTGAACCTCCATACAAAACTCTTGTTTTTTTATAATTAAAATTTTTTCTTAAAAACTTTTTTATGAATAAAATATTATTTAATAACTCCTCATTTTTTGGAACTAAACCAGTTCCAATAGACCAAACTGGTTCATAAGCAATGATTATATTTTTAATATTTTTAATATTTTTAAGTCCTTTTTTAATTTGATTAATTAATATTTTTTTTGTTTTATTTTTTTTTTTTTCCTTAAATGTTTCTCCTATGCAAAAAATTACAGTTAAACTATTTTCTAATGAAGATTTTATTTTTTTGTTAATTAAAATATTCGTATCTCCACTATTTCTACTTTCAGAATGACCAATTATTACATATTTACATCCTAATTTTTTGATCATTTTTGAATTTATAAATCCTGTGAATGGTCCGTTAGAACTAGATTGATGACAGTTTTGAGCCCCAACCTCAACTTTTGTTTTTTTAAGTTTATTAACGAAAGTATTTAATAGCGTATATGGTGGGCAATAAATTATTTTTGCTTTACTAAAATTTCTAGATTTGCTTGCTTTAATAACGGTATATATAGAATTTACCGTTTTAATATCACCAAACATTTTCCAATTTGCTACAAAGTACTTATATTTATTTGTCATAACGATGAATTTAATCTATAGGTTTGTCTTTTATAGATCAATAAATTAAAGAATACAAAATGTTAAACAAAATAAGAAATTTTGCTAATACAAAAGCTGCTGGAATTTTAGTTGCAATACTAATAGTTCCATTTGTTTTATGGGGCATGGGTGGACTTTTTAGTGGAGGAAATAAAAATAATATAGCAAAAATTAATAACAAAAGTATTTCTACTCAAGATTTTCAAATTCATCTAAATTCATCCAAAATTGAATTAGAAGAAATTAAAAATAATATTGAAAACAATATAATTGAAGAACTTTTAACGAAACTAATTTCTGAAAAAATAATAGTTATGGAAATTCAAGATTTAAATTTTATTATATCTGACTCCACTTTAAACAAAAGAATTAAAAAAAGTGAAAATTTTTTAGATGAAAGCGGTAAATTTTCAAGAATTAAATATGAAAAATTTTTATTATCAAATAACATTTCAGCTCCTGAATTTGAATTTAAATTAAGACAAGATGAACTGAGAAAAAATTTATTTGATTACATTAGCGGCGGTGTAAGTTCACCATTGTTTTTAACAAATAATAGTTTTAACGACCAGACAAAAGAATTAACTTTAAATTATTTAAATCTAACAAATTTTTATAAAAAAAAAGAAGATTTTACAGATAACGAAATTAAAAAGTTTATTGAGGACAATGGAGAAAAGCTAAAAGAAAAATTTATTGGTTTTAAATATTCAAAAATTACCCCAAAAAATTTAATTGGTTTAGATGAATTCAGCAATTTATTCTTTGAAAAAATTGATGAAATAGAAAATGAAATTTCAAATGGTATTAGTTTTGAAAATATAAGCAAAAAATATAATTTAGAAACATTTATTGAAGATGATTTTAAAATTAACAAAAATGAAAATGTAGATAAATTTTATAAAAAAATATATAAAAGTTCCGAAATCAATCAAGTAGAACTCTTAGATGAAAATGATTTTTACATACTCTACGAAATAACAAATATAAAAAAAGTTTTACCAAATCTAAAAGATGAAAAATTTATTAGCAAAATTAATGAAATGTTATTCAATAAATCAAAATTTGAATTTAATAGTAACTTGATTAGAAAGATAAGTGAGAAAAAATTTACTCAAAATGATTTTGAAAAACTATCAAATAATAATTCATCCAAAATTCAAATCGAATCAATAAATGATAACAAAAAATTTAGTATTGACAGTGTTAAATATTTATACTCAAAATCAAAAAATGACTTCATACTTATAAGCGATAATGAAAAAAATATTTATTTAGCAAAAATAATAAATATCTCATACGAAAATATTTCAAAAACTTCAGAAAATTTTTCAAAGTATAAAAGACAAGCTGATAATAAAATCAAAGATACTGTATATGATTCATATAATTTATTTATTAATAGTAAGTACAAAGTTAAAGTTAATGAAAAAACATTGGAAAGAGTTAAAAACTACTTTCGATAATGATAAATATAAGTCTCAAAGTTTTCAAAAGAATACATAAACAAAAGGCAAATCAAGTAATTTATTCATCATTAAAAGTAAAAAATGAAAACTTTTTAATAAATTTAATTAATAATTTTCTTAAAGAAAAAAATAGTTTTGTTTTTGAATCTGTCGAAAAAGGAAAAGTAAGAGGTAGATATACTATTTTTGGAAAAGATCCTGACAAAATTTGGGAATTTAATAACAATCAAAGTTATTTTATTACTTCAAAAAAAAAAAGAAAAATAAAAGGATCTCCAAAAAAAATTATAGAAAAAATTATAGAAAATTTTAATTTTAATATTCCCAGAGGCTTACCACCAATAAGTTCTATAATTTCTGGTTATTTCTCCTACGATATTATTAGATATTTAGAAAAAATTCCTAATACTTGTAAAAATGACTTAAATTTGCCAGATGTAAGATTAATTAGACCAGTTAAATTAATTATTTACGATAATATAAAAAAAAAAATCTACTTTATTTTTAATTGTTTTAAAGATCATAAAATTCTCAATTACAATAATAAATTTAATTATATTAAGAATGAAATCACTAATTTAAAAAAATTAATTACCTTGCAAAAAATTATTCCTAATGAAAAATTATCTCAAACAGTAAAAATTAAGTCTAACACTAAAAAGAAAAATTTTATTTCGATGGTAAGAAAAGCTAAAAAATATATTAAAAAGGGCGATATTTTTCAGGTAGTTTTAAGTCAAAGATTTGAAACAAACTTAAGTAAAAAACCGTTGGAAATATACAAAAAATTAAGAATAACAAATCCTTCGCCTTTCATGTATTTTTTTAATTTTCATGATTTTCAAATCATAGGTGCAAGTCCAGAAATATTGGTAAGATTAAGAAATAATAAAATAACTATTCGTCCAATTGCGGGCACAAGACCACGAGGTATCAATAAAAAACAAGATATTTTTTACAAGAAAGATCTGCTTAAAGATAAAAAAGAGTTGTCAGAACATTTAATGTTGCTAGATCTTGGCAGAAATGATGTCGGAAAAGTATCAAAAATTAATACTGTTAAAGTTACCGAACATTTCAAAATAGAAAAATATTCGCATGTCATGCATATAGTGTCTAATGTTGTAGGTGATTTTAATTACAAAAATTCTAAATTTAAATCTTTATTGTCTGGTTTTCCAGCTGGAACAGTTTCAGGTGCACCAAAAATACGTGCAATGGAAATAATTGATGAACTAGAAAAAACAAAAAGAAAAATTTATGCTGGTGGAATTGGTTATTTCTCATCAAATGGAGATTTTGATACTTGTATAGCTCTTAGAACTGCTTTAGCAAAAAATAATAAATTCTATGTTCAAGCTGGCGCAGGTATTGTTGCTGATAGCAAACCATTAAATGAATATACAGAAACTGTAAATAAAGCAAAAGCATTAATAAATGCTTTAAGATAATTTATGAAAATATTATTAATAGATAATTATGATAGTTTCACTTTTAATCTTTATCATTATTTATCCTCATTAAAAACTAATGTTCATGTTATTCGAAATGATAAAATTAATTCCAAAGAAATTATAAAAAAAAAATACGACAAAATAGTAATCTCACCAGGTCCAGGCAATCCAAATCAAGCTGGTAATTGTATTAATATAGTCAAATCTTTATATAAAAAAATTCCTATACTTGGTGTGTGTCTTGGCCATCAAATAATTGGACAAGTTTTTGGATCAAAAATCATACAAGCAAATAGGTTGATGCATGGTAAAACAAGTATAATTTTATCAAAAAAAATTGGTATTTTAAAAAATTCTCCCAAAAAATTTGAAGCTACTAGATATCATAGTTTAATTGTTGATAAAAAAACAATGTCTAAGAATTTAATAATTACGGCTGAAACTAAAGATGGTGTTATTATGGGTTTAATGCATAAAAAATACAATGTACACGGTGTACAATTTCATCCTGAAAGCATTAAAACTCCAATTGGTTTAAAACTTCTTAAAAACTTTATAAATTATAATTAGAAATGAAAGAATTTTTATCAAAACTCAAAAGTAAGCAAAATTTGTCTTTTGAAGATAGTAAAGCTGCATTTGAAATATTAATGAATGGACAGGCATCAGATATTGAAATATTTGATTTTCTTACATTGCTTTCTGCAAAAGGTGAAGTTTCAGATGAAATTGCTGGCGGTGTCTATGTTTTAAGAAATAAGGCTAAAAGAGTTAATGTACAAAACTGTGTGGATACATGTGGTACTGGGGGGGATGGAAAAAACACACTAAATATATCAACAGCATCAGCACTATTATTAGCTAGCATGGGAATTAAAGTAGCAAAACATGGAAATAAAGCAGTTTCTTCTAAATGCGGTTCTGGGGATGTATTGGAAGCATTGAATATTAAAATTAATTTAGAACCAAAAGAAATCGAAGAACAAATAAATAAAAATAATTTTGGTTTTATGTTTGCTCCAAATTATCATAGTGCAATGAAATATGTTGGCCCAACAAGAAAAAAAATTGGAAAAAGAACCATATTTAATATGATAGGGCCTTTAAGTAGCCCTGCCCTTGTCGATAGACAAGTTGTTGGGGTTTTTGATAAAAAATTGCTTAAGATCTTTGCTGATGCGCTTAAAAATTTAAATATTAAATTTGCTTGGATAGTCAATAGTGAAGATGGGTTGGATGAAATTTCACCATATGCTAAAACTAATATTGTTCAATTAAAAAATAATGAAATAAATGAATTAACAATTGATCCAAAACAATTAAATGTAAAAGCAGATGAATTTAAAAACTTATTAGGTAATGATGCCAAATTTAATGCTAATAAAATGATTGATATATTTAAAGGTGAAGATAATGATTTTTCAAAAGCTGTTTGTTTAAATGCAGCAGCAGGATTAATTGTAATGGAAAAATATTCTAATTTTAATGACTCTTATGAAAATGTTAGAAAATTTATTTTAACTGGAAAAACTTACGAACATTTAAAATCACTGCAAAATGTCTGAAAATATATTACAAAAAATTATTAGTAAAAAAAAAATTAGGATCTCTGAGTTAAAAAAAAAAAGACCTTTAGAAAATTTTTTAGAACATAAACCCGATACTATGTGTTTTATAAATTTCAAAGATAGAATTGAACAAAATATACAAAATAATAGTTTATCAATTATTGCTGAAATTAAAAAAGCAAGTCCTTCGGCGGGTATAATAATTGAAAAATACAATCCTGTAGATATAGCAAAAATATATTATAAAAATAATGCTACTTGCTTATCTGTTTTAACAGAAGAAGAATTTTTTTATGGAAATATGTCTGATATATACAAAATTAAATCTTTGTGTAACCCAATGGATCCCTTGAGTATGCATATTCCAATTTTGTGTAAGGATTTTTTTATAGATACTTATCAAGTCCATTTTGCTAAATATTATGGAGCAGATGCAATATTAATCATTCTTGCGGCTGTGAGTGAAAAAGTTGCCGACGAACTTTATGAAGAAGCTTTAAATAATGATATGTCGGTAATTGTTGAGGTGCACACTGTTGAAGAAGCTAGAAAATCTTTAAAATACACTGATGCATTAGTTGGCATTAACAATAGGAATTTAAAAACATTAAAAACTGAAATAAATACAACTTATGATATTTATGATGTTCTGCTAAATCATCCTTCACCTTTAATTTCTGAAAGCGGAATTAAAACAAAAGAAGAACTTTTAGATATTAATAAAAAAACAAAAATTAAAACTTTTTTGATTGGTGAATCATTATTAAAAAATCAAAAAAATAATTCTATTTTTTCAGTTTTATAGTTAAATAATCTATATTTTAAAGGCTTTTTAACCTCTTGCTCTATCAAAAGAACTTTTGTAGAACATAAATGTACGATGTTTGTTCTATGCTAACGAAAAAACAAAAAAACCTATTAATGTATATCAACAAAAAGTTGAGATCATCGGGTGTGTCACCTTCTTACGAAGAGATGAAACTTTCTCTAAACTTAAAATCAAAATCAGGAATTCATAGACTAATAAGTGCTCTGGAAGAGAGAGGTTTTATTAGAAGATTAGCTCATAAAGCTAGAGCTTTAGAGGTTGTAAAATTACCAGAAACAGCTTCTGCTAATGATATATATAACAACTTTTCACCAAGTGTCATTAAAGGTGGTTTGGATGAAAATACATCAAACGATGAAAATTCTGAAATTCCAGTTTTGGGAAAAATTGCAGCCGGAACCCCTGTTGAAGCAATACAAAATGAAGTTTCTAGAATACCTTTGCCTTCAAATATAGAAAAAAATGGTGAATTTTTTGGCCTAAAGGTTCAAGGTGACTCTATGATTGAGGCTGGAATTAATGAGGGTGATACTGTTATTGTAAAAAGAACGGATGTAGCCGACAATGGAAAAATTGTGGTGGCTTTAATTGATGACCATGAAGCAATGCTAAAAAGAATTAGAAGAAAAGGAAAAACTGTAGCTCTTGAAAGCGCAAATAGAAATTACGAAACAAAAATCTTTGGTCCTGATAGAGTAAAAATTCAAGGCGTTCTTGTATCTTTATATAGAAACTTCTAAAAAAATAGTCTAAACGTATTAAATGTCAAAAGTAGCAACTAGATTTGCTCCATCTCCAACAGGTCCTTTGCATATTGGCGGGGTAAGAACTGCATTATTTAATTGGCTATATTCTAAAAATCAAAAAGGAAATTTTTATCTAAGAATTGAAGATACTGATAAAGAAAGATCAAAAGACGAATACATAAATCAAATAATTCAATCTTTAAAATGGATAGGAATTAAATCAGATAAAGAAAATTATATTCAATCAACAAAATTAAAATTACATGTAGAAATTGCTAACAAGCTTTTAGAAAATAATTTTGCGTATAAATGCTATTGTTCAGAAAAAGAAATTGAAGAAGCAAAGAATAGATCCAAACAAAAAAAATTACCTTATATTTACAATAGAAAATGTAGAGATCTAAATGAAGTGCCAAAAAATATCGATCCTGTTATAAGATTCAAAAGTAAGATTGAAGGAGAATCCATCTTAAATGATTTGGTACAGGGAGAAGTTAAAATTGAGAATTCTACCATAGAAGATTTTATAATATTAAGAAGAGATCGAACGCCAACATATAATTTATCTGCTGCTGTTGATGATAAAGAAATGGAAATTAGTCATATTATTAGGGGTGATGATCATAAAATGAATACATTTAAACAAATGCAAATATTTCAAAGTATGAATTGGAATTTACCTAAATATTCACATATTCCTTTAATTCATACTTCTGATGGTAAAAAATTATCAAAAAGAGACAAAGCTTCAACATTAGAAGATTATAAAAAAATTGGTATCATGGCTGATGCTTTAAGAAATTATTTATTAAGACTAGGTTGGTCTTATAAAGACAAAGAAATATTTACTTTAGAAGAAAGCATTAAACATTTTAATATTGAAGGTATAGGTAGATCACCATCAAAATTAGACATGAGTCGTATTTTGTCAATAAATGAACATTATATTAAAAACATTAGCGAAAATGATCTTTTTGATCGTTTAATTGAATACTGCGAATGTTACAAAGATAAAATTGTTAACAAAGCAGAAAAAATTAAAAAGTCTATAAATTTCTTAAAAAATAAAGCTAAAACGCTCGAAGACATATTTAATAATTCACAATATTTAATAAAAGATAAAATTGAAATTGCAGCAGAAGATAAAAAAATTCTAGACAATTTATCCAAAACTATTTTAAAAGATTTTTTAAAAGAATTTGAAAAATTGTCTGATGTAAATAAAGAAACATTAGAAAAAATAATTAATAACTTAATTAAAAATAGTAAAACAAACTTTAAAAGTGTAGGTCAACCTCTTAGGATTGCATTAATCGGATCTAAATTCGGCCCCGGTATATATGATATTATTTTGTCACTAGATAAAAAAGATGTGATTCAAAGATTAAAGGCTATTAGCTAAAACAGAAGCAGCAATTTCAGAAGATCGATTTGTTTTAAAGTTTTTAATAATACTTTGTGACTTATCAATTTGATTCCTCATTAATTGATTATTTTTAAAAAAATCATTAACTTTATTAAATATATTTTGAGAATTACAATTCGCTTGTAATAATTCAGGAATAATTTCCTCATTTGCTGCAATATTAATTATATTAGCATATTTTACTTTAACTAGCATTTTAACAATTAAAAAATTTATATTATTCATTTTATAAATAATAACAGAAGGCACTTTTGAATTACAAATTTCTAATGAAATTGTTCCTGATTTAGCTACAGCAAAAGTTGAAAATTTTAATACTTCAGATTTAATTTTTTCATCAGATATAGATCCACAATTTTTAAAACCTTCCTTAAATAGTCTATCTTGTATTAACTTTTTAAAATCGCTTGTAGAATGAAAAACATAAAAAATATCATTATATTTTTCGTTCATCATCTTTATAAAATTAATCAAAATTGGCAACAGAACATCAACCTCTGATTGCCTACTACCAGGAAAAATTGAAATAATTTTTTTTTTATCTTTAATAATTTGACTTATATCTGTTTTACTTTTTTCATTTTCTTCTAACAAAGGATGACCTGTGAATGTAGATTGAATATTTTCTTTATCAAAATATTTTTTTTCAAATGGAAAAAGTAATAATACATGATCTAAAAAAGATCTTAATTTTTTAACTCTGTGCTCTCTCCAAATCCAAACTTGTGGTGCTACAAAATGAATTGTTTTTATATTAGGATTAATTTTTTTAACTCTTTCAACAACTCTTAAAGTGAAATCAGGACTATCTATGCTAAACAAAATATCAGGTTTAAATTCTATTATTTTCTCTACAGTTTCATTGATTTTTTTTTTGATTTTAAAGATATTTAGTAAAACTTTGGTGAAACCAAGATAAGTTACTTCTTTTAGATCGTATATTGATTTAATCCCTAAAACTTTTAAGTGTTCTCCACCAACAGACAAATATTCTATATCTGATTTAATATTTTTAATTTGAGCTATGACTTTAGCAGCTAATTTATCTCCAGATGGTTCACCTGTTAAAACAAATATTTTTTTCATAATACTTTAATAAACATTCTGTTTTCATTAGCAAAACTGATACTTTTTTTTTTTTCTAAAAAAACGTTCTGTTTATTTTTTAAAACTATTCCTTTAAGCCCTACAGACTTACATTGTTTTAAAGTCTTTAATCCTACTGTTGGTAAATCAATTCTATAATCCTGTTTTTTTTTAGGAAATTTTACCAAAACACCATCTTTTTCGAATTTTTTACTTTGGCATTTTTTAAGCATTTTTTCTGTACCATCTTTTCCTTCTATAGCAATTACTTTTTTATTTCTAACTACTGCACCTTGGCTGAAATTGTATTTACTTAATTTATTTAACGTTTTTATTGCTTTGGTAATATCGCCTTTATCTTTATTATTAGGTATAATTTTAGAGTAATTTCCTTTCTTAAGTGTCAGTTCAGGATTAAATGCGATAGAACTTATAGTTTTTATTCGATGTTTATTTAAGATTTTAATAATTTCTTTTAAAATAGCAGCGTCACCAAGTTTTGAAGCTTTGATTATTTTTTGGCATATAATAAATACCTTTGAAGTCTAACTTAAGTTTTGAAATATTTGGTTTAACAACTTTGCCAGCAAATAAAACTTTCTGACAATTATTTTTTTTAAGAATATTTAAAATCTTACCGAATTGACCGATTGAAACACTGTAGGAACTTTTATTTTTGTTAAATTTTTTTGATTTTGTTAAATCAATTATTAGATGGTTTAATCTTTTTTTTTTTATTTTTCTAAGAATTTCAATTGGGAAGTTGGTTTCTCCAAATATTAAACCTATCATTTTATTCTTTTGAAAAAGGTGTACAAATAGATCTTTTTTTATCCTTCATTATAAAATCAATAACATCTTTTACTAATGGATTTTCTTTAAATTCACCATTTAATTTATTTAAATTAGCTGTGACATTTTTTGTTGAAAAAATTTCTTTATAAGATTCTATTAAGCCAAGAATATCTTTGTTATCAAAATTAGCTCTTCTCAAACCAATTAAATTCAATCCCTGTAAATAGTTTCTATTACCTATAGACAATCCATAAGGAATAACATCGTGCAACACGCCAGTCATTCCACCAATCATTGCTAATTTTCCAATTCTTGTAAATTGTTGTACTGCAGAATTACCTCCTATCACAACATTCTCTTCTATTATGACGTGACCACCCAATGGAACGTTATTGGCTATAATCACATTATTGCCAACCTTACAGTCGTGAGCAACATGTGACGATATCATAAATAAACAATTGTCTCCTATTTTTGTTAAACCACCTCCACCTATAGTTCCAGGGTTTATTGTTACATACTCTCTAATTTTATTATTTTTTCCTATTTCGAGTTTAGTACTTTCACCACTATATTTAAGATCTTGAGGATCATTTCCAATACTTGCAAAAGGAAAAATTAAAGTTCCATCTCCTATTTTCGTATTTCCTGAAATGTTAACGTGAGAATAAATTTTTACATTATCTCCAATTTCAACTTTAGGTCCAATTACAACATAAGGCCCTATTTCGGCAGATTCAGAAATTTTTGCTTGTTTGTGAATAATAGAATTTTTATCAATCATTGATATCTTTTATTATCAAAATTGAATTTATTTACTTATCAATAAATATTGCTAATTATTTCCTATCAACAATAGTAGCAGACCATTGGGCATCAGCCATTTTTTTTCCCTCAACAATAGCCTCGCCTTTATATTTCCATACTCTACCATGTGATCTAATAGCTTCTATGTTAAGCTCTAATTTGCAATCAGGCACTACTGGATTTCTAAATCTAGCTTTTTCAATACTCATTAAAAAAACAAGTTTGTTTTCATATGTTGATTTATCAATTCCATGAGCAGTTAAAACTGCAGCAGCCTGACCAAATGCTTCTACTATTAACACACCGGGCATGACAGGTTGTCCAGGGAAATGACCTTGAACATAAAAACTATTTTTTTGGACATTCACAATCGCTGTTGCAGATTTTAGTTTTTTAATATTAATCAGTTCATCAATTAATAGCATTGGATCTCTATGTGGTAATAAATTTTCTATTTCTTTTTTGTTTAATTTGTCAGACATTTATTTTTTTTCTTTTAAAAAATTTCTAATTTCTGTAGCTGGATAACCCATAACTTTAGTATTGTCAGGTATATTTTTTATTACACCACTACCACCACCAATTTTAACATTATTTCCTATATTTAAATGGCCTGATATACCGGCCTGACCTCCAATCATTACATTGTTTCCTAATGTTGTACTACCGGCAATACCTACTTGGCCAGCTATAATACAATTATTTCCTATTTTAACATTATGGGCAATATGAACTTGATTATCTAAATATGTGTTTTCACCAATTACAGTTATTGACAATGATCCCCTATCTATAGTTGAACAAGCACCTATTTCACAATTTTTTTTAACTAAAACATATCCAACATGAGGATATCTGTAATTTTTTGATTTATTTGGAATAAAACCAAAACCTTTTTTTCCAATAATAGCACCATCTAAAACGTGAACATTATCTTCCAAAAAAGTATTTCTAAGAATAACATTTGATCCAATAAAACAATTATTTCCGATTGTAACGTTTTGCTCAATTATAGTATTGTGACCAATTTTAGTATTAATTCCAATTTTTACATTAGAACCTACTAAGGTATTATGTCCAGCAATAGTGTTATTAAAAGTTTCGTTAATTGGTTTAAGATCGTAATTATTTTCATCAGTTAT
>CACFKF010000012.1 GCA_902566775.1 uncultured Pelagibacteraceae bacterium | reverse complement strand
TAATGCCCATATACAGCTCCAGCACCAATCCATTGTGAGTCACCTATTAATAGGTCAAATGTTTTACCTTTGTTGTTAAGTTCATTTAACATACGATCAGCAAAATTTGGCCATGGTACAAACTCAAAGTTCACTTCTATTCCTGTTTCTGCAGTAAATTCTTTAGTTAACTCTTGCAAAGCATTAGCAGGGTCCCAAGCGGCCCAACCTAATGTGATTGACTTAGCATTTGAATTAGCAGAAAAAGAAAATAGAGCAACGAAGACTAAAATCATTAGTTTTTTCATTTTTCCCTCTCATTGTTATTATTTTACTTATTAGTCTATCTAAGATGGCTTGTGCCTGCTAGTATTTTTTTTATATAATAGTTTAGACTATTAAAAATTATTAAAAGGGGGAAAAATGAAAAAAATTAAAGGACCTGCTATTTTTTTAGCACAATTTGTAGGTGAAGAGGCACCATTCAACTCTTTAGTTAATATATGTAAGTGGGCATCATCTTTAGGATACAAAGGTGTACAAATACCTAGCTGGGATAGCAGATTAATTGATTTAAAAAAAGCATCTGAAAGTAAAGATTATTGTGATGAAATCAAAAGCATTACAAAATCTCACAACATAGAAATCACTGAGCTATCTACTCATCTTCAGGGTCAACTAGTTGCCGTGCATCCAGCTTATGATACTGCTTTTGATGGATTTGCTGCGCCTGAAGTTAGAGGTAATCCAAAAGCAAGACAAGAATGGGCAGTTAATCAATTAATGATGGCAGCTAAAGCATCAAACAATCTAGGATTAGATAGACATGTAACTTTTTCAGGAGCGCTTGCATGGCCATATGTTTATCCTTGGCCACAAAGACCAGAAGGATTAATTGAAAATGCATTTGATGAATTATCAAAAAGATGGAAACCAATACTTGATCATTTTGATCAGAATGGGGTTGACTTATGTTATGAGATACACCCAGGTGAAGATCTTCATGATGGTATAACATTTGAAATGTTTTTAGAAAAAGTAGAAAATCATAAAAGATGTAATATGCTTTTTGATCCTAGTCACTATGTTTTGCAACATTTAGACTACCTATCGCATATTGATATCTATCATGAAAAAATAAAAATGTTTCATGTTAAAGATGCTGAACTAAATCCTTCAGGAAAACAAGGTGTGTATGGTGGTTTTCAATCTTGGGTGAACAGAGCTGGTAGATTTAGGTCACTTGGTGATGGTCAAGTAGATTTCAAATCAATTTTCTCAAAACTTACTTCATATGGTTATGATGGTTGGGCAGTGCTTGAATGGGAGTGTTGTCTTAAACATCCAGAAGATGGCGCAAGAGAAGGTGCAGAATTTATCAAAAACCATATCATAAATACTACTGAAAAAGCATTTGACGATTTTGCTGGTAGTGGTGCTGACATTAAAGCTAATAAAAAAATGTTAGGTATAAATTAATGGAAAGAAAAATACGCATCGGAATGGTTGGTGGAGGAAAAGATGCCTTTATCGGTGGAGTACACAGAATAGCGCTAAGACTTGATGGTTATTATGAGCTAGTAGCAGGATCATTTTCTTCTAATTTTGATAATTCAAAAGAAACTGGAAAGAATCTTGGCTTAGCAGAGGATCGAGTCTATGAGACTTACCAAGAAATGGCTGAAAAAGAATCCGATCGTTCAGATGGTATTGATGTGGTAGCCATAGTCACGCCAAATCATCTACATGTACCAATAGCAAAAATTTTTGCTGAAAAAGGTATACACATTATCTGTGATAAACCTCTTGCTTTGTCTAGTGAAGAAGCAATTAGTCTTAAAAATATTGTAGAAAGTAAAAAATTAATTTTTGCTCTTACCCATAACTATACTGGCTATCCTATGGTTCGTCATGCAAGATCACTAATTCAAAAAGGTGATCTTGGTTCTATAAGAGTAATTCAGGCAGAATACCCTCAAGATTGGCTGACTACAAAAGCTGAAGACAGTGGTTTAAAACAGGCAGAATGGAGAACTGATCCAAAAAGATCAGGAGGTGGCGGATGTATTGGAGATATTGGAACTCATGCATTTAATCTCATTAGATTTATTACTGGATTGGAAATAGAAGAATTATCAGCTGATATTCACACATTTGTAAAAGGAAGATTGCTAGATGATAATGCTCAAATAATGCTCCGATTTAAAGGTGGTGCTAAAGGCGCTTTATGGTCTAGTCAAGTTGCTGTTGGAAATGAAAATAATCTGAAAATTAGAATTTATGGTGAAAATGGAGGAATAGAATGGAGACAAGAAGATCCTAACTATCTTTACTACACAGAATTTGGACACCCCACTCAAAGAGTTACTAGAGGAAGTGGTAACGTAAGTAAGGAAGCCAAAGATGTTACGAGAATTCCTCCAGGTCATCCTGAGGGATATTTAGAAGGTTTTGCCAACATTTATAATGATGTTTATAAAAAGTTATACGCACAAATAAATAATCAAAGCTATGATGATTCACATGATTGTTATCCAACTATTAATGATGGTGTTGAGGGGATGAGGTTTATTGAAACTGCTTTAGAATCTAGTAAGAATAATGGTAAATGGATTCGATTTAATTCTAAGTAAATTTTAAGAGAGTTCTTTTTTATAATTTTTTTTAATCTTTTATCATTTTTTTTACTTTTTCTTTACAAAAATTTTTTGCTTTAACCAGATCAAAAGATTCTGAAGTTTTTTTTTGTGCCACTATACATGCTGAAATTGATTTATTTAAATTATGATCACTATTTATATTAAATACATAAAGAGCAATTATTCCAAAAAATATTATTAAAATTATTCTAATATTGTTGCTCATAAATTATTTTTATAATTCACTACTAGCTTTATTTATTTCATAAAACAATCTAAAATACATTAATTTAATTAATCATGAAAAACAAAATAATTACTTTGGCTATCCTTAGAGAGGCAAGAATTGATGAAAATAGGTCACCTTTTGTTCCTAAACAAATATCAAACTTACTAAATAAATATTCTAATCTAAAAATAATTGTTCAGCCATCTAAAAGAAGATGTTTTAAAGATGAAGATTACTTAAAAACAGGAGCTATAATAACAGATGACCTGTCTTACGCTGATGTTATATTTGGAGTTAAAGAAGTTGAAATATCAACTCTTATTAAAGATAAAACTTATTTATTTTTTTCACATACTAGTAAAGTCCATCATTATATTGGCAAAGATATAAAAGACGAAGCTATTTTATACAAAAAAGAACTTTTAAGAGCTGTAATAAAAAAAAATATTACGCTGATTGATTATGAAAATATAAGAGACATATCAGGTGAAGGTTATCGCTATCTTGGATTTGGTAGATTTGCAGGAATTATTGGTGCCTATAATACTTTAAATCTATACTTAAAATTATACAACAAAGTAACACTACCAAGAGCTTTTGAAATTAATAACTACGAACAAATCCAAAAACTAATAAGTAAACAAAATTTTAATAAAATTAAAATATTACTTACAGGAAGTGGGCGCGCTTCTAAAGGTGCTATAGAAATGTTAAAATATGGAAATATTAAAGAAATTTCTATTAATGATTATTTGAAAAAGAAATATAATGAAGCTACTTTTTGTAATATTTCAGCTAAAAAACATGTTGAAAGAAAAGACGGTGAAGTTTCTAGTTATCAAGATTTTATTTTAAATCCTCAAGAATATAAATCTAAAGTAAAAAACTATTTGCTTGATACAGATATTTTAATTGCATGTCATTATTGGGATCCAAAATTTCCAAAATTATTTAAACCAAAAGAAATTAATGAATTTAAGAATTTAAAAATTATTGGTGATGTAACATGTGATATTAATGGATCAGTGCCTACCACTATTAGATCCACCACAATTGCAAAGCCCAATTACTCCATTGATATAGATTCAATGAAGGAAATTGAATTGGGTAATAAGGGTATTGCTGTGATGGCAGTTGATAATTTGCCTTCAGAACTGTCCAAAGATGCTAGTGAAGAATTTGGTGACAGTATTATCACTGAAATTTTACCTTATTTAATAAATAAAGATGATGGTCGTATAAGTAGAGGTACTACAGCATCAAATGGTGAATTTTTTTCAAAATTTAATTATTTGAATGATTTCATAAATTAATATTATGAATATTATAAAAATTATTTAACCAAATTATGCAAAAAACATATTATAAATTTTTTTTCTACTTAACTATTTTTCTAATTTTTTTTGGTTTTTACTGTGCTTTAAAAATTGGGATGGGAGTTGATGAAAATTATCATCATAAAAATGGCATTCTTAGATATCTCTATCTAACAAGTTTAGGAAAATTTGAAGATTACAATTGGTCTAATACAAGGTTTTATCCAGGATTATTTGATACAATTCACTATGCCTTATGTAGGTTAATAGAAAATTTTATAGATATTAAACATTCAGTAGAAATTAGACATTTCTTTAATTATATTTTTTCAAGTTTAGGTGTTCTGGGTTTATTTTTTGTAAATAAAAAAATTTTTAACAAAGAGATAGCTATACTTTCATGTGTTTTAACTTTACTCAATCCCATTTTTTTTGGTCACATGGGAATGAATCCTAAAGACCCAATTATTTTTTTCGCTCTTATTTGGACTATATTTTTTTTTATAAAATATGTTGAAAATTTAGAAAAAGATCATTTTAAATATCTTTTTTTAATGTCTTTTTTTATTGGATTTGGGACAGGAACTAGATTAACTTTTTTAGCTTTGCTTTTGCCACTATCATTGATGTGGCTGTATATAATTTTTAAAAAAAAAATTAAATTTAAGTATATTATTACCGATTTAATAATTGGAGGAATAATCATATTAATTTTAACTATTTCTACATGGCCACATATACATGGAGGCAATTATGAATTAATATTTGAAGTAATCAAAAAATCCTCAAACTGGCTTATTCCCATGCTTCATGGAGTTATAAATGGTAATTATTACCAAGTTCAAAATACTCCTAGGACATATATTTTAGAAATTTTTTTATATAGAGTTCCATTGTACTTTTCAATTTTGATTATTTTTTCATATATTATTATTTTTTTAAAAAAAAATTTTTTTTACGAGAAATTAAATCCTAATTTTTTATTATACTTTTTTTTACTTAACGCAATCCTCTTTTTTCCAATAATAACAATAGTTATAACTAAAACTAATATATATGATAATGCTAGACTTATTTTATTTACAATGCCATTTTTTGCTACCATTGCTTCTTTTGGTTTATTATTTATTATAATTAATTTTGAACATTTTAAAATTTTAAACAAATCTTTTTCAGTAGTTATTTTAATTTTAACATTATTATCTATATACAGATTTGCTTCTTTAACTCCCTATCAATATACTTACACTAATTACCTTAGTAGCCCTATATATGCTAAATCCCAAAATGATTTTGAACACGATTATTGGTACTCTTCATATGGAGAGTTAATGAAAAAAATTAAACAAAAATATGGAGAAGTTGAAGCTTCAAAATTAAAAATAAGAACGTGCGATAATAGTCATTTTGCCTATAAATTTTATTTTAACCAAATATTAAAAACGTCACAATCTGTAGCTGAAGAAGCTGAATATGTAATAATGACAAATAGAAATCTAAGATATAGGAAAATGAATTGTTTGCAATTATATCAAGGCACAGACATAGTGAGTGTCAAAAGATTAGGTTTAATCCTATCAACTTTTAGAAAAATTGAATCTAAAGAAGGAAAAGAATATTTAACTCATGACTGGAGATTAAAAAATGAGAGTTGGTATGAAGATTGGCTCAAAAAAAACACTAAAAAGTAAAGATCCAGAAGGATATATTCCCTTAAAATAATATTTTAATTATTCAGGTTTTTGATGCCTCATATCGCTTTTGTTTATACCTGCGACTTTAACTGGTTTTTTCATAGCATCTCTTCTGAAAGGTTCACCAAGCTCCTGGTTTAAGATCACCTCAATGAATGTAGTAATGCCTTTATTTTGATCTTCGCAAGATTGCTTAATAGCTTTTGTGGTTTCTTCCATTGTTTTAACAACAACTCCTTTTAAGCCGCATGCATTAGCAACTTTTGCATAACTTAATTCCGGATCTAATTCTGTTCCTACAAAATTATCATCGAACCATAAAATAGAATTTCTTTTCTCAGCTCCCCATTGATAATTTCTAAAAATAACCATTGTGATTTTTGGCCATTCTTTCCTTGCACAAGAACTCATTTCGTTCATGCTAATTCCAAAAGCACCATCACCAGCAAAACCTATAACGGGTGTATCAGGACAGCCAATTTTTGCTCCTAATATTGATGGAAAACCATAGCCACAAGGTCCAAATAATCCTGGAGCTAAATATTTTCTTCCTTTTTCAAAAGTTGGGTAAGCATTTCCTATTGCACAATTATTTCCAATATCACTTGAAATTATTACATCATCAGGCATTCCTGATTGTATAGCTCTCCAAGCTTGTCTTGGTGACATACGATCACTATCTCTTTCTCTTGCTTCTTTGTTCCAAACTGTTCCGGGATCATCTTCTTCGTGATCTAGACTTGTTAACATTTGTAACCATGCAGATTTTGTTTTATGAATTAAATCTTTTCTTTTTTGTCTATCTATATCTCCAGCTTTAGAAGAAAGTTTATTCAAAAGTTGTTGGGATACTAATTTTGCATCTCCGCATATTCCAACGGTAACTTTTTTGGTTAATCCTATTCTATCTGAATTCATATCTACTTGAATAATACTTGCTTTCTTTGGCCAATAATCTATTCCATATCCAGGCAATGTTGAAAATGGATTTAGTCTTGTTCCTAAAGCTAAAACAACATCCGCTTTTGAAATTAGTTCCATTGCAGCTTTTGATCCATTATAACCTAATGGTCCTACAGCTAATGGATGACTTCCAGGAAAGCTATCATTATGTTGATAACCTGAACAAACGGGTGCATCTAGTTTTTCAGCAAGTTTTTTACAATCTTCTATAGCTCCACCAATTACAACACCAGCTCCAGATAATATTACTGGAAATTTGGCATCCGATAATAATTTTGCAGCTTTGTTTATAGCCTCTACTCCTCCAGCTTGTTTCTCTAATCTTACTATAGGAGGTAATTCAATATCAATAACTTGAGTCCAATAATCTCTTGGTATATTTATTTGTGCAGGAGCAGATCCTCTCCATGCTTTTTCGATAACTCTATTAAGAACTTCTGCCATTCTTGATGGGTCTCTAACTTCTTCTTGATAACAAACCATATCTTTAAACAAATTCATTTGTTCAACTTCTTGAAATCCACCTTGTCCCATGGTTTTATTTGCTGCTTGTGGTGTTACTAAAAGTAATGGTGTGTGATTCCAGTAAGCTGTTTTAACTGGTGTAACAAAACCAGTTACTCCTGGGCCATTCTGGGCAATTATCATGGACATTTTTCCAGAGGCTCTTGTATAGCCATCTGCAATAAGACCGCCGTTAGATTCATGCGCTACATCCCAAAAAGTAATTCCAGCCTTAGGAAATAAATCTGATATAGGCATAAATGCAGATCCAATAATTCCAAAAGCATGTTCTATACCGTGCTTTTGAAGAACTTTTACAAATGCCTCTTCAGTGGTCATTTTTGTCATAATGATTAATTACCTCTATTTATAATTCTATAAGTTTTTGTTTGCAAACATGAGATTAATATATAAATTCTAACAAATTTTCTACTAAGAAATCGTTACTATGGCAAAAACAGATATTATAATCCATGATGAAAAAGATAACGTGGGTGTAGTGGTTATTGACAAAATCACACCAGATCAAGATTGTTCGTGCTGGATTATGGAAAATGATAAAACTGTAAAAATTCAATCTTTAAATGAAATACCTCTAGGTCATAAAATAGCTATGATTGATTTTAATGAAGGTGATACGATTATAAAATATGGCCACGATATTGGAAAAGTAGTTAAAACAATTAAAAAAGGTGAACACGTACATGTTCACAATGTAAAAACTAAGAAGTGGTAGAAATGGAAATTCCAAAAAGTTTTTTAGGCTACAAAAGAGAAAATGGAAGAGTTGGTACTAGAAACCACGTGGTAATTCTTCCTGTTGATGATATTTCGAATGCTTGCGCTGAAGCTGTTGCAAATAATATAAAAGGTACTTTTGCAATACCTCATGCATACGGAAGACTTCAATTTGGTGCTGATTTAGAATTATTTTTTGATACTATGATTGGAACAGGAAAAAATCCAAATGTTGCTGCAATAATTGTTATAGGCATAGAACCAAAATGGACCAAAAGAATTGTTGACGCTATAGCAACTACAAAAAAACCTGTAGAAGGTTTTAGCATTGAAGGTGCAGGTGACATTAAAACCATAATGAAAGCATCTCAAAAAGCGCAAGAATTTTCACAATGGGCTTCTGAAAAACAAAGAGAAGAATGTCCTTTAAGTGATTTATGGATTTCAGTGAAATGCGGAGAATCAGACACAACATCTGGAATGGCAGCTAATCCTGCTGTTGGAAATTTAATGGATAAACTAGAACCATTAGGAGTTCATCTATGTTTTGGTGAAACCTCAGAACTAACTGGAGCTGAAAAAGTTTGTGCCGCTAGAGGTGCCACTACTGAGGTATCTAAAAAATTTATGAAAACTTGGAGTGATTACAACGATTTCATTCTTAAAGAAGCAACTAACGATCTCTCAGAAAGTCAACCAACAGCTGGTAACATTGCTGGTGGCCTTACAACAATTGAAGAAAAAGCTTTTGGTAATTTCCAAAAAATTGGATCAAGAAAATTTATTGATGTATTAACTCCTGCAGAAGAACCACAAAAAGGACCAGGTCTATATTTTATGGACACATCTTCTGCCGCTGGAGAATGTTTAACATTGCAAGCTGCTGCTGGTTTTAACATTCATTTGTTTCCAACTGGACAAGGGAATATTATTGGTAATGCAATTGAACCTGTAGTTAAATTAACAGGTAATCCTAGTACGGCCGTTAATATGAAAGAGCATATTGATCTAGATATTTCAAAAATTTTAAAAAGAGAGATGAATATGGATCAAGCTGGCGATGAATTAATAAAAACCACTATAAGAGCAGCAAGTGGTCGTTTAACATGCGCAGAAGTATTAGGTCATAAAGAATTTATTATGACTAAATTATTCAGAAGCGCCTGATCATTTATTTGATAACTTTGCAATCTTGTCTTTAAGTTGTAATTTTTTTTTCTTTAACTCTTTCAGTTCTCTCCAAGAAGTGGATGTTCTATCATTAAGTCTTGCTTTAGTTATTTTTTTTATTTCTATTTCTAGTTTTTTATGTTGTTTTTTAAGATCTTTAATGATCGACATTAGATTGTTTCAATGTATATGATATATTATTTGCTACAGAATTTCACTGTTTTTCTATTTTCGATATCTTATAATTTTGAAAAAAATGAAAATTATTCAAAAAATTAACGTACCTAACTTGTGGTTGAGCAATTTCCCTTGGGAAAAGAAAAAAACTAATTAACGGCGCTGATTGAAACATAGTGCGATACTGCTTCAATTTCCTCTGTTGTTAATTGATCTTCATAAGCAGGCATAACACCTATTCCATTGATAACAGCATTCATAACTCTCATTTTATCAGGTTTAATTTCGTTTAAGTTTGGTCCTATTTGAGCATTTGAGCCAGCATCAGTCAAGGCATGACAAGTTGAGCACACTGCTTTATTCAAAAAAACATCTTTACCAATTTGAAATTTAGTATCTGATTTTGCAGGGAGGAATAAAATATTAAAAATAAATAAAATTATTAAATAGCAAAAAAAATTTTTTTTCATTATTTTGTTACACCTGCATATTTTTTTCTTAAATTAGAAAAAAACCTTCTAATAAAAGCAGCACCTATGCCCAATACAATTGCAAGAATTATTGAAATTATTCCATACTGAATTGGAAAATCTATAGAAAGGTTTTTAATAAATTTTGAAAAAGTTCCTAAATTTTTTGTACCATTAAAAGTTACATCTTTAATTATTTGGTCTGCAAAAAAAGTATCATAAGCAATCGCTATACCTACTCCTAATAAAAGTACTGCTAAGAGAGCTTTAAGTTCTGAACTATCGATACGCTCACCTAATTTTTGTCCGATTTGTACTCCTATTATTGATCCTAAAATTAACATTGAAACTAAAATTAAATCTATTGATCCATAGTTAAAAGCATGAAGAATAGTTACAATTGCACTAACAAAAATAGTCACAAATAAAGATGTTCCTGGAACTAATTTAGTTGGCATTCCAATAATGTAGATCATCGCAGGGACAAGTATAAATGCACCGCCAATACCCATAATTGCCGCAATAAAACCTACAATTAGACCAATTATGATTGGAGTAAAAGCACTTTCGTACAATTTTGATTTTTTAAATCTCACTCTTAAAGGAAGTCCATGTATCCAATAATGTGAGTGTAATTTTTTTTTTATAATAATTTTTTTTCTTGCTCTATCAATTTCAGATAATCCTTCAACTAACATTAAAGTTCCAATAATGGCTAATACGTACATGTACGCTAGCGAAATAACTATATTAATTTTTCCAATTTCTTTAAAATAAGTAAAAGTAATGATTCCAAGTATAGTTCCGACCACACCTCCAATTACAATCATAATACCCATTTTGTAGTCTAAAGTATCTTTTAACCAATGAGTTGTTGAGCCTGATACAGATGTGGCTAATATATTATTAGCTTCATTGGCTACAGCATATGAAGGTGGTATACCTAAAAAAATTAAAAATGGTGTCATTAAAAAACCACCGCCAACACCAAATAAACCAGATAAAACACCGACAATAGTGCTAAGAGAAAAAATTGTTATCAAATTGACGGATACTTCAGCAATAGGTAGAAAAACTTCCATAAATTAGTAAGTATTCCTCTAGTTTCTAGTTGTCAATCAATAGATTGATTATGAAAGCAATTTTTAAGTATTTTTTTAGTTAAAATTTAAAAAAGTGCCTACTAAGATAGCGCTCCAATAAAATATAAGTCCTAAAATAACTAAAGATTTTGAAAATTGAAGTGAAGATAAAGATGGAAGGCTTTTTAACATTTTTACATAATTTTTATTAAAAAACTTCATCATAAATTTTGATTAACACTAATAAAATTTATGTCAAATAATTTTGGCAAAATTATGAAACTTTTTTAGGTATTTAAAAATGATTAATATATTGTTGCTCCAAAAACTTTTACTTCATCATCTTCCACTCCAAGAACCAAGCGTCCTAAAAATTCTCCAGGAATAGTATTGCTAGTCTGTTTATAAAGGACTGTCACATATAGATCGCGTCTTAAACAGCCAAATACTTCGTATTTGTCGGACAAACTAGTTAGTAGCTTGTTATTCGCCCACTGCTTACCCAACTCCACTTCATTAGCACCAAAAAGCATTTGAGATGAAAAATCTTTTGTAAAGCCTCCATAATCTTTAATATTGGATGATTTAACAAGATTTTCCCAAATAGGTCTGGCTATGTCTATTATCTCTTGGTCAGATTTCTCAAGAAGATTCATTAATTATTATGACTAAGATGCTTGTTTTTTCTCTTTTTCATCAACAATATGATAAACAGGCATTTTTTCCAAAGTAAACTTTCCTGTCTTAGGGTCTCTTCTAGATACTGTTAAGCAATGCCAGTTCTCATCATCTAATTTAAGATGGTCCCCTCTATAATAATAACCCGGCCAACGTGTTTCTTTACGATATAGAGTATGCTCTGTTACGCATTGAGAAGTAAGAGCGCGATGTTTTAATTCCCACGCACGCATAAGCTGGTGATAATCTTCAGCTCCAACATTTTCTAAGTCTTCTTGCAACCATTCTAGTAACTCTAAACCTCTTTTAAGCATATTTTCATTTGTCATATAGTTAGAAGTAATACCTCCAACATATTCATCCATGATTTTTTGAAGTCGTTGAAGTCCTTGAATTGGGGAAATGTAACTTGGTGAAACCGTGCCTCCTGTTATTTCGTTTCGACCTACAGTGTAGTTTTCTAAAGGTTTGTATATAGTTTCTTTAAAATCTTGGCACTGCTTGTCAGTAACATTAATATCTTCAGCTTTTTGATCTTGAATATATTTAACAGCTGCTTTTGCTGCTAATCTCCCTTCAGTAAACGAACCTGAAGAAAACTTATGAGCACTGCCACCGACTGTGTCTCCAGCACCAAAAAGTCCATCAACAGTTAACATTCTGTTATAACCCCAGAAATATTCTGGTGGTGAAAGATCTTCCGGACCGCTAACCCATGCGCCTGAACATGTAGCATGAGAACCCATTACATATGGCTCAGATGTAGTTAATTCAGGATTAGTATATTTTGGATCAATGTTTTGAGAAGCCCAAACTACAGCTTGGCCAACAGTCATACCAAGAAAGTTTTCCCAACCCACTGTTTCTAAGTGAGGATCTTGAAAAGCTTCTTTAGTGACCATATGAATTGGACCACCACCAGCAGCAACTTCTTGGATGAAGGCATGATTACGCAAACATGTAGGTACTGGATGATGATCAATATATTCACCAACAAGTTTTTTTGTATGCTCATACCATTTTTTTTCGTAATTCTCTCCATTAGCATTTTGAGTATATGTTTTAAGATGCAAAAAATAGGCTCCTACTGGACCATAACCATCTTTGAATCTACATAAAACAATACGATTTTCCATTTGAGTCATTTTGGCACCAACTGCTATTGGCAATGCATAAGCAGATCCATTGCTCCATGGTGCATACCAAGTTCTTCCCATTCCTTCACCTACTGCTCTTGGTTTAAAAATATGTGATGCTCCACCAGCTGCTACAATTACAGTTTTTGCACGAAACACGTAATAATCACCTGTACGCATATTAAAACCTACTGCGCCACCAACTCTATTTTCTTTACTCTCATCCATTAGTAAGTGAGTAACCATTATTCTATTATAAATTTTATCGGCAGATTTTTTAGCTGCTTCTGCAACAATTGGTTTGTAACTTTCTCCATGAATCATTATTTGCCATTTACCTTCCCTAAGGTAACGTCCAGTCTTTTCATTTTTCATCATAGGCAAGCCCCACTCATCAAACATATGTACTGTTGAGTCAACATGGCGGGCCATATCATAGCCAAGATCTTCACGCACTAAACCCATTAAGTCATTACGCGCATAACGCACATGATCTTCTGGTTGATTTTCGTCCCACTGCATCCCCATATAGCAGTTAATCGCATATAAACCTTGAGCTACAGCTCCACTTCTATCTATATTGGCTTTTTCAACACAAATAATTTTTAAATCTCTTCCCCAATGTCTAGCTTCAAAAGCTGCACCAGTTCCAGCCATACCTCCACCAACTACAAGAATATCACAATCTTCATAATGAGTTTTAACTTTAGCCATTAATAATAAACTCCTTTTTTAAATGACTCTTTAGGCAAGGTTGGCAATTCTTTCTTTGTATTTAAACCTTCCGGTTCTAAATAAAGCTTCTGAGAATTAATTTCTCCCTGATTAGGTTTGTCAACTTCAGAAAGTTTTGGAATAAATTTTCCCCAAGGTTTAGTTGTTATTGGAGAAACAAAATTTTTCTCTGTTCCATTTCTAAATTTAATTTTCCAAGAAATAGTTCCTTTTTCTTCTTCTCTTCTAACTCTTACGCTATGTCCCATTGGTGCAAAATCTGCATAACCACGAACATCTATCGCATGATTTGGACATGCCTTAACACATGAGTAGCATTCCCAACAAAAATTTGGCTCAATATTTTTTGCACGTCTAATAGTTTCATCTATATGCATAATATCTGATGGACATATATCAACGCAATGTCCACAGCCATCACATCGTGTCATATATACAAAAGTTGACATAATTTTATTTTTTTCCTTTCAATATTTTTTAATAATGTTTTGGATCTTCTCTTGTTATACCCAATCCAAATTTTTTTGGAGCATCTGATTCAGGCGGCAAATTGTCTCTAGACCCATCAGCTTCTGCTAAATTTTTTTGAATTGCCGCTCCAGGTTTATAAAACATATGGGCAAATTTTGACCAATACACTCCACCAAATAACACAAAATTAGATATTATATATAAAACTAAAAATACTTTATCGTCCCATCTATCATTTAAATTTAAAGATTGTAGGTAAGACCAAATTAAACCAAATAAAGAAGAGGCAACAAGAGCAAGTACAAACAAATCTGCTTTAATAATTCTGTACCAAGGTTGAGCTTCTGAATAAACATCTACTCTTAAAAAAAACCAAAACCATCCTCCTCCGATAACTGTCATTAATGCGCCAACATGCCAAATAATTGGCCATATTGATGGTGTGTCAGAAGATGGCTGAGAATAACAAAAAATCATTATTACCGATCCAATCCAAAATAATATCGTTCCATACATCCCTAAAAGATGAGCAGCTCTTCTTTTTCCAGCACCTAGTTCAGATGTTGTAGCTATATCACTAACAATAGTTTTAGAAATAACAGATATTTTTTCACCTGTGCTTAAAGTTTTAGTAGCAGATAATTTTGCTTTTTTTGCATTTTCAAAAAAATATTTAACGTTTTTTTTATGAATAATATCTAAAAGAGTTCCTGCAATAACAAATATTATCATTGCAATAACAAACCACTGCATAAAAATTGGAGCTACAGTCTCAGCTAATATCGTAAATGGATTATTTAGTAACACGTGATTTGTTTTCTCCCTTGGTCAAAGGTTTTTAGTACACTTATAATAATAGATCAACCGTTATATCTAGGGTAGTTCACAAGCTCGTTTTGATAAATTTTTGATAAAATTCTGTAATATTTTAAACTTTTTCTTTTCCAAAATGGTTTTTTGATTGAATCGACTGACACTACACCTTTGCCCGATCCTATAACAATAATTTCATCATATTCATTTAAAGAATCAACAAATATATTTTTCTTTATAATTTTTTTAATTTTTTTTGTAAAAAATTTTAAAGTTGTTCCTTTGTAGTAGTTTCTGATTGGCGAATATATTTTATTTTTTTTAACAAAAAGAAGATTGGAAGTTCCGCTTTCTAATATTTTATTTTTCTTATAGAGCGCTATATCTGACTTAGATATGTCCATTTTTTTTAAAAAGTTTAAAATTTTTTTATATTTTAAATTTTTATATTCAGGATCTATGCGTTTATAATCAACCAATAGAAGAACAAAGTTTGATTTAGGTTTTAATCTCTTTCTTAAAGAAATTGATATCATTTTATCATTTACTGCCACTCTAAATAAATGATCATATTTCTTATTTTTTTTTAAATTTAATTTAATTAATTTTAAAACATTTTGTTTAATATTTTTTTTATTAATTTTGTAAATTTTTATAGATTTAAATAAGTTTTCAATATGTTCTTTAAAAAATAAAATCTTGGCAGGTCTGCCAATAACTCTCATGGTAGTAAAAACTCCATAAGAGTTCCATAGATCGTGAAATTTTATTTCTTTTAGATCTTTATGCCGATAAGATTTTTTTAATAATAAAGTTACCATTTTCAGTTAAGAAAGATTCTGGGTGAAATTGAAACCCGTAAATCTTATTTTTTAAATCTTCTATACCCATAGGAATGTTTGATTTAGCACATCTCATTGAAATTTTTATATTGTTTGATTTAAAAGGCTCAAGTAATTTTAATGAATGATACCTTCCAACTTTAAAGATTTGGTTATTCTTAAATAATTTACTTTCATTAGTAACCTTAACTCTTGATTGATAGCCATGATAGATATTTTTTTGTTGGACAATTTTTGCTTTTTCATTAAATAAAATTTGCTGATAGCCAAGGCAAATACCAATTAGTTTTTTTTTACCTTTATATTTTTTATAAATTTTAGATGTAAAGGAATAATCTTTTGGCGATCCTGGCCCAGGAGAAAAAACAATTGTATCACTCTTGTCTAATTTTTTTTGATTTATTTCAAAATAATTTGAACAATAAACCTTATCAAATTTTGAAAATTGATGTACTACATTCCATGTAAATGAGTCTTGATGATCAATAATATAAATCATTTATATAGCTCCAAAAGTGATTTTGCTTTTATAAAATTTTCATTAAATTCTTTTTTGGGAGAACTATCCAAAACAACTCCGGATGCAGCTGAAATTTCGGAAATATTTTTATAATTCAAAATAGATCTAATTATAATATTAAATCTCATATCTTGATTAAACTTTATATAACCAAAACTACCAGTAAAAATATTTCTATCTTCATTTTCTTGATCATTCAAAAGTTCCAAAGTCCTAATTTTAGGGCATCCAATTACTGAACCACCGGGCATCATAGATTTAATAATATTTATTAACTTTGTCTTTGGTTTTATACTGCCTTTTATAGAAGTAACAAAATGAAAAAGATGCTTATATTCTTCAACATATTTTTGTTTTAATATTTTTACAGAACCAGGCTGACATATTCTAGACAAATCACTTCTTTCCATATCAACAATCATATTGTGCTCTTTAGTCTCTTTGTTGTTGTTTTTAAAAAAGTTTAATGCTTTTGACTTATTTATTTTTTTATTTTTTCTTAAAGTTCCAGCAATTGGTTTAGTAATTATATTTGTTCCTTTTTTATCAATTAATGTTTCAGGCGAACAACTAACTATAGAATAATCTCTATCTCTTATCATAAAAGACTCGGGCGAAGAATTTATTTTCATTAATTTCCAAAAGAAATTTACTGGATTAATTTTAGATTTATTTTTATATTTGGTACAAATTTTGATTTGATAAGTTTCCCCTTGTCTTATTTTTTTTGAAAACAAGTCAAATATTTTTTTATATTTTTGATAATTTATATTTAATTTAAATGAACTTAAAACTTTGGTTTTATTAAAAAAATTTTTGAAAGTTGAATTTTTTTTTGATGAAATTACTTTTATATTTTTTCTTATCTTAATTAAAGTTTCTGGTTTATAAAAAACACCTTTGTAAAAATTGAGTTTTTTTTGATTTTTAATTTTAATATTTAACAAATTACAAAGAATTTCATAGCCGAAAAAACCTATATAAAGATCAGTTTCTTTTTTAAATTTTTTTTTTGAAAAAATATCAAAAAAACTATTTATATTATTATTTGTAAGAGTAACTTTTTTCGAAAAATCAGTGTATAAATTATAGCCATCATTTACTTTATAAATAATTAGTGGCTGATCTGAATTATATAATTTTTCCAGATAAGGGCTAAATTTTAATTTATGCGAGTTGAGTTCTTTCAATTGCTTTCTCTTTTATAGGCAAATGTATCAAACCTGCAAAAAGAGATAAAGCGATAGAAATGTACCACGCATAATCAAGAGACCCATATAAATCATGAAATAACCCACCTAGATAAGCACCAAGAAATGATCCTACTTGATGACTTAAAAAAACAAACCCATATAATAATGATACATACTTAGTTCCAAAGATATGTCCAACTATACCACTTGTTGGTGGTACAGTAGAAAGCCACAAAAATCCAAAAGTTGCTCCAAAAATTAATGCATTGATTATACTTGGCGGCATATAGATAAAATACATTATTGAAACACCTCTTAATAAATAAATTGAGCTTAATAATTTTTTCTTACTAATTTTTGTCGATAAGTATCCACTTGTTAAAGTTCCAAACACATTGAATAGACCAATTAATGCTAGAATAGCTGTAGCCGTCCAGTCCTCCAGTCCTTTGTCTCTTATATGCATTGGTATATGAGTTGCAACAAGGGCTATATGCCAACCACAAACGAAAAATCCTAAGGTTAAATAATTAAAACTTTTATTTGAAAAAGCTTCTTTAATAGCCTCAATAGCTGTTTGTCTGTTTTCACTCTCTTCCTTAAACCCAGTCATTGGAGTTGATAGAAATAATGAGACAATTAAACCAACTAAAATCATTGCTCCAAAAATAACTAAAGTTGTATTCCATCCAAATTCCAAGAGAGTATATCTTGTGTACATAGGAGACACAAAATATCCAAATGAACCAGCAGCAGTAACAATTCCTATTGCAATAGTTCTAGAGCTTAAAGGAAAATGTTTTGATACTATTGAAACAGGAATGCTTATCGCTGTTGCCGCCAAACCAGTCCCAATTAAAATTCCTAAATCAAAAGTAAACCAGAATCCTGTATTAGGTCCATAATTCAAAAAATAAATTCCAGCTAAATAAAATAAAAAACCTATAAATACTGCAGCTCTTCCACTAATTTTATCTGTAATTATTCCAAATACTGGTCCAAATAGTCCCCAAAAGAATAGCTGTATACCCATCGCAAAACCAAACTCTGTTTGTGTGCAACCAAGATCAATTTCAAAATCAAAAAAGAAAAGGCCAAAAGTCTGCCTAATACCTAATGAAATGATAACAACTAAGCATGCTGCTATTAATGTTGTTAAAGCAGTTTTATTTGGAATAAATTTTTCTGAACTCATTTAACATGCTTTAAAGATCTTTTTAAATCTTGAATTAAATCTTTTGGATCTTCAAGGCCTATGTGAAGTCTAACCAAATGTTCATTTTTTGCTAAACCTAAATATTTTCTATTTCCTAACTCTCTAAACTCTTGCTGTAAGGCTAAACTTTCAAAGCCGCCCCAACTATATCCATAACCAAATAATTTTAATGAATTAACAAATTTAAGAATAGATTTTTTATTTTTTGCTTTAATTTTTAAACCCATTAATCCTGAAGCACCGGAATAATACTTATTCCACATTTTGTAATTATGTGTTCCTTTCTTATAAGGGTATAAAAGTTTCACTTTTTTATTCTTATATAAAAAACTTGCTACTTTTTTTGCATTCTCTTGGTGCTTGTCCAAACGAACATCCAAAGTTCTAAGACCTCTAATTATAAGGTAAGCATCGTCAGGTCCTAATCTTAAACCTGTTATTTTATTTGCTTTTTCTACATGTTTAAAAACTCTTTTGTTAACAGCTAAACTTCCACCCATTACATCAGAATGGCCTGAATAATATTTTGTTGCAGAAACAATGGACATGTCAAATCCTAATTTAATTGGTTTTAAAAAATATGGCGTAGCCCAAGTATTGTCTATAGCTGTAAATAGTTTATATTTTTTTGCTATTGAAAGTATTTTAGATAAATCTTGAAATTCGAAAGAGTTGCTTCCAGGACTTTCGACATAAATTAATTTTGTTTTTTTAGTAATTTTGTTTTTTAGGGTGTTTAAATCATGAGGATCATAAAAAATTGTTTTAATATTAAATGGTTTGAGAAAATCTTCTGTTAAAAGTCGTGTTGGATAATAAACTGGATCAGCAACAAGAATTTCATCGCCAGGACGCACAACACTAAAAATAGACAAAAAAACTGAACCAAATCCAGTTGGAGTTAAGAAGACATGATGACATTCTTCCATCTCTTTTAACATCTGTTGCAAAATATATGTTGTTGATGTTCCTTGTCTTCCATAATCAAAATGTCCTCCCGTGGGGTTTTTTTTTCCTTTCGCTTGAGTTCTTCGAAGCTCATTCATTGTTTTAAAGATGATTGTTGAGGCTCTTACCACTGGTGGATTTACTGACTGGTTATAATAATCTTTTGCTGTATGTTTTAAAAATGTTTTAAAAGATTTAGACATAAAAAAATTGATAAGTAATTATGACAATGCTATATCCATAGAATATGTCAATAAAAAGAATCAAAGGAGAATATGGGATACCCTAAAAAACATAGAGGCCGTAGAAAAATGGGCTCTAAAAAAAGAAGAGCTAGAAAAAAAAACAAGAAAAAATAAACAGTGGACTATATTAGCAAGATCAAAAAGCTAAGTTTAATAGTATTTATAGTTCCTACCCTAGCAATTAATATTTGTTTATTCATAGTAATATACATAGATTTGCCTATTGGTTCTAATATTGGACCGACTTTTCCGTATATTGATGGAGGAACTTCGATAAGCAGAACTGCTAGAATCTTTCCTACTTATTTAATATTTAAACCAGCTATGTTTTTAACCGCATATTGTTTAATTAATTATTGGAATTCAAACTATAGATTAATTAATTCTTTAGAACCTAATTATAATTACAAAAAATATTTTAGATTTTTTGGAATAGCTTCTGCAATTTTTCTTATTTTACATTCAATTTTTTTGGGAATAAAATTTGATATTTCCATTTACAAGTTTTTTAGAAGATTTGTAATCTTAAGTTTTATCATTTTTGAACTTGCTGCCCAAGCATTACTAGTCTTAAACCTAAATAAAATTAAAAATAAAATTGAAAATTTAATTTCTCTAAAAGTTTTGAAGTTAAAGATTATATTAGTTTCTGTTCTTGTTGTTGTAGCAATGGCAAGTATACCTATAATAAGTTCTTCTGGTAATGTTGAATTTAAACATGCTCTAGAATGGGATTTTATGATAGGAGTTCTGAGTTTTTATATGCTAACTTTTTTCTTCTGGAAAAAACCCCAATCACACACCCTTTCGGGCGTGTGATAAGATTTGGCTCGTCGTTGTATGCGCTACCGCCAAGCCATGACCGCCTTGCAATTTTAGCGCTACTCTGCAAGACTTTCTGCCCTCTAAGCTTGAACCTCTCGGCTTTTCCCTAGATGGCCAGTTAAGAGTTGCCTCTTAATTCATTACGACACTACTATATTAATTTTTATATTAGTATCACTTTTTAGTTGATTGTTTTTTTATTATAAATTTATGTGAACAGTGGGGATAACTATTTTTTCACCCACCCCCCTCCTAAAACTTTATATCCTTCATTATTTTTTGAATAAAAAACACAAGCCTGTCCAGGTGAAATACCGTATTCATCTTCAAGCAAATTGACGTTCGCAAATTTTTTATTTAATTCAACTTTGGCTTTAATTAACTTTCCAGTTGATCTGATTTTAACAAAAATCTCATTTTTAAGCTCATTTTTATCTTCACACAGTAAATTCAAGTCTTTTAATTTTATATTTTTTTTTATTAATTTTTTTTTTGGTCCAACAATAATTTCATTTTTTTTTGCATCAATCTTTATGACATACAAAGGTTCTTTGTCAGCAATTTTTATTCCTTTTCTTTGTCCTATAGTAAAATTAATAATGCCATTATGGACACCTACAACAGTTCCGTCCATTTTTTTAATGTTGCCTTTTTTGTAAGAGTTTGGTCTAAATTTTTCTATTACTTTTGCATAGTCACCATTTGGCACAAAACATATATCTTGACTGTCTGGTTTATCCGCAACATTTAGATCAAGCTTTTTTGCAATTTGCCTAGTTTCTGATTTATTCAACCTACCCAATGGAAATCTCAAAAAATTTAGTTGTTCCCTAGTAGTATTAAATAAAAAATAACTCTGGTCTCTATTTGTATCTTTTGCCTGATACATATTAGTAATATTATTATTCGTTATGCTTTTTACATAATGACCAGTTATTAAAGCGTCCGCATTCAAGTTCTTTGCTACCTGAAAAAGATCTTTAAATTTTACCGTTTGATTGCACTGAACACATGGTATTGGTGTTTCTCCATTAAGATAACTATCAACAAAATTGTCAACCACCGCTGATTTAAATTTATCTTGATAGTACAAAATTTTGTGCTCAATGCCTAACTTATTGGCCACTCTTTTAGCGTCTAATATATCTTGACCAGCACAACATTGTCTTGATTCAGAACTTTTTTTAGCATCATCATATAATTTTAATGTTATTCCAATTACATTGTAGCCTTCGTTTTTCATAATTCCTGCAACAGTAGATGAATCTACTCCTCCTGACATAGCAACAACTACAGTTGTATCTTTTGGTACTTTATTAAGACCTAGCGAATTCAATTTTGCATTCATAAATGATGATATTTAAATATATATACAATATACATATAAAATTAAATGATTATTGATTTTGAACCCGGCGATAATGTTATAAATCCTATAAATAAAGAATGGGGAATAGGACAGGTTCAATCTATAATAAAATATAAAGTAACAGTAAATTTCGAAAATGTAGGAAAAAAAGTAATAAATTCAAACAATATAATATTGAAAAAAATAGAAAAAAATGAATTCAGCAGAAATTGAAAAAACAATTAATAGTTTAATACATGCTTTTATCAATTTAGGAAATCTATCTTTAGATTTGAGAAAAAAAGGATTAAAAAAAAAAATAAAATCAGACAATACTTCTGTTACAAACGCAGATATAGAAATAAACAATATTATAACCAAAAAAATATCAAATTTAACTCCATATATAAAAATTGTATCTGAAGAAACATCGGCTAATAAAGAAAATGAAAATTTAAATAATTTTTGGTTGATTGATCCAATAGATGGTACTCATGGTTATATCAATGGAAAGGATGAGTTTACAATTAACGCAGCTCTAATTTTAAATAAAAAACCTGTGGGAGGAATAATTAATGCACCTGCAAAAAAAAGACTCTTTTATTCTTTCGGTTTATCAAATAGTTTTGAAATAAATAATAACGAAAAAATAAAATTAACATGTAAAAAAAAAAGTAAACTAAATGAAATAAATGCTATTTCTTATTCAAATAACCACAAACCGGAAATAATAGAGTTGTATAAAAAATATAATGTTACAAATTTCACAAAAATGAAAAGCTCCCTAAAATTTTGTGTTATAGCATCAGGTGAATATGATTTTTACGCTGCCGAACCCAGAGCTCAAGAATGGGATATTGCTGCGGGGCATGCAATTTTAGAACATGCTGGTGGAATTGTTACAGATTTTAATGAAAATAAAATCAGTTATGGAAAAAAAGGTTTTAAAAATCCAAGTTTAATTTTGAAAAGGGGAAAAAACCTTTAATGGATGAAAAAATAAGAATCATTTTAATAATTATAGTTTCTGTTTCAATATTTGGTCTTTTAATTTTTGTATATGTAAAAAATTATATAAAAAGAAAATTGGAATATTATCTAGAAGAAAAAAATAAAAAAAAATTATAAAAAATTTATAATTCTTAAGTAATCATCTTTTTCCATATCCATAACTTTTTTAGATGTTTCGAAATCAAATCCTAATCTTGCTAAGATTGATATATCTTTTTTATAAAAAAGCGATCTATTGTCTTGTTCTCTTGATGGGCCAATTCTTTTTTTTTTACATATTTTTATTGCTGAAAAAAAGTCTTGATCTTCATTTTTTTCCTTAATTTTATCAATAGTTTCTTTGATAAATTTATCTTTAATACCTTTTGAAATTAAATAATTTCTTATTTTATTTATTGAATTTCCTCTTTGGATAAGATTTTTAGCTTTACTGTCTGAATAGAATTTATCATTAATAAATTTATTATTTTCTAAATCTTCAGTCACAAGATGAATCAAATCATTAATATCTTTTTTTTTGATAGGTGTTGCTGAAGACTTTAAATACTTTTTTAATAAATAAGTTTTTACTTGTTGTTTTGATGGAGCATATTTTTCTATATAGGCAAAAGCAAATTTACGCATTTCTTCAATAGTCAGATTTAAATTTTTTTTTTTATTTTTTATAGGAATCATGAAATGATATAATATAATACATTTTCTTATTTATGATTGAGCAAATTTATACATATTTTTCAATTGAAATGATTTTTTTGTGGCTAAACTTGGGTGTGCTACCATTTTGGTTTATGTTACTTTTTTTTTCCCAAACAAAAATTTGTAAAATTTTTGTTACATCTATATTTCCAATATTAATTTTTGCATCTGTTGATTTATATTTAATAATTGAAATTTACAAAAATGGATTCAATTTTTTAGACACTTTTAACCTATATTTGGGCATGGATGAACTGTTAAACATTTTTTCCAATAAAAGTTTTGTTATACTCTTCTGGGTACATTTTTTAGCAATAAATCTATTCTGCGGATGTTGGATTGTAAGAGATTACCAAAAAATAAATATGCCAAAATTTTTAGCATTTAGTCCTTTAATTATAACATACTTTATTGGGCCATTTGGTTTGTGCATATATTGGTTATTTAGAATTTTTTACAGTAAAAGAATTGATTTATATGAATAAATCAATTGAGTTTTATTTTGATTTTATAAGTCCTTATACCTATTTGGCTCATAAAAGAATATTAGAGATTGAAAAATTAGAAAAAATCAAATTCATTTATAAACCAATCTTATTAGGAGGACTGCATAATTTAAGAAAAATTACTCCTGCTGCATTTATTGAAGCAAAAAAAAAATTTACGATTTATGATTGTGAAATGGTTGCAAAAAAATTTAATATTAAGTTTAAATTTAATGAAAGTTTTCCTATAAATTCACTTAGCTTAATGAGAGGAATATTGGTTATACATGAAAACAAAATAAAAAAATATATAGAAAAATTTTTTGAAGCTTATTGGGAATTAAATTTAAATTTATCAAATAAAAAAATAACAGAAAAAATTTTAGGAGAACTAAATATTAATTCTGAAGAATTCTTTAAAAAGATAAATGATCAAAAGACAAAAGACCTATTAAAAAAACTTACTCAAGACGCTTTTGATAAAGAAATTTTTGGCGCACCTACCTTTATTGTAAATAACAAATTATTCTGGGGTCAAGACAGATTAAATTACGCTTTAGAGGAGTATAAAAATTTTATTTAATTTTAAATCCACTACTCTTCATTAAATTAAAACCACCTGCTATGTGAGAAACTTTTTCAAACCCTATATCTTTAAGTGTTTTTGCTGCTAGGGCTGATCTTCCTCCAGCGGCACAAAATAATACTATTTCTTTATTAAGATCAAATTTTTCATTTTTAATGTAAGGGCTTTCTGGATTTATAGAAAATTCTAATAATCCTCTCGGTATATGAAACGATTCTTCAATCGATCCTTCTTTTTGCAGCTCAATAGTTTCCCTAATATCAACCAAGTTACATTGATTATCGTTAATTTTTTTTAGTGCTTCTTCGGGGGAAATAGTTTTTACGATGCTTAAAGCTTCATCAATTAGTGTTTTTAATGATTTAATAGTCATTTTAAGTTAAAGTATACACAAATGAAGATTCAAAAAAAAGCAAATAAAACATCTATATTTAAAAAAATTTTTATAAAAATTTGTAGACTTCTAGACTATGAAATTATAGATCAAGCTAACTTTCATCTACCAGTCACAGATCAAGCTATAAATGATGATTTATCTAAAGTTGGAAAAAAATCTCTTACAATGCCAATGGGAAAGATTAAAATAACAAGACCTGTAAAATCTTTAACAATAATTTTAAGAACTTGCGCGTCTATAAATATGCTTACTCAATCAAAAAAAAGGCTGCTTGATAAAGAAAAGTCTGAATATACAATAAGATCTTTGATATCAATAATAAATTCAATCAATTTTGCTAAAGATTTGTTTAAAAATATTGACTTAGACCTAATAATTGTTGATCATATGTCTGAAAAGCATGTTATTGAAAAAATAAAATCTATACTATCTAAACAATTTTTTAAAAGTCGTCTTATACACTTAGATATCAATGATTTTATAAAAAACATCAATCCCATAAACGAGAAAAATGAAAAAGTGACAGATAATCAAATCTCAAATATGTCAAATATTCATCAATCTCTTCTTTTGGCTAAAGAATGTAAAGATTTAGTTTACTTCGTTGAAGATGATTACATTCATTCTAAAGAAGCTGTAAAAGAAATGATTTTAACTTATGAAAAACTATCAAGTATGCTAAAAAGAGAACTGATACTTTGTCCCGCTGATTATCCTTATTTATATAATAAAATTGAAAACTCTAATATCTTTCTTGGTGAAAAAAAACACTGGAGATCAATAAAAGAGACTTTATGCACTTTTTTAATGAGCAAAGAAACTGTAAAAAAATATTGGGATGATCTGACCTCTACATGTAAATTTGAACACTATCCTTTTGAAAAACCCTTTCACAAAATTTATGAAAAAGAACACTGTTTAAGCCCTATCCCAACTCTAGCTATACATTTTACTAATATAAACTCAGTTTTTGGCTTATCTCCAAATACAGATTGGGAAAAAGCATGGATCGAAAGTGAATTAAAATAATATAATAGATAACAGCCTTTAATATTGAAGGCTGCTATCTATATATGAAATTATTTATTAAATATTTCTTTAAGTGCTTTTGCAGGTAAGAACTTCACTTTTTGTGAAGCGGCTATTTGGATTTGCTCTCCTGTTCTAGGATTTCTTCCAATTCTAGCTTTTCTCTTAGCTACTTTGTAAGTACCAAAACCAGCTATTTTAACTGAGTCATCTCCTTTTAAGGCATCTAAAATAGTGTTGGTAATCGTATCAAAAGTACGCTCTGCATCGGCTTTACTTTGGTTCAAAGAACCAGCCAATTTAGCCACTAATTGTTTTTTATTCATTTTAGCTCCGGTTTTATAAGTTTTATGCTTTCATAATTGCTATAAAACCTCATAAATCAAGCTTTTTTTTAGTGTTGTTAGACCACAAATCTACAATATATTGTGTTTTTATAAAAACATTGATTTTATTGACTTTTTTAGGTTGTAAAAAAATTACTTAAAATAAACCAATGTCTTTTAAATCGTTAAAAGTTGCAAAGAACATTAAAGAAAGTAGTAAAAACATTCCGATTCGAAAAAAACCTTCTTGAGTTTTTTGGCTTAAAGGTTTTCCTAAAATTTTTTCAAAACCATAAAACATTAAATGTCCACCATCTAATAAAGGAATTGGAAACAAATTAATTAATCCTAAACTAATAGAAATATAAGCCATTATGTTTAAAAAAGGTAAAATACCAAATTCAGCAACTTGACCAGTTACTTTAGCAATACGAATTGGACCGCCTAATTGAGAACTATCACCAGTTCCTTTAATAATGCTAAATAAATATTTCAATGTTGAGGCAGAAACAAAATAAACTTCGTTAATTGAATAATAAAGAGATTTAGTTGGTCCTAATTTCACATGATTAATTTGATTATTATATGCACCAATTTGAATACCTATCATCCTTTTATTAATTTTATTTCCAAGATTATCTTCGGATAAAACCATTTCAGGCTTAACTTTAAATAGCATTTCTTCACTAGAACGTGAAATATTGAAATTAATATAATCATCAGTAGACAATGCAATGTACTTAGATACGTCTAAAATGCTTTTAACTTTTTGATTGTCAACTGAAATAATAACATCGTTTTTTTTAAGGCCAGCAACGTAAGCTGGGCTATCTTTTTTTACTTCATTAATTACAGCTGGTGTAAAATCTTTGCCAACAAAAATATAAATAAAAAAGAAAATCACAATTGCCAAAACAAAATTAGCAAATGGGCCAGCTGCAACAATTAAAGATCTTTGGTAAAGAGGTTTTAAAATAAAGAGTTTTTTTTGTTCTTCTTTATTGTATTTTTTTAAAACTTCTTCTTGGTCGCTTTGACTAAATACATTGCGATCACCAAAAAATTTTACATAACCACCTAAAGGAATCCAACAAATTTTCCATCTAGTACCCGATCTGTCGTTCCACCCAAATATTTCTTTGCCAAATCCAATTGAAAAATCAGTAACGCCAACGCCATATTTTTTAGCAAAATAATAATGACCGTATTCATGAATGAATACTACTACTAAAATCAAAACTATAAATGGTAATATAGAATTAAGCATTAAATATGATTCTAATCATATAATTTTAATTTCCAAGTAAATATAGGTAAAAATGTAGCAAATAAGAATGATAAAAAAAGCAAAGATTGTGCCATAAATGAAGGAAAACTGCTTACAGGAAATAAAATACCAATTAAAATTGACTTAGAAAAATCTGGACTTGGAAATAATATCAACCCTGCTAACAATCCTATAAGGATTGATAAATAGGCGTTTTTTTCATTAAGCTTTTTATCATAGAAACTATAAAAAACTGTGAGAACTGCAGCACAACACAATAAATCTGCCAATAAAAATAAATATAAAATACTTAGGCCTTTTGATGCTATAGCAAAAGCAATGATGGATAAAAAAATAATAAAGTATTTAGATAATTTTAAATAATCTCCCTTGAAGTTTATTACTTTACCTCCATCAACAACTATTAAACTTGAAATAGCGTTTATTAAAGTATCGATACTGCTAATTGTTAGTGATATTGCTAAAATTATAACTATCACTGATAACATCAAAGTTTGCTCTTTTAACAATAATGAAAAAAAAGC
>CACFKF010000011.1 GCA_902566775.1 uncultured Pelagibacteraceae bacterium | reverse complement strand
AAAAATGAATGTGTCTATTGTGTTGTTGATCTTCATTCAATAACAACAAAACAAGATTCTAAAATTTTGAAACAAAATATTAGAGAAACTACAGCTGCTTTTATTGCTAGTGGTTTAGATCCCGAAAAAAGTATTATATTTAACCAATCAGCAGTTTCTGCTCATGCAGAAGGGGCTTGGATATTAGGTTGTGTTTCAAGAATGGGATGGTTAAGTAGAATGACACAATTTAAAGAAAAAGCAGGAAAGGATAAAGAAAAAGCAAGCGTAGGTTTGTATGTTTATCCTATTTTAATGGCTGCCGATATTTTACTTTATGACGCTACACATGTGCCTGTAGGAGAAGATCAAAAACAACATTTAGAGCTATGTAGAGATATTGCGCAAAAATTTAATAATGATTTTAATTCATCTAATTTTTTAAAAGTTCCTGAACCTTTAATTCAAAAAGATTTTGCAAGAATAATGAGTTTAAAAGACGGTCTAAAAAAAATGAGCAAATCAGATCCGTCTGATTTTAGCAGAATTAATTTGACCGATGATAAAGATTTAATAATAAACAAAATTCAAAAAGCAAAAACTGATGCCTTACCAATGCCAAGTACAAAAGATAATTTAGAAAAAAGGCCAGAGGTTTTAAATTTGTTAGGTATTTATTCTAGTTTATCAAATCAAAGTTTAGATAAAATAAAAACTAAATTTGTAGGAAAAAATTTTTCTTCATTTAAAAATAACCTATCTGAGTTGTTGGTAGAAAAAATTGAGCCTATCGGGAAAAAAATTAAAGACTTATTAAGAGATGAAAAATATTTAGATGAAATCCTTAATAAAGGAGCTGAAAAAGCCAATAATATGGCATCGAAAAAAATTGAAAAAATAAAAATCCTTGTTGGTTTTTAGTTATTCTATAATTTTTTCTTTAATTTTTTATAATAGTGATTATATATAAAAGTATGTTTGTTCAAACCGAAACTACACCTAATCCAAATTCGCTTAAGTTTTTGCCAGGAAAAATTGTGTCAAATGGTGGCTCATATGAAATAACCAAAAAAAATAATTTAAAGAATGACCTAGTAAGAAATATTCTTTCTATAAATGGTGTAACAAGTGTTTTTCTAAGTTCTAATTTTATTTCTGTTAACAAAGATAAAAATATGAATTGGGATGACATAAAACATATAGTTATTTCCTTGATTAATGAATATTATGAATCTGGCAAGGAATTTGTAATTGATAAAGATTTTTATGAAACTAAAACAAATGAAAATTTAATTGATATTGAAAAACAAATAGTGCAAATTTTAGATACTAAGATAAGACCTGCTGTAGCAAGAGATGGAGGCGATATAAAGTTTGAAGAATATAAAAATGGTGTAGTCAAAGTTAAATTGCAAGGCAGTTGTTCGGGATGTCCCAGTTCGACAATGACTTTAAAACAAGGTGTGCAAAACTTGTTGTGTCACTATATACCTGAAGTAAAAGAGGTAGTTGCAACTTAAAATGAAAAAAAAAATCAAATTCATAAAGTTCAAAGGATTAAACGATTCCCTTAGAAGTTTTTCCTATACAAGCATAGCAGGTTTATTTTTTATCCTATTTTTTTTTACACTTCCAAAATTAGTAGTATTAACAAATAGTATGTTTACAAAATCGTTAGAAGTAAAAAATGAATCAAAAAATAATTTAGAAAAAGTATTAACTGGTCAAGAGATTAACGAAGAACAAGATGATGAATTTAATAACTTACAGGTTTTTGAAGATATATTTCAATACGAAGATATTCCAACATCTACAGTAAGACTAAACGCGACAACAATTAAACAATTATTTAAAGATACAAAATATAATTTAAAAGATGTAAGGAAAAGCAAATTAGTAAAACCTGTAAATTTAGAACTCCTTCCAAATGAAATGAAAATGATTGAGAGTACTAGAGAAAGAAAAAATTTATTTATTCAAATAGTTCTTCCATTAATTTTAGAAGAAAATAATCAAATCAAATTAGATAGAAAAAAACTTTTTGCTATTTTAAATAGAAGTAACAATTCTGATTTGGAAAAAAAATGGCTAAATATGAAATTTAAACAATATGGAGTTAAAAACAAAGATCTTTTAACTTTAAAAATTAGAATGGATGAAATTCCAGCTTCTTTAGCAATTGCGCAAGCTGCAAAAGAAACAGGTTGGGGGACCTCAAGATTTGCTTTGGAGGGTAATGCTTTATTTGGACAATGGACATTTAGTGACAATGGAATTAAACCTTTAAATGCGGAGAATAAATCTCACAAGGTCATGAAATTTCAAGTTTTACAGGCATCTGTTAGAGCTTATTTTAGAAATCTTAATACTCATTCAAGTTATAAATATTTTAGAAAATTTAGAGCTGGTGCAAGAGATAATAATGAAAAATTAAATAGTTTAATTTTAGCAGACTATCTAGATCAATATGCAGCAACTGGAATAGAATATACAAAAATACTTAAAAAAATAATTGAACAAAATTCATTACAAGATTTTGATGATGTAAAATTGTTGCCAAATAGTGAATTAATTAAAAAAATAATTTAAGTTTGTTCTATTGTAAATTGAATACCAAACCATCGCCAACCTTCTTTATCATTAAGAGAACAATTTATTCTACCTCTTCTAGGAAAAAACTTTTCTTTGAATTTTACAATAAGTTTTTTTTCGTATAATTGAGTTTCAGTTTTTTTCCAAACATTTCCTTCATTAGAAAAACAATTGATATTTTGAAGATTTTTTTGATCAGGAAAAAAATCAACAATCATTTCTGGTGGATTGTTATTGGTTTTGATAAATTTTTCTTCTGGAAACAAGTTTTGATATTGGAAAGGAAGATAATTAACTATAAATTTAAACCTTTTTAAATCACCATATTTTTCATTAATAGGGAAACGAGGTAATTCAAATTTATCTTTGGTTAAATCAATAACTCCAGAGTGTTGACCAAATGCATATTTAAATTTTTGTTTAATATAATTTTTTTGTTCTAAGCTATATTCCCCAAAAGGATATGAAAAGAAAATTGGATTGTAACCAAGTCTTTTTTTAAAAATTGTTATTGATTGATCTATATCTTTTTTAAAATCATTAAAATCATAGCTAACCAAATATTCATGAGAGTGAGAATGATTTCCAATAAAGGCAAAATCTTCTTTTTCTATCTCTTTAATTTGGTTCCAATTCATATATCCATATTTTCCAATTGGCTCAGTTGAAACAAATAATATAAAAGGTATTTTATTTTTTTTCAGGTAAGGCCACGCGTTTTCATAAAATGAACTAAATGCATCGTCAATTGTAATCAATATTTTTTTTTGTTTGTCAGGTTTTTCAAAAAAAATATCAAAATTATTTGGATTAAAGTAATTATAATTATTTTCATCAATAATACTAATTTGTTTAGTAAAAACATCCATCTGTATATTTGTTGAAGGATATTTTGACTCATTAAATCTATGATAAATTAATGATACTAATCCCTTATCAAAACTATAATATCTGTTATTTTCAGCTAATAAAATTGTAGAATAAAAAGTAAAGATAATTAGAAATATGAATTTTTTAGTCATTGATGGAGCACAAGATAAAATAATTTTTTTTTCAATTTTTAATAATAATTCTTATCATAAAACAATTAAAGCCAATAAAAATAATAATGAGAAATTATCTATGGAACTTTTTAAGTTTTTTGAAGAAAATAGTATAAAACAAAGCAAATTAAAAAATATAATTGTAAATCAAGGCCCTGGGAAGTTTTCAGGAATTAGAAGTACCATTGCAGTTGCTAAAGCTTTGTCCATAACAAATAAGCTAGATTTATATGGATTTAATTCTAATGACTTAAACGGGGCAAATTATGATCATATTGTTAATTTGTGCAAAAAGGGAACTTTAATAAAGAATTTGATTAATCCGGTTTATTCGAGTTAAAATATCATAATGAAAGTTTTAATTGAACAAAAGTGCATAGATAAGGGAGTTAAACTAACTGATCAGAGAAAAATTATTGCAAAAGTGATGTCTGAATCTGAAGATCATCCAGACGTAGATGAGCTCTATAAAAGAGTTTCCAAAATTGATGCAAAAATTAGTATTGCAACGGTTTATAGGACTGTAAAATTATTTGAAGAATCTGGAATATTAACAAAACACGAATTTAAAGGTGGAAAAGCCAGATATGAAGAGCTTAATGAAAGTCATCATGATCATTTAATAGATATAAAGACTGGCGAAATAATAGAATTTGTTGATGACGAGATTGAAAAACTTCAAAAAAAAGTAGCTGAAAAATATGGTTACGAATTAGTAGATCATAGGCTTGAATTGTATGGAGTTAAAAAAAAATCCTAAATTAATGTCTAAAAAAGTTTTTATAAAAACATTTGGTTGTCAGATGAATGAGTATGATTCAAATCGTATTTATGAATCTGTTTCAAAAATTGGTTATGAAAAAACAGAAAAATTTGAAGATGCAAATTGCTACATTGTAAATACATGTCATATAAGAGATAAAGCAAAAGAAAAAGTATATCATGAAATAGGTAGAGTGAAAAAAAATTTTAAATCAAAAAAAAAACCTGTTGTTATAGTCGCTGGTTGTGTTGCTCAGGCAGAAAATAAAGAAATGATTAAACGCGAACCATATATTGATATTGTAATTGGACCGCAGTCATATCATAAAATTAATGATTCAATTTTAAATTATACAAAAAATAAAGAAAAAGAAGAACAAACAGATTTTGATACAATGTCAAAATTTAACTACTTTGATAAAATAAGAAATAATAACAGTAAAGTATCTGCATTTTTAACAATACAAGAAGGATGTGATAAGTTTTGTAAATTTTGTGTTGTGCCTTATACAAGAGGTCCAGAATATTCCAGACCTTTTAATGTAATTCTTGAAGAAGCTAAACAACTTATTGATAATGGTTCAAGAGAAATAACTCTCTTAGGACAAAATGTTAATGCTTATTGTTACAAAGAAAAAAAAAAAAGTTTTAAACTTTCTGATTTAATTATGGCATTGGAAAATATTCCTAAATTAAAAAGAATAAGATATACCACGTCCCATCCAATAGATATGACTGAAGACTTAATTAAATGCTATGAAAGTAGTAAAAAGTTAGTTCCCTTTATTCATTTGCCAGTCCAGAGCGGGTCCAATAAAGTTTTAAAATTAATGAATAGAAAACACACAGTAGAGCATTATCTGTCTGTTTTTGAAAAATTAAAAAAAGCAAACTCAAAAATTGAATTTTCAAGCGATTTTATTGTTGCTTATCCGGGAGAAACAGATGAAGACTTTAATAGTACAATAGAATTAGTTAAAAAAATAAATTTTATAAATTCTTATTCTTTTATTTTTAGCCCAAGACCTGGCACACCAGCATCTCATTTAAAATTAATAGATAATAATATTGCAAAAGAAAGGCTAAAATTAATTCAAAATGAATTATTTAAACATCAAAACAAAAAAAATAAAATTATGGAAAATAAAATTGTAGATGTTTTGGTTGAGAATAAGATTAAAAATCAGAATAAGTATTTTGGAAGAACTGAATATATGACTGCAGTTATATTTGACGGAGAAAACAATATAGAAGGAAAAATTGTTCCAGTTTTAATTACAAGTTCAAACCAAAACAATTTATTTGGAGAAATAAAATTGAAAAAAAGAATAAAAGCAGCATAAAAATTGAGCAATTCGTCTATAAAAAAATTAAGTTCAAATCTAAAATTTGTTTATTCAGATAATAATTCTATAAGCGTAGTATTTCAGAATAATGACCTTCTAATGGGTGTTGTAGGGGAATTTAATATTAATCTTAAGGAATTAGAAAAACTTACTAATACCAACATATATTTTAGAGGTAATTCAATATTAATTAAGAGTGATACAGGAAAAAATGAAATTGTTAAAAATGCAATACAATTTTTAGCAGAGCAATTTATTAATAATGGATCAATTGAAAAAAAAGATATAATTTCCTCTATAAATAAATTTATGATTGACGAAAAGAATAGCAAGTTTAAAGAAAAAATTGAATATATAATTAAAACACCGAAGAGATCGGTTATTCCAAGATCTGAAAGACAAAAAAAATATGTTCGAGCATTAAAAGAAAGTGATATTATTATTTCGGCAGGACCAGCAGGTACAGGAAAAACTTATTTGGCAGTGGCCGTCGCTCTTACAATGCTACTAGAAAAGAAAATTGATAGAATAATATTATCAAGACCTGCTGTTGAAGCTGGAGAAAGATTAGGTTTTTTACCAGGCGACATGAAAGAGAAGGTAGATCCATACCTTCGACCATTGTACGATTCTTTATATGATCTTTTAGATTTTGAAAAAATTCAAAAAAGAATTGATATTGGAGATATTGAAATTGCGCCTATTGCTTTTATGAGAGGAAGAACACTAAAAAATTCTTTTGCAATTTTAGATGAAGCACAAAATGCAACAGATACACAAATCAAGATGTTTCTAACTAGAATTGGTGAAAATTCAAAAATTGTTATTAACGGCGATCCATCACAAGTAGACCTGCCAAATAAAAGTTTGTCAGGATTAATTAGATCAAAAAAACTTTTGAAACATTTAAAAGAAATTTCAGTTGTAGATTTTGACCACTCAGATGTAGTAAGACACCCTTTGGTTTCAAAAATAGTTAAGGCTTACTCTGATCAAAATAATGATTAGTGTAGACATTGTTTTCGATTATTATTTTTGGAAAAAAAAAATCAAAAGTCCAAAAACATATATAAGAAAAAGGTTATTGAAATTAAATAAACTTAAATTATTTCAAAATAAATCCAAAAACTTTACTATTTTTTTAACAAATAACAAAATGATGAAAGAATTAAATAAAAAATTTAGAAAAAAAAATAAACCTACTGATGTTCTTTCATTTCCATTTAGTAATAGAATCAAAATAAAAAAAAATATATATTTAGGCGATATTGCAATTAGTTATGAAATTGTAAATAAAAGATCTAAAGATTCAAATTTTTTTTTGGAGTTTGATAAAATGTGGATTCATGGATATCTTCATTTATTAGGGTACGATCATAAAAACAAAAAAGATTTTAATAAGATGAAAAAAATAGAAGATTTAGTAATAAATAAATTTTACAAAAAAAATTGATAAAAAAAATAAATCAAAATCTACAATACTATTTAATACCTTTATTATTAGGTGTAATAACATCATTTAGTTTACCACCATATAACTTTCTTATAATAAATTTCTTAACTTTTCCTGTATTATTTTTCTTTTTAATAGAAGTTAAAAAAAAAAATTCTTTTTGGTTAAATTTTATATTTGGATGGCTTTTTGGTATTGGGTATTTTTTTTCTAACATTTATTGGATAGTTTATTCTCTTACATTTGAAGATATTTTTAAACCATTCATTCCAATTGCTTTAATATTAATTCCTTCATTTTTAGGTTTATTTTATGCTTTTATAACTTTAGCAACTTCAAAATTTACAATAGAGAAAAATTTTTCATCAATATTAATTTTCTCATTAATTTTTGCATTTGTAGAATTTATTAGAGGATTTATACTCGGCGGTTTTCCTTGGAATTTGATTGTTTATAGTTGGACAAATTATTTAAATTCTCTGCAAATTATTTCAGTAATTGGGACTTATTCTTTTAATTTAATTTCAATAACCATTTTTTTAATACCTTCAGTTATTTTTTTTAAAAAAAAATTAAAGTTTAAATTAATTGCATTCTTTTTTTTACTATTAATTTTATCATCAAATCATTTTTATGGTTATCAAAAGCTAAAAAACAATGAAGAATTTTATAATGATTTTAATAGTTTTAAAATAAAGGTAATTTCTCCAAAAATTTCTATTGAAAGATTTTTTAAATCTAATAACGAAAAAATTATAATTGAAGAATTAATTGAATTAAGTAATCCAAATGCTTTAGATAATACTATTTTTATTTTTCCAGAAGGAGCATTAGCTGGAGTTAACATTAATGAGTTAAAAAGTTTTAAAGAAGTGTTTTCTGAAAAATTTTCAGAATCACATATAATTGTTATGGGAATAAATACTGAAAAAATAATAGATAATTCTAACAAAATATATAACTCAATGGTTGTTTTGGATAACAAACTAAATTTAATTGCTGAATATAATAAAATTAAGTTAGTACCATTCGGAGAATTTTTACCTTTTGAAAATTTTTTTAAAAAAATTGGGTTAAAAAAAATTAGTTATGGTTATGAATCATTTAGTGCAGGCAATAATAGAAATTTGATAATTTTAGATGAAATAAATTTTAATTTTATTCCTCTGATCTGTTATGAAATAATATATTCTGGAAAAATTAACTTAAAATTAGATGAAACTAATTTTATTATAAACATTTCAGAAGATGGTTGGTTTGGAAATTCCATAGGACCATATCAACACTTTTCTCATTCTATTTTTAGAGCAATTGAGGAAGGCAAAAATATAATTCGTGCCTCTAACAATGGAATTTCAGCTTATATAGATAGTAATGGAAAAATAATTAATAAGTTAGAGTCAACTGACAGGGGAGTAATTGAAATAAATAATTATAAAAGCATAAAAAAGACTTTTTTTTCGAAATTTAGGAACAATATATTCTTTTATTTTATCTTATTTTATATTATTTTGATTTTTTTTAATTTTAAAAAAAAGGAAAGATAATGAAGAAGAATTATTTGTTTACTAGCGAATCAGTTTCAGAAGGACACCCAGATAAAGTTTGTGATAGAATTTCAGACATGGTAGTTGACACTTATTTAAGTTCAGAACCTCAAGCTAGAGTAGCTTGCGAAACATTGACAACAACAAATAAAGTTGTTTTGGCAGGAGAAACGCGTGGTCCAGAAATAAAAAAAGAAGAATTAATTTCAAAAGTTAGAGAATGCATTAAAGATATAGGATATGAACAAGAAGGGTTTCATTGGAAAAATGTTAGCATAGATGCTTTTTTACATTCCCAATCTTCTGATATAGCCATGGGAGTTGATGCAGCAGGAAATAAAGATGAAGGAGCAGGAGATCAAGGTATAATGTTTGGTTATGCTTGTAATGAAACTGATGTTTTAATGCCAGCGCCTATACATTATTCTCACAAAATACTAAGACTTATGGCAGAGGATAGAAAATCTGGAAGATTAAAAAATATTGAGCCAGATTCAAAAAGCCAAATAACTATAGAATATAAAGATGGAAAACCATCATCAGTTAAATCTGTGGTTATATCAACACAACACTCAGCAGATGTAAATCAATCACAAGTTAGGCAGCTAGTAAAACCTTATATTGAAAAATCTATACCAAAAAATTTAATTAATGGGTTAGATGATACTGAAATTTATGTTAATCCAACTGGTAACTTTGTAATTGGAGGACCTGATGGTGATAGTGGTTTAACAGGCAGGAAAATTATAGTTGATACGTATGGAGGTGCAGCTCCTCATGGAGGGGGAGCATTTTCTGGTAAAGATCCTACAAAAGTTGATAGATCTGCAGCATATGCTTCTAGATATTTAGCAAAAAATGTAGTTGCATCGAAATTAACAGATAGATGTTTAATTCAGCTTGCATATGCCATTGGCGTATCTAGACCACTTTCAATATATGTTGATCTTTTTGATAATGATGAAGAAAAAAATAGACATGTAGAGAAGATAATAAGTGAAAATTTTGATTTAAGTCCAAGAGGAATAAGAGAAATGTTAGGTTTAAACAAACCAATATATTCAAAAACTGCTGCTTACGGTCATTTTGGAAGAGAACCTGAGTCAGACGGCTCTTTTTCTTGGGAAAAAACAGATAAAAAAGGACTTTTTAATTAAGTAAAAAGTTGAAAATTAGAAAAAAATAAATATATTCACCGTACATTGTTGAAATTTCAAAATGGGCTTCGGCCCATTTTTTTTTGGAGGCAACTAAATATGTTAAATAGAAGAGCAGATAAATTGGAGTTATTGAGAATTGCCGAAGCTGTAGCTTTGGAAAAATCTATAGATAAAGAATTAATAATTAACTCCATGGAAATTGGCATAGCAAAAGCAGCAAAATCTAAATTTGGGCAAGATAACGAAATAAAGGTTCAAATAGATAGAAAAAATGGAAATATTGAAATTTTTAGAAGATTAGTGATTGTAGAAAAACCAGAAAATCTTAATACAGAAATAAGTTTGAAGAATGCTCAAGAATTAAATGATCAATATAAGGATAAAAAAATTGGTGATGAAGTTTTACAGGTTTTGCCATCTTTTGATTTTGGCAGAATTGCTGCTCAAACAGCAAAGCAAGTAATAAGTTTTAATGTTAGGGAAGCTGAAAGAGAAAGACAATTTAATGATTTTATTGATAAAAAAGATACAATACTAAGTGGAATCATAAAACGATTAGAATTTGGTAATGTTATTGTAGATCTTGGTAAAGCTGAAGCTATTATTCAAAAAAATGAATTGATTCCAAGAGAAAATATTAAAACCGGCGATAGGATAAAAGCATATTGCTACGATGTTAGGAGAGAATCGAGAGGTCAACAAATATTTCTTTCTAGAGCACATCCAAAATTTATGGAAAAACTTTTTATACAAGAGGTTCCCGAGATATACGATGGGTTAATTGAAATTAAATCTTCAGCGAGAGATCCAGGCAGCAGAGCTAAGATTTGTGTAAAAGCAATTGATGCATCTTTAGATCCAGTAGGAGCATGTGTAGGAATGAGAGGAAGTAGAGTTCAAGCAGTTGTAAATGAATTACAAGGAGAAAAGATAGATATTGTAAATTGGTCAGAAGATGCTGCAATTTTAGTTTCAAATGCTTTATCTCCTGCAGAAATACAAAGAGTTAATGTTGATAATGATGAAAAAAAACTTGATGTTATTTTGAGTGAAGAAAATTTAAGTAAAGCAATTGGACGAAGAGGACAAAACGTAAGATTAGCAACAAAGTTAATGAATTATGAAATAAATATTATGACTGATCAAGAAGACTCAGAGAAAAGACAATTGGAATTTAAAGAAAAAACTGAAAATTTTGTAAAAAATTTAGAATTAGATGAAACCTTAGGTCAATTACTTGTTGCTGAAGGTTTTTCTTCAATTGATGATATTAAAGATAGTAGTGTAGAAGCTGTATCTAAAATAGAGGGTATTGAGGAAGACACTGCAAAAGAATTAATAGAAAGAGCAAAGGAGTTTCATTTAAAAGATCAAGAAGAAATTTCAAAAAGAATCAAAAGTTTAGGATTAGAAGAAGAACTTATAAATCATAAAGGACTTACACCGGGTATGCTTTTAACTCTTGGAGAACAAAATATTTTAAAACTTTCTGATTTTGCTGATTTAGCTTCTGATGAACTAACTGGAAGTTATGATGTAATTAAAGGTGAACGTATAAAAATTAAAGGTTACTTAGAAGATTTTGCTTTATCAAAAAAAGAAGCTGATGAATTAATTATGTCGGCAAGAAATAAAATTTATATAGATTGAGTAATGAAATATGGAAAAAAAAAAAACAAAACTTACTATTTCTGGAAATCCAAAAAAATCGATAGATAATATAGAGTTAGCTAGATTTCAAAATAAAAAATCAGTAATCATAGAAAAAAAACCAAATAGATATAATAATAGCCCTATTAGAAAAACTTCAGGATTTAAATCAAAATTTAAACAAAACACTACCTCAAATGAAGATTTTTTTGATAAAAAGCCTAGATTGTTTAAACAGCCTTCGCAAACAATCAATGATTATGAAAAACGTAAACTTGCTGAACAGAGAGCTACCAAAAGACTTAAAGGTGATTCAGTTTATAAAGATTCAAAAAGCAAAATATCCTCAAAAAAAAGGGAATTAAAATTAACTTTATCTAGAGCGTTAAATGATGAAATAGAAACAAAATCTAGAAGTTTAGCTTCACTAAAAAGAGCTAAACAAAAAGAAAATAGGATTCAAAATAAAAATGAAATTAAAGAAAATTACAAACCTATAAAAAGAGACGTTAATATTCCAGAAGCAATAACAGTTAGAGAGCTTGCAAATAGGATGGCCGAACAATCAAGCAATGTTATAAAACATTTACTTGGTATGGGAGTAACTGTTACAATTAATCAGGCATTAGCGGCAGACACTGCAGAATATTTAGTTAAAGAATTCGGACATAATCCAATTAGAGAAGAAAAAGCAGAAGAGATTGTAAAAAAAAATAAAGAAACCAAATCAGAAAATTTATTAAATCGTCCTCCTATAGTAACAGTTATGGGTCACGTAGACCATGGAAAAACTTCTTTATTAGATTCTATAAGAAACACTAATGTTATTTCAGGAGAATTTGGAGGTATAACTCAACATATTGGAGCTTACCAAATAAATCATAATTCAAATAAAATTACTTTTATAGATACACCAGGACATGCTGCATTTACCGAAATGAGAGCCAGAGGTTCAAAATTAACTGATATAGTAGTTTTGGTTGTGGCTGCTGATGACGGTGTAAAACCTCAAACTATAGAATCAATAAAACATGCTAAGGCAGCAAATGTTCCAATAGTAGTTGCTATAAATAAATGTGACTTGCCAGAAGCTGATCCACAAAAAATAAAAAACCAACTTTTGGAACATGAATTAATTGCCGAAGAACTTTCTGGAGAAGTGTTAATGGTCGAAATTTCAACAAAGGCAAAAAAAAATATTGATAAATTATTAGATACATTAGTTTTACAATCAGAAATTTTAGATTTAAAAACAGACTATCGCACAAAAGCTACAGGAGTTGTATTGGAATCCAAGATAGACGTGGGAAGAGGACCTATAGTAAATATAATAGTAACTTCGGGTACCCTTAATAAAGGAGATTACTTTGTTTGTGGTTTAAAATGGGGAAAAGTAAGAGCTATAATTAATGATTTAGGCAATAACATAGAAAATGCTTCACCTGCATCCCCAGTAGAGATACTTGGAATAAATGGAGCTTCTAAAGCAGGAGATGATTTTTTAGTTTTAGAAAATGAAAAAGAGGCTAAATTATTATGTGAAGCCAGAATTCAAGAAACAAAAAGCGAAAAAAATCCACTTACCTTTGTTACTCAAGAATCAGCTTTTAAAAATAAAGTATCTGAAGAATTAAACATTATTATAAAATCAGATGTTCATGGGTCATCAGAAGCAATTAAAAATGCTATAAACCAGATTCAACATGATGAAGTAAAACCAAAAATAATTTTATCTGACATTGGCATGGTAACTGAAACAGATATTTCTTTAACAAAAGCCTCTAATGCTGTTTTAATCGCTTTTAATGTAAAACCTAGTAAAGAAGCTAAAAAGAAAGCAGAACAAGAAAAAATTATTATTTCATCTTACAATATTATTTATGAAGCAATAGATTTTATCAAAAAAAGAATGTCAGGCTTGTTAACTCCTGATATAGAAGAAAAAGTTATAGGAACTGCAGAAATACTTGAAATATTTAAAGTATCTAAAGTTGGAAAAGTGGCAGGGTCAAAAGTATTAGAAGGTGAAATAAAAAATGATTTTAATGCAAGAATTATACGTGATGGCAATGTAGTTTATAATGGAAAAATTGGCTCTATTTTTAGGGAAAAAAATCAAGCTAAGCAAGTAAGTGCTGGTTTAGAATGTGGAATTACTTTAAAAGATTTTAATGATTATCAAAAAAAAGATATAATTGAAGTTTTCAATTCAACATCTACTGAAAGAACAATATGATATCAAATCGAATGGGAAGACCAATTTCTCAAAGACAACTAAGAGTAGGAGAAATGATTAAACAATCATTAGGGATGATTTTCTTAAAAAATGAAGCAAAAGTGCCAAATCTAGAAACAAATACAATTACTGTTACTGAAGTAAAGATGAGCCAAGATCTTAAGATAGCAAAAGCATTTGTTCTGCCCTTAGGAGGAAAAGATGCAGATGAAGCTGTGAATATATTAAAAGAATTTTCTTTTTTAATTAGAAAAGTTTTGTCAAAAAAAATTAGTATGAAATTTTTACCAAAAATTCTTTTTGCTAAAGATGAGTCATTTGAGTATGCAGAAAAAATTGAAAGATTAATAAAACAAACAAATAAATAGGAAAAAATAATGAAGAAAAAAATAAAAGAACTTGCAATAAATGAAAAAGACACAGGGTCTTCCGAGATTCAGGTAGGTTTATTGACCGATAAGATTGAAAACCTTTCTAAACATATTAGTAAATTTAAAAAGGACAAGCATTCTTCGGTCGGTTTATTAAAAGCAGTAAATAAAAGAAAAAAATTATTGAATTATTTAAAAAAGAATAAAATAGATTCATATAAAAATGTAATAGAAAAGTTAAATTTAAGGAAATAAATGTTTAAAATTTATAAAAAAGAAATAGAGATAGACGGAAAAAAAATTACTTTAGAAACAGGTAAGATAGCAAGACAAGCTGACGGAGCAATTATTGCTAGGTGTGGAGAGACAGTTGTAATGGCAACTGTTGTAGGAGCAAAAAAAGTTAATCCTGAAGTTGATTACTTTCCTTTATCAGTAAATTATCAAGAAAAATATTATGCTGCAGGAAAAATCCCTGGCGGTTATTTTAAAAGAGAAGCAAGACCCACAGAAAGTGAAACATTAATTTCAAGATTAATTGATCGACCTATTAGGCCGCTGTTTCCAGATGAATTTAGAAATGAAGTTCAGTTGTTGCCAACTGTAATTTCTTATGACAAAGAAAATGAAGCTGATATTTTGTCAATCATAGCCTCTTCAGCAGCTCTTGCTATTTCTGGAATGCCATTTTTAGGTCCTATAGGCGCATCTAGAGTTGGTTTTATTGATGGAAAATATGTTCTTAATCCATCTAAAGTAGAATTAGAAAAATCTAAATTAGATCTTGTTGTAGCAGGAACGAAAGATGCAGTTTTAATGGTTGAATCAGAAGCAAATGGTTTGACTGAAGAAGAAATGCTTAATGCGGTAAAATTTGGACATGAAAATTTTGTTCCAATAATTAAAGCAATCGAAGAGCTTGCAAAAGAATGTAGAAAATCTGCTTGGGAAATAGAAAAAAAAGATCTTTCTGAAGTTAAGAAAAAACTAGAAAAAGAATTTACTAAAGAATTGGAAAAAGCTTTTTCAATTAAAGATAAAAAAGAAAGATCAGATCTTATTTCTGAAATAACAGAAAAAGCAAAGAAATTATATGAAGAAGACGAAAATATATCAGAGCTTGATGTTAGCTATGAACTGAAAAATTTAGAGAAAAGAATTGTAAGAACTAAAATATTAAAAAATAAAAGTCGTATTGATGGAAGAGGTTTGTCTGATGTAAGACCAATAATGTGTGAAGTTGGTATTTTACCTAGAACTCATGGATCTGCACTTTTTACAAGAGGAGAAACCCAGGCTATAGTTACAACAACTCTTGGAACATCAGATGATGAACAAAGAATTGAGTCATTAGATGGATTAGTAAGAGAAAGATTTATGCTTCATTACAATTTTCCTCCATTTTCTGTAGGAGAAACTGGTAGAATAGGCACAGGTAGAAGAGAAATTGGACATGGAAAATTAGCTTGGAGAGCAATAAAATCTTCTTTACCTTCAAAAGAAAGTTTTCCTTACACTTTTAGAATTGTTTCAGAAATTACAGAATCTAATGGTTCTTCATCCATGGCAACTGTGTGCGGAACTTCATTATCTTTAATGGATGCAGGCGTTCCGATGAAAACCCCTGTAGCCGGTATAGCAATGGGTTTAATCAAAGAAGGCGATGATTTTAGTGTTCTTTCGGATATTTTAGGCGATGAAGATCATTTAGGTGATATGGATTTTAAAGTTGCTGGAACAAAGGATGGAATTACATCATTACAAATGGATATTAAAATAATAGGAATTACATTTGAAATAATGGAACAAGCTTTAAAACAAGCTAAGGATGGAAGAATTCATATTTTAGGTGAAATGAATAAAGCCTTAGATAAATCAAGGGCAGGCGTTGGTAAACACACGCCTAAAATGGAAAAAATAACTGTAGATAAAAAAGATATCGCAACTGTAATTGGAAAAGGTGGCGCGACAATCAGAGAGATTGTTGAAAAATCAGGAGCAAAAGTTGATGTCAATGATGAAGGCGTTGTAACTGTTGCCGCTCCAGATGAAGAGTCTAGAAATAAAGCAATGCAGTTTATTAAAGATCTTACTGCAAAAGCTGAGATGAATAAAATTTATAATGGAAAAGTTATAAAGATAATGGAATTTGGAGCTTTTGTTAATTTTTTAGGCAAGCAAGACGGACTTGTTCATATTTCAGAATTAGCAGATAAAAGAGTTGCTAAAGTCACAGACGTTGTAAAAGAGGGTGATAAAGTTAAAGTTAAAGTAATAGGTTTTGATAGAGGCAAAGTTAAACTATCAATTAAACAAGCAGTTGCTTAATTAATCCAGGGGCATCTGGCAACAGAACCCCTTATTTATTTTTCTTTTTTTCTCTTTTGAGCCTTCTTTTTTCTTTCAAAGAAAGCTTAGGTTTTTTCATTACACTCGAGTCTTTAAATGATTTACCGCTATATCTTTTTGACACAATATTAAGTAATATTTTTAGGATCTGGCATCCCTACTTTGTTGTATCCAGCATCTACATAATGAATTTCACCAGTAACTCCTCCTGCTAGGTTACTCAATAGATATAAAGCTGAATTTCCAACGTCATGAATATCTACGTTTCTTTTTAAAAGGGAATGGTCTTCATTCCATTTATACAAAAACTTTGCATCTCCAATAGCTGATGCAGCTAATGTTTTAATTGGACCTGCACTTATTGCATTTACTCTAATTCCTTTTGCCCCTAAATCTCTTGCTAGGTATTTAACACTTGCTTCAAGTGCAGATTTACAAACACCCATAACATTATAGTTTGGAATAGCTTTATTAGATTCGTAAGTTAAAGTAAGCATACTTCCACCTTTATTCATTACTTTAGAAGCTTCTTTTGCAACTTCTGTAAATGAAAAACATGAAATTAACATACTTCTTAAAAAATTTTCTCTAGTAGTATTCAAATATTCTCCCGATAATTCCGATTTATCTGAAAATGCAACTGCATGAACAACAAAATCAATTTGACCCCATTTTGATTTTATGTCTTCAAAAAGTTTTATTATTTCTTCTTTTTTTTCAACATCACAACTAAATGTGATTTTTGAATTTAATTTTTCTGCTAAAGGAATAACTCTTTTCTTTAATGCATCTCCAAGATAAGTAAATGCTAATTCTGCACCAGCTTCAGCTAATTTTTGAGATATGCCCCAAGCTATAGATCTCTCATTAGCAACGCCCATGATTAATCCTTTTTTGCCCTTCATTAAACTCATAAATTAAACCTTTTCAAAAACTAAAGTTGCGTTAGTTCCTCCAAAACCAAAACTATTAGACATTATTGAATTTAAATTTACATCTTTTTCAACTTTTGTAACTATAGGATATTTTTTTGCTTCATCATCCATATCAGTTATATTTGCAGACGCTGAAATAAAGTTATTTTTCATCATGATTAAACTATAAATAGCTTCATGTGCAGAAGTAGCTCCTAAAGAGTGACCAGATAGTGATTTTGTAGAACTTATTTTAGGAATAGAATCTTTAAACACTTCACCTACAGCTTTAAGTTCAGTTATATCTCCCACTGGCGTTGAAGTTCCGTGTGTATTGATATAATCAATTTTATTTTTACTTGTATTTAAAGCCATTTGCATACACCTTACTGCGCCTTCTCCAGAAGGTGCAACCATATCATAACCATCAGAAGTGGCTCCGTAACCAGTTAATTCTGCATAAATTTTTGCACCTCTTGCTTTTGCATGTTCATATTCTTCTAGAACTAGAACACCTCCTCCTCCAGATATTACAAAACCATCTCTTGTTTTATCGTATGGTCTAGAAGCTTTTTCAGGAGTATCATTGTATTTTGAAGATAAAGCTGTCATTGCATCAAACATAGCTGTTAATGCAAAATGCACTTCATCACTACCACCAGCAAAAATTATTTTTTGTTTTCCTAACTGTATTATTTCCATGGCATTTCCGATGCAATGTCCACTAGTAGCACATGCGGAACTTATAGTATAATTTACACCTTTTATTTTAAAAGGAACTGCCAGTGTTGCGGATGCAGTGCTAGACATAGTTCTTGGCACTATAAATGGTCCCATTTTTTTTGGACTTTTCTCTCTTGTTTTGTCAGCAGCTAAAATAACATTTTCAATTGAAGGTCCACCCGAACCCATTATCATACCCGTTAAAATATTGCTTACTTCTTTTTCTTCTAGACCTGAATCTTTAACAGCTTCAGCCATAGAAATGTAATTATATGCTGAACCTGGACCCATAAATCTTATGAATTTTCTATCAACGTAGTCTTCAAGTTTAATTTTTGGTTTACCATGAATATTACTTTTTAAATTATATTCTTTGTATTCTTCAGAAAAAGTGATTCCAGATTTTGAATTTAATAAAGCTTGATAAACTTCCTCTTGATTGTTTCCTAAGCAAGAAACAACACCAATGCCTGTTACAACAACTCTTTTCATTATTTAAACAAACCTACTTTTAAATTTTCTGCTGAATATATTTTTTTTTCGTCAGCTTTAAGAATACCATTTGCCAGGCCGACTGTAGTTCCTTCTTTTATTAAAATTCTTTTCATATCAACTTCGTAAGTAGCCAATTTAGCATTTTTTAATACTTCTCCTGTAAATTTTACACTATTAACGCCTAACGCTCTTCCCTTTCCAGGGTTTCCAAGCCAACCTAAATAAAAACCAACCAGTTGCCACATTGCATCTAATCCTAAACAGCCCGGCATAACTGCATCTCCTTTAAAATGGCATTCAAAAAACCACATACTTTCTTTAATGTCCAGTTCAGCTTTAATTAATCCTTTTTTAAAAGCACCTTTATTTTCGCTAATTTCTGATATTCTGTCAAACATCAACATTGGGGGGAGAGGAAGTTTTGCATTTCCTGGTCCAAAAAGCTTGCCATTTCCACAATCTATTAATTCTTCGTATTTATATGATGATTTTTTATTCATAAATCTAGCTATTTATTACTTTATACAGAATATATAGAATGATTATAATATACAATCAGTCTAATATAGTTATAAAATTGGCAAAAAAATGAGCAATAAAGACATATTTATTGAAAAATTAAAGGCATCAGGTTTAAGGCCGACTAAGCAGAGAATAGCAATTTGCAAGTTGCTATTTCAAAGAAAAGACACTTTTCATTTTACAATTAATAATTTGAATAATATTTTAAAAAATAGTTCTGTCGAAAAAATATCACTTGCAACAATTTACAATACTATCCACGTTTTTAAAAAAAAGGGATATTTAAAAGAAATATCGATAAATAGTTATAAAAGTTATTTCGACACAAATGTTACACATCACCACCATTTTTTTAATGAGAGCACAAATGAAATTATAGATTTAAAAGATAGTGATGTAGGCAAAATAAAAATCAAAAAAGTTATTCCAGGAAAAAAAATTAAAACTATCGAAGTTCTAGTTAAAATTGAAAATAGCAACTAAAATTAAATATTAAAAAATCATTATATCGAGTTAGGGCAATTCCATCATATTGACACTACTTTAGAATCATTATAAATTAATTATTATGAGCAAAGAGTTAATTAAAGAACAATCAAAATGTCCGTTTACAGGTTCCGGAACACCTTCAAAGCACCCAACTGGTAGAGGGACTTCAAATAGAGACTGGTGGCCAAATAGTTTAAACCTAAAAATTTTGAGCCAACATTCTTCATTAGTAAATCCAATGGATAAAAAATTTGATTATGCAAAAGAGTTCAAAAAATTAAATTTTAATTCTCTAAAAAAAGATCTTAAAAAATTAATGACAGACTCACAAGATTGGTGGCCTGCTGATTATGGTCATTATGGAGGTCTTTTTGTTAGGTTAGCATGGCATGCTGCAGGAACATACAGAACAGGAGATGGTCGTGGTGGTGCTGGCACAGGAAATCAACGCTTTGCACCATTAAATAGTTGGCCAGATAATGTTAATCTTGACAAAGGTAGATTGTTGCTTTGGCCCATTAAGAAAAAGTATGGTAAAAAAATTTCATGGGCTGATCTTTATATTTTGGTTGGAAATGTGGCGCTGGAGTCAATGGGGTTTAAAACTTTTGGCTTCGGAGGAGGAAGAGTAGATGTTTGGGAACCCGAAGAAGATATTTATTGGGGATCAGAAAAGGAGTGGCTAGGAGTTAATCGTTATAGTGGAAAAAGAGAATTAGAAAATCCATTGGGTGCATCTCATATGGGATTAATATATGTAAATCCACAAGGTCCTAATGCAAATCCAGATCCTCTTTTAGCGGCTCATGATATTCGTGAAACTTTTGGTCGTATGGCAATGAATGATTATGAAACAGTAGCTCTTATAGCTGGAGGACATACTTTTGGAAAATCCCATGGTGCTGCTCCTGAATCACATAAAGGTCCAGAACCAGAGGGTGCAAAAATTCAAGAACAAAGCATGGGTTGGACAAGCAACTATAGAACAGGTATAGGAGCAGACACTATCAGCAGCGGGCTAGAGGGAGCTTGGACTACTAATCCAACAAAATGGGACAATGGATATTTTGATTTATTATTTGGGTATGAGTGGGAATTAACAAAAAGTCCTGCAGGAGCACATCAGTGGAAACCTAAGGAAAACGGAGCTGATATAAATATTGTTCCTGATGCGCACGATCCTTCCAAAAAAGTTCCTCCTATGATGTTAACTACAGATATTTCTTTACGAATGGATCCTAAATATGGGCCAATTTCAAAACATTTTCATAGCAATCCAAAAGAATTTGCAGACGCATTTGCAAGAGCGTGGTTTAAGCTGACACATCGTGATATGGGACCTCGAGCTTGTTATTTGGGTCCAGAAGTTCCAAAAGAACAATTGATTTGGCAAGACCCCATTCCAAAAGTTAAATATAAACTTAAAAATAAAGATATTAAATCTCTTAAAGGAAAAATATTAAAATCGGGACTATCTATTTCACAGTTGGTATCAACGGCTTGGGCATCAGCTTCTACTTTTCGTGGTTCAGACAAGAGGGGTGGAGCTAATGGAGCAAGAATAAGATTAGCACCTCAGAAAGATTGGGAAGTTAATAATCCATCACAACTATCTAAAGTTATTCTAATTTTAGAAAAAATTAAAAAAAGTTTTGATAATAAAAAGAAAAATGTTTCATTAGCTGACTTAATAGTTCTAGGTGGATGTGGTGCAATCGAAAAAGCAGCTAAAAAATCTGGTTATAATGTAAATGTTCCATTTACGCCAGGAAGAGGAGATGCATCTCAAGATCAGACTGACACTTATTCTTTTGGATTACTCGAACCGAAAGCTGATGGATTTAGAAACTACATGGTAAGTAAACCTAATGGATCTTCTAAAAAACCAACTGTATCAGCAGAAGAAATGTTAGTTGATCGAGCACAGCTGATGAAACTTACGGCACCCGAGATGGTAGTATTATTAGGTGGAATGAGAGTGCTAAATACAAATTTTGACAAATCAAATAATGGAGTTTTTACAAAAAAACCAGAAACACTTACAAATGATTTTTTCATTAATTTACTTGATATGAGTACAACTTGGAAAGAAATTGACAAAAATGAAGAATTATTTGAAGGAAGAGATCGTAAAACAAATAAAGTTAAGTGGTCTGGAACGAGAGTTGACCTAATTTGTGGTTCAAATTCTCAGTTAAGAGCATTAGCAGAAGTGTATGCATGTGAAGACTCCAAATCTAAGTTTATTTCTGATTTTGTTTCAGCATGGACAAAAGTAATGAATTTAGATCGTTTTGATTTAAAATAAAGTTTTATTTAATAATTCCCCACAAATTACCAGTAGATATCCACCCTTCATATTCTTCAGTTTTAACTTTACACCATTTTTTTTTGCATTTTTTTGCCAATAAAAGTCTCCCTCTTAAAATTTTTAATATTGGTTTTGAATATTTTGTTGGTTTTGAAAATAACAATTGATCTTCTAGTAAAATAAAAGATTTATTTTTTCTCAGTTGGGTTCTATGAATCCAACCAGTATTATTTTTAAAATCAATTATCCTTCTAAAATTTTCTTTTTTGTCTATAACTTTAACAGGCAAAAATTTTTTTTTATAAATATACTTAATTTGTGAATTAAGATCAGGCCCATATCTTACATTAACCTTATTATTTTTTAGCATTAAGAAATAGTTATTTTCAGCAAATGCAAGTTTAGAGAAAGAAAAAATTAATAGAAAAAAAATTAAAATTAATCGCATAAACATTTTTTCTTTTTTTTGAATCTTACTTTTCTGAAATTGAGTGTTAATAAATTTATAATTAAAATACAATTATTTAGATCTATTCCAATATTTAATATTTTTTTCAAAACCTCGTTAGCCTGAATATTTCCAATAATTCCAGCTACTGGACCCATAATTCCTTCTGCTTCGCAGTTTAATATTTCATCAGATGGTTCAGATTGATAAAAGCATTTTAGACATGGTGTTTTTCTATCTTTAAAATTAAATGTAAAAACATGACCATCAAATTTGTTTATAGCTCCCACGATAAATTTTTTTTTATATTTAATTGAATATTTATTTAGTAAAAATTTTGTTTTAAAGTTATCTGATCCATCGACTATAATATCAAAAATTTTAATTATATTATTTAAGTTTTTTTCTGTAATTTTTTTTTTATAAGTTTTTATTTTTACAAGTGGGTTTATTGATTTTATTTTTTCTTTAACAACATCAACTTTATATTTGCCTATGTCATTTGAATCGTATAAGTTTTGTCTGTGAATATTCGATAGATTAATTTTATCAAAATCTGCAATACCAATAGTACCTACTCCTGCTCTACTTAAATAATCTGCAACTGGGGAACCTAATCCACCAGCGCCAACTATTAAAACTTTTGAGCTAAGAATTTTTTTTTGGCCGATAACCCCAACGTCTTTAAGTACAATTTGTCGTGAGTATCTTTTAACGTAATTCTTATTCAACTTATTTTACTTTCCAGTAGATCCAAATCCACCAGATCCTCTAACAGTTTCTGGCAGACTATCTACTTCCTCAAAATCTATTTTTAAAATTGGCATTAAAATTATTTGAGCTATTCTATCTTTATTGTGTACAATAAATTCCTTTGAACCATGGTTAAATAATATTACTTTTAATTCTCCTCTGTAGTCACTATCAATTGTTCCTGGCGTATTCAAAACACTTATATTTGATTTTGCTGCGAGTCCTGATCTAGGTCTTATTTGTATTTCAACATCCTTTGGAATAGCTATAGATATTCCTGTTGGAATTAATGCAGAGCTATTGGGAGCAATTTTTATAGAATCTTCTAAAAAAGCCATCACATCCATTCCAGAAGAACCTTTTGTTTTATATATTGGCAATTGAACTTTTGGATTAAGCTTTTTAACTAAAACTTTTACCATTAAATTAGTTTAAGTGAGAAATAACTTTTTTTACTATATTATCTGCCAAAAAGGTTTTTTTCATTTTTGGAAGTTTTTCGTATCGCATATTTTTATAGAAAATTGAAACTTCATTAAAGTTAGAGCCAAATCCAATAGTGTTATCAGACACATCATTGGCAATTATCCAATCACAATTTTTTTCAGTAAGTTTTTTTTTAGCATGTTCATTTAAATTATTTGTTTCTGCAGCAAATCCAATCACCAATTTAGGTCTGAGCGAATTATGTTTGGATATATGATTTAAAATATCGATATTTTTTTCTAAATGCAAATTCATACTTTCTTTTTTTTTTATTTTATATTTCTCTTTATTTTTTATTTTAAAGTCGCTAACAGCAGCTGAAAAAATAGCAACATCCGTAGGAAGACAATTCAAAACAGCTTTAAACATTTCTTCTGCAGAATTAACATTAATTTGATTTATTCCAGAAATAGGCTCTAAATTTGTGGGACCTGAAATCAAGGTAGTTTCAAAACCATTTTTTTTTAGTGATTTTGCAATTTCATGACCTTGCTTTCCGCTTGATCTATTTGAAATATATCTAACAGGATCTATATATTCATGAGTTGGACCTGCAGTAACTAAAGCTTTGAAATTGTTATTTTTTTTTAAATTAGAAAAATACAGTTCTATACTACCAACTATTTCTACTGGTTCTGTCATTTTTCCTTGGCCATATTCACCACAAGCCATATCACCAATCTCAGGTCCAATAATTTGATAACCAAAATTCATTAATTTTTTTAGATTTTCTTTGGTTGATGTATGTTCCCACATTCTAACATTCATGGCAGGTACCAAAAAAACGTCCTTATTTGAAGCCAATATTACTGTTGATGCCAAATCATCAGAAGAACCACTGCTCAATTTAAAAATTGTGTTTGCTGTAGCTGGCGCAACTAATATTAAATCGCTCCATCTTGATAAAGAAATATGATCCATTTCAGATTCATTTTCATGACTAAATAAATCATCATAAACTTTTTCTTGTGAAAGAGATGCTACAGATAAAGGTGTAACAAATTCCTTAGCGCTTTTTGTAAGAATAGTTTTTACACAAGCACCCTTTTTTTTTAGCAGCCTTATAATTTCAAGACTTTTATAAGCAGAAATTCCTCCACATATAATCAGGAGTATTTTTTTGTTTTCAATATTATTCATAAAAGAGAATTAAAATACTAATAGTCCCAAAATTACAAGTAATAATAACCCAATTGTTGTCTGGTTTCTTAAGGTTATCATTTCTGATTTTTTTTCATTTAAAGCTAAATAAGACTTTGAACCTTGTGGAATTTGATCACTTGCTAAATATGTAAGAGCTTGATTTGCTTTATCCATAATTTCGGGAAGTTCCGGTAATCGCTTAATTGCCTCAGTAGTGTTTTTTAAAGTTTCAGTTAAAGAATTAATGGGATCCTTTGTTTCTTTAAGCCAATTTTCTAAAACAGGTCTAGAAGTTTCCCATATATTTGTTTCAGGATTTAATTTTCTTGCAACTCCCTCAACTACCACCATAGTTTTTTGTAGTAATAATAATTGCGGCTGAGTTTGCATATTATATTTTTCTGTTATTTCAAATAATTGCTTTAGCAAATTACCACCAGAAATATCTTTTACTGACTGGCCAAAGATTGGTTCACCTATTGATCTTAAAGCTTGAGCAAACTCATCTACTGAAACGTTTTTTGGAACTAACCCAGCAACCAAATGTACTTCAGCAACTTTTTTATAATCTCTTTTAACAAATCCAAATAAAATTTCTGCCAAATATCTTTGATTTAATTTGTCTAATCTTCCCATTATTCCAAAATCAATTGGTACAATTTCACTATTTTCATTTACAAATAAATTACCTTGATGCATGTCTGCATGAAAAAAACCATCTCTTATAGCATGTCTTAAGAAGTGTTGGATGACATCTTCGGCAAGTGTTTTTGTGTCAATATTTCTTTTTTCTAATTCGTCTTTTTCTCTAATAGAAATTCCATCTATCCATTCTAATGTTAATACATTTTCACTTGTATAATTCCAAAATATTTTTGGAACGTTAAAACCCGCATCATTCTTTGTATTTTCTAAAAATTCGTTTGCAGCAGAACCTTCAAATCTTAAATCTAATTCAAGATTTGTTATTTCTTTTAATAAAAAAACAACCTCAACAAGTTTTAACCTTTTAGTTTTTTTTATCGTTCCTTCAATTAAAAAAGCTAAAAGCATTAATGCATCAATTTCATTATTAAAAATTTTTTTTATATTTGGCCTTAGTATTTTTATGGCAATATCTTTTATTGTTCCGTTGTCATTTAATTGAGCTTTGTGCACTTGAGCTATTGAAGCAGCTGCAACTGGTTCACTTATATTAAGCAATAAATTATAATTATTTTCTCCAAGTTCTTTTTGAATAATTTCTTTTGCCTTATGTGTTGGGAATGGAGGAAGTTTATCTTGAAGATTTTCTAATTTTTTTGCAATTTCATTCCCAATAATATCAGGTCTTGTTGATAAAAATTGTCCAAGTTTAATAAAAGTTGTTCCCATTTCTTGGATTGAATTACACAAACTTTCTTTATCATTTATATTTTTGTTATCTGATTTTTTTGAGGTTGTAAGTGAGAATGATAAAATATAAAAAAAGAATTTGATTGTTTTTGGAACTTCATGGAATTCTGAAATAATATTTATTACATCTGATCGAGCTATTTTTCTTGCAATTTTAAACAGTGTTAAAATTTTAGTTATCATTATATTTTCCATCCAGAGTGTATTGCAACAATGCCACCACTTAAATTTCTATATTCACATTTGACAAAATAGTTTTTTTTCATTAACTCAATTAGTTCATCTTGACTAATAAAGTTTTCTATACTTTCGATTAAGTATTCATAAGGTTCTTTTTCACCAACAATCATTTTTCCTATGTAAGGTATTAGTTGATTATATTTTTTGTATAAATTATCAAAATAAACATTTTGTACTTTTGAAAATTCTAAACATAAAAATCTACCACCTGGTTTTAAAACTCTATAAGCTTCTTTTAGAGATTTATTGATACTTTTTGTATTTCTAAGACCAAAACTTATACAATAATAATCAAAACAATTTTTTGGTGTGGGAATTTTTTCAGCAAATCCTTTTTTCCAAGATATATTTTTATTTTTTTTTAATCTTTCTTTTCCTTTTTCTATCATTCTTGAATTAGGGTCAACAAATAACACCTTTCCTTCATTGTTTGTATTTTCTAAAAAAAGTTTGCCTAAATCTCCTGTCCCACAGGCCATATCAATTAATTTTTTTTTGGGGAAAGGAGCCATCCAATTGATCATATCTTTTTTCCACAATCTGTGGATACCGAACGACATAAAATCATTCATTAAGTCGTATTTATCATAAACTTTATCAAATACATTTTTAACTAATCCTTTTTTATTTTGAAGATACTGATGCATGGTAAAATAATATTTATATGTGATAATATAATAGGAAATGCCAGAATTACCAGAAGTTGAAATTGTAAAACAGTCGCTAGATAAGAAGATAAAATTTCAAAAGATTAATAAAGTGTTAGTAAGAAACAGAAATTTAAGACTTAAAGTTCCAAAAAACTTCGAGTTAATTTTAAAGAATAAAAAAATCAATAAAATTTCAAGAAAATCAAAATATTTAATATTTAATTTAACCAAAAATACTTTTTTAATAATGCATCTAGGAATGTCAGGAACTATTCACTTAAATAGTAATAAAAATAGTAATAGTACTAATACAAGTTTTTATGGCTCTTTGAGCTTGCCAAAAAAACATAACCATATTGTATTTTTTTTCAAAAAATTTCAATTAATTTATAATGATCCAAGGAGATTTGGATTTATTAAAATAATAAACAGCAAAAAAAAATTAGGAATTTTTTTTAATAGAGTTGGACCAGAACCTTTAGATAATAAATTTAAAATAAATTACATTTGTGACTACTTCAGAGGAAAGAAAAAATGTATAAAAAGCTTTTTATTGGATCAAAAATTTGTTTCTGGAATTGGAAATATTTATGCTAGTGAGATATTAAACTACTCAAAAATTAATCCTTTCAAACAAGCAAAAAAACTTTCCACAATAGAAATAAAGAAAATAAAATATTTCTCAAAATTTGTGTTGAATAAAGCTATACAAAAGGGCGGATCAAGTATTAGAAATTTTAAAAATACAAAAGGAAATAGTGGAAATTATCAGAATAATTTTAAAGTTTATCAGAGAGAAAACTTGAATTGTTTAAATAAATCTTGTCATGGAAAAATTATTAAAAAAAATATTTCAAAAAGATCAACTTTTTTTTGTAATAATTGTCAAAATTAAATAATTATTTTATTGACCAGTCTATATTCAGCCGTTATATAACTTGCCCTATGGCAAATACAAAATCAGCTATTAAAAGAGTTAGAAGAATATCAAGACAAACAATTGTTAATAAAACTAGGAAAAGTAGATTTAAAAATGCAATAAAAAAAATGAATTTTTTATTAGAATCAAAGAAAAAAAAAGAAGCTTTGACATATTTGCCTAAATTAAATTCAGAATTAATGAAGATTGCAAAGACTGGTGTTATAAAAAAGCAAAATGCGTCAAGAAATATTTCTAGAATTACAAGAAAAATTAACGCACTCTAAAGAAAAAAAAATTAATTTTATATCAAGCTCTGGTTGATCTTT
>CACFKF010000010.1 GCA_902566775.1 uncultured Pelagibacteraceae bacterium | reverse complement strand
AAATTTAATTTCAGGAATATTGGTGTTAGTTGAAAAAAGATTTAAAATTGGAGATTGGATTTTAGTTGAGGGTATAATTGAAGGAATTGTTGAAAAAATAGGATTTAGATCAACGGTTATAAGGAAATTTGATAAATCAATTGCAATTATTCCGAACTTTCAATTTGCTGAAAATGCGGTCATTAATATCAGCCAAACAACAAATTGGATTATCAGTTGGACAATTAATTTGCAGTACGACACAACAGTTGAACAACTTAAAACCATAAGAAATGAAATTGAAAATTATGTAACAAAAAATGAGGACTATAAACCAGATCTTGGTTATGCAGTTAGAGTAGATCAATTTTCCGAAAGTTCTATTGATATGTATATTAGATGTTTTACAAAAACAGATGATTGGGACGAATGGTTGGCTGTAAAAGAAAGGCTTGCGATTTCTATAAAGCAAATAGTAGAAAAAAATAAAGCATCGTTTGCTTTTCCGAGCCAGTCTATCTATGTTGAAAAAAAATGATTGCAATTTTTTACTTAGTACTTCAAATATTAAAACTTTATTCCTATATTGTAATTGCCAATGTTATAATTAGTTGGCTAATTGCATTTAATGTTTTAAATACTCAAAATAGGTTTGTTTATTCTATTCTTGAATTAACTTACCGTTTAACAGAGCCTTTTTTAAATAGAATAAGACGTTTTTTACCCAACCTTGGTACCTTAGATATTTCACCAATAATTTTGCTACTGTTGATTTGGTTTATAGAAATGTGTATGAAGCTTTATATTGCACCAATGATATTTTAATTAATGATACTGATAGACGGAAAAAAAATAGCAGCAGAACTTAGAGAAGAATTAAAAAAAGAAGTTTCAGAATTAAAAACTAAACATAATACTGTCCCTGGTTTAACTGTAATTTTGGTTGGAGAAGATCCAGCAAGTAAAATTTATGTAAAAAACAAAGAAAAATTTGCAAAAGAAGTTGGTATGAATTCTGAGGCTCTTAGATATCCAGCAGACCTAGAAGAAAAGACGTTATTAAATAAAATTGAGGAACTTAATAAAGATAACAATGTTTCAGGCATATTAGTTCAACTACCTCTTCCAAAACATATTGATAAAAGAAAAGTTATAGAAACCATAGATCATAGAAAAGATGTTGATGGTTTTCATCCTATGAATGTTGGAAATTTATCTTCAGGCTATGATAGCAGTATTCCGTGCACACCTCTTGGGTGCAGTTTATTGCTAAAAAAAGTTGAAAAAAATTTAAGTGGTAAGCACGCAGTAGTAATTGGCAGATCTAATTTAAATGGAAAACCAATGACTCAGTTACTTTTAAAAGAAAATTGTACCGTCACAATTACACACTCAAAGACTAAGGATCTAAAAGCTGAATGCCTTAGAGCTGATATAATTATTGCTGCAGTAGGAATACCTGAATTAGTTAAGGGTGATTGGGTGAAGAAAGGGGCAATAGTTATAGACGTTGGAATTAACAAGACAGAAAAGGGCATTGTAGGAGATGTTGCATTTGATGAAGTTTCTAAAGTAGCAGGTGCACTTACCCCAGTTCCAGGTGGAGTTGGTCCTATGACAATTGCTTGTTTATTGAGTAATACCGTTGAATGTTTTAAAAAAACTCAATCTAAATAAATTAACGAATTTTTTTTTTATGAAAATTTATAAATCTTTCAACATTTGATTTATTAAATGTTTTGTTTTCCTCAAAAGACACTTTTTTCATTGAGTAAGCACTACTCTTAGTTTTTCTCGATACTATTGTGATATTTCCTTTATATAATTTAAGTTTTACTGATCCATTTACTTTGTTTCTTTTTTGATCAACTATTTTTTGAAGTTTAAATCTTGCTTTTGAATACCAATATCCATTGTAAATAAGTTCTGCATATTTAGGCATTATTTCATCTTTTTTATGCATAGTTTGTTTATCTAATGTCACAGATTCAATTGCTCTATGAGCAGTCATTAATAGTGTTCCACCAGGAGTTTCATAAATGCCTCTAGACTTTATTCCAATAAATCTATTTTCAACTAAGTCAGCTCTGCCAATTCCATTTTTACCTGCAACCAAATTTAATTTTTGTAATAGTTTTCCTGGAGATAATTTTTTGTTATTAACAGTTATAGGATCTCCATTTCTAAATCCTATTGAAACGAATGATGCTTTGTTAGGTGCTTTTTCAGGAGAAGTTGTTCTTTGAAAAACAAATTCAGGAGCAGAATTTTTAGGATTTTCTAAAACCTTCCCTTCCGTGGAAGTATGAAACAAATTATCATCAATTGAAAAAGGTGGTGCACCTTTTTTATCTTTTGGGATAGGTATGTTATGTTTTTTTGCGTATTCAATTAGATCAGATCTTGAATTAAGCTTCCATAATCTCCACGGAGCTATAATTTTAATTTTTGGCCCAAAGTAATGGTAACCAAGTTCAAATCTTACTTGATCATTGCCTTTTCCAGTAGCTCCATGAGAAACAGCATAAGCTTTAAATTTTTTTGCAATTCTAATTTGATCTTTTGCTATCAATGGTCTTGCAATGGAAGTTCCCAACAAATAAACACCTTCATAAATTGCATGTCCTCTTATCATTGGGTAGACATAATTTTTTACAAACGTATCTTTTAAATCTTTTATTATTATTTTTTTTTACACCAAGTTTTTTTGCATTTTTAACTATTTTTTTTTTATTAATTTCTTGACCAATATCTGCTGTATAGGCAATTACTTCTGCTTGATAATTTTCTTGAAGCCATTTTAAGATAATTGAAGTATCCAGTCCGCCTGAATAGGCAAGGACTATCTTTTTTTTTGATTTCATTAACAGAGAACTTAGCTACAATTTTTTTTGGCAGCAGTGTAAGCTTTTGTAAATCCTAGTAAAGAATAATGATCAATCGTTTGTGAACCTTGTTGATTATAACCTGTGATCATAATTCTAGATCCTTTTTTCATTGTTTTAATCATTTTCTTTTCTTTTTTGTTATCTGCTATCCAAGCAAAGTTGTCTTGAGAAATATCAAATTTATATTTATTTTTTCCCGATTTAGCGATTACAGAATTTTTATTATTATATTGATATCCTGATGTAATACTTATTTCGTCTATAATTTTTTCATTTGGTCTAAAAGCAACAAATAATCTTGCTTCTCTAGGATTATTTTTTGGTGATTGTAAAACTGGTTTTGACTGTGCAAAGCAAACTAACTGAGAATCATTTTTTAATACCATAGTTTCCCAATCTTTAAACTTTCCAATTTTTTTAACCTCCTCTGCTGCAGCCAAAGAATGAAACATTGAAAAGAAAATTAAAATTATAAAATATTTAATTAAGGACATGGATTTGGATATAATTTTTGAACTTTATTAATTTCTGAAATATTTTCATCACTTAAATTTACATTTACACTTTCTATATTTATTTTCAACTGCTCCATTGTCGTAGCACCAATAATTACACTTGTAACAAATGGTTGAATTTCACAAAATTTAATAGACATTTGTGTAAAATCTATGGCAAATTTTTTTGCTATATTAAAATATTTTTCAATAACAAGGGATGCATGAGGTTTATTATATCGAGTATAATAATCCCCAAATAATTTCTGCCTAGAATTTTCTGGTAAATTATTGTTTCTATATTTGCCTGTAAGAAAACCTCCTGCTAGTGGAGAATAAGCTAATAAACCGGATTCTTCTCTAATTGAAATTTCAGCCATACCAACCTCATAAGTTCTACACAATAAGTTATAAGCATTTTGAACTGACATCATTTTTGGAAGTGATTTTAATTTTGCAATTTCTAAAAATTTTGACAAACCCCAAGGAGTTTCATTTGATAATCCAATATATCGAATTTTTCCTTGTTTTATAAATTTTTCTAAATTTATTAATATGCTCTCAAAATTATTCCATTCATTAGAATTATCTTTGTGTTGATAACCTAATTTTCCAAAAAAATTAGTTTTTCTTTCTGGCCAATGAAGTTGATATAAATCTATGTAGTCTGTTTTTAATCTTTTTAAACTATTTTCTATAGCTAGCGAAAAATTTTCTTTTGAAAATTGAAGTCCTCCTCCACGTATATGAGACATTCCAGGTCCAGAAATTTTTGATGCTAAAATAACCTTATCTCTGTTTTTTCTTTTAGCGAACCAATTTCCAATAACTTTTTCGGTTTCTCCGTAAGTTTCTTTTTTGCAAGGAGAAGGATACATCTCAGCTGCATCAAAAAAATTAATTCCTTGATTTAAGGCATAATCCATTTGTTCAAAACCTTCTTCTTGAGAATTTTGCTCACCCCAAGTCATAGTTCCTAAACAAATTGTGCTAACTTCAAGATCAGTATTACCCAATTTTCTATAATTCATTAAATATTAATTATTTTTTAAGTTTTTTTATGATATCTTGAATTAATAGTAAAAGACTATTATATAAATGTTATGGAATTTAATAAGGAAAATATTTTAAACAAAGTAAAAGCAGCCCAACAAGCAACCGTTGTAATGGATGAAGGCTTAAGGGCCTACATGCTTAAAGTTTATAATTATATGGCAACAGGAGTGTTGTTGACAGGGATTATTGCGCTTATTTCATTTAAGATGTCAGTTATAACAGATTCTAGTGGAGCAATAGCTGGTTTCACAAATTTTGGTAATGCATTATTTTTTTCGGGTTTAAAGTGGGTGGTCATGTTGGCCCCACTTGGTATAGTTTTTTATATGAGTTTTGGCATTAACAAAATGAGTGCAGCAAAAGCACAAACTGTTTTTTGGGTATTTGCAGCATTAATGGGATTGTCATTATCTTGGATATTATTGGTTTACACTGGAGTAAGCGTTGCTAGAGTCTTTTTTATAACTTCAGCAACTTTTGGTGCGATGAGCATTTATGGATATACGACCAAAAGAGATTTAACAAAACTTGGATCATTTTTAATGATGGGATTAATTGGAATAATTATTGCATCTTTAGTTAATATTTTTTTAAAATCTTCAATGATGTACTTTGTAATTTCAATACTTGGAGTTTTAATTTTTGTGGGTCTTACTGCATATGATACCCAAAAAATTAAAAATATGTATCAATCAAGCGATTCAGGCGAGTTAATAGGTAAAAAAGCTGTAATGGGAGCTTTAACTCTTTACTTAGATTTTATTAATTTGTTCATAATGTTGTTGAGATTGTTTGGTCAACGAAGATAATCACTTAAATCTAAAGTTTTTTCCAATTTGTGTTTTTTATTAGCAAAAGTAGGTCGTGAGAATTTCTTAAAGTTTTCCCTTGTGAATCTATAATTAAATATTTTAAATTTTTATTAGAAGGTTTAAAGTTTTTGCATATTTTATATTTTGCATTTTCAGCAGCATTTTTAAAAACACTAAAACCCACCTGTCTACTTGAAATATTTAAGCCGTAATCTTTCCAAGATCCTTCCGAAACCATTTTTGCATATAAATCTAAAATAGTTTTTAATTCTTTTTTTTCAAAAAAAAAATTATCTTCTAATTTTTTAAACTTATTATTTACTACTAATTTTAAATTTTTATTCATCAATTTTGTATTTAGTAATTAAAGAAACTTGAAATGCAGTAAAAATAAAAGTAATAGGCAATATACCCCATACTTTAAAGTTGACCCAAAATTCTTCAGATTGAGTTCTCCAAACAATTTCATTCAATAGAGCTACCGAGAAGAAAAAAAATATCCATCTTTTACTTAATAAGTTCCAACCTTCGTCTTTAAGGGCGATTGATTTACCTAGAATTTTTTTTAAAATAGGTTCATTTGTAAAATATTTTCCAAATAATAAAGCAAAACCAAATAAGATATTTATTATAGTTGGTTTAATATAAATGAATACTGGATTGTTAAAATAAATTGTTAAACTTCCAAAAAACGTGATTAGTATACCGCCAATTAAAGGAATCATTGGTATTTTTTTTTCAAGTATCCAAACAATTGCCAATGCTATAATTGTTGCAATTATAAATGGTGGTATAGCTATTTTTAAATTTTTATCGCTATTATAATAGTAGAAGAAAAAAACTAATAATGGCCCAAAGTCAGTTATGAATTTTAAAAAGGATTTATTCATATAAAGATATTAACAGAAACATAATACATTTATATTTTTTTATTGATTTTTTTTTTAAAAATACATAGTTTCAAATTAATGAATCTTAAAAAGGCAAAATTTTCAATTGGAGATGTAGTAAGACATAAGCACTTTGATTTTAGAGGTGTAATTTATGATGTTGATTTTGAATTTAATAATTCTGAAGAATGGTATCAATCAATACCTAAGAATGTTAGACCAAGAAAGGACCAACCATTTTATCATTTGCTCGCCGAAAATGATGAGATTACATATGAAGCTTATGTTTCTGAACAAAATTTATTAGCTGATGATTCCGATGAACCTATTAAACATCCTTTAATAAATGAAATTTTTTCTGGAAAAAGAGGTTCAGGTTACTTTAAGCCTTCCAATTAATTCAGTTAGTCTTTTTTTCAACACAATTAATCCAAAACTTAGACATATGTCGATGTTATAATTCAATTGTATTTGATCAAGGATGTACACATTTCCCTAGATTATCTCCCTCGTCATCCTTGATCGAATAAATTCCCTTAAAAAAAATTAGTAATCTTTAAATTGAGATATATATTGTTTTTATGTTTAAATTATTTGAACCAAATAAAATTTTTTCAATAACTTCGAAGATAACGAAATATATTTTGTTATTATTTATAATAGTTTTATCTATTGGTTTGGTTGAGGCTCTTTTTTTATCACCCGAAGACTATATTCAGAGTCACTCTGTTAGAATAATGTATGTACATGTGCCTTCAGCATGGATATCTCTTGGTATTTTTTCATTGATTGCCCTACTTTCTACAATAAGTTTTATTTTTAAAAATAAAAATTTTTCTATTATTGCTAAAAGTCTAGCACCGTCAGGATTTGTATTTAATATTATAGCTTTAGTAACAGGTTCTATTTGGGGAAAACCAACCTGGGGAACTTGGTGGGCTTGGGATGCAAGAATAACTTCAATGTTAATCTTACTGCTATTTTATGCCATGTATATATTGGCTTGGAGAATTTTTAATGAAAGAGAAAATGTTATTAAGATTACTTCAATAATTGCAATTTTAGGAGTAATTAATGTTCCAATAATTAAGTTTTCCGTTGATTGGTGGTCAACATTGCATCAAAACTCTTCAGTTAATATATTGTCAGAAAGCACCATACATTCATCTATGTTATTACCTTTATTAATAATGACCGCGGCATTTTCACTGTTTGCATTGTTAATTTTTTTGATGAAATATAATACAGAATTGATAAAAATTAAGAATAAAGGATTAGATAGATTATGATAAACGAAATAATTTCTATGAAGGGCTATGGATTATATGTTTGGTCTGCTTTTTCATTTACATTAATTAGTTTTGCCACATTATATATATTAATTAAAATCAATTTGGTAAAAGAACAGAACAAGTTTTCAGCTAAATTTGGCTTATTAAGTAAAGAAAGAGTTAAAGTAGCAGAAATACAATCGACTAATAGAGAAATTTTAGCAAGCAGAATAAGCTCAAAAATTTAACTTCTTTCTAGCATGTATGGCAAAAAAGTTAAATTAAGAATTTTATTCATATCTTTATTGCTAGTTTCAGTAATACTTTCCATATTTTTAATTTTAAAATCTTTAGAAGAAGATGTTGTGTATTTTTTTTCTCCTACTGAAATTAAAAGTTTAACTGAAATTAATAAAAAAAAAATTAGAATTGGTGGTATGGTTAAGGAAAATTCTATAGTTATAGACTCAGAAAACATAAATTTCATTATAACTGACTTTAAAAATGAAATTAACATAAGCTACTCGGGCTCAGTGCCAAATCTGTTTGAGGAAGGCAAAGGTGTTGTTGCTGAAGGCTTTTTAAAAGATAATAGTTTTTTAATAGCAGAAAAAATTTTAGCAAAACATGATGAAAATTATATGCCACCCGAAGTAGCGGAGTCTTTAAAAGATAAATAAAATGATTAACCAATTAGGTAATTATTCTCTCTATATTGCTTTATTAATTTCAATATTTATTATTTCTAAAGCCTCATTATCTTTAAGAAAATTGTCTATAACTTTAAGTGGTAATATTTTTTCTTTAATATCCGTTCAATCAATAATGGTGATAATAAGTTTTCTAACTTTAATTTATGCTTTTGTAACCTCTGATTTTAGCAACGAGACAGTATATAACAATTCGCATACTACAAAACCATTATTTTATAAAATTTCGGGTACTTGGGGAAATCATGAAGGCAGTCTTCTACTATGGTTGTTAGTTTTAACAATTTTTTTATTTATTTTCACTGTTGAATCAAAAAATCTTTCGCAAAGGTATAGAACTTTAACATTATTTTTTCAGCAAATTATAATTTTTGGTTTTCTATTATTTATACTTTTTACTTCAAATCCATTTTCAAATTTATTCCCAATTCCTAATGAAGGAACAGGACTAAATCCTATATTGCAAGACCCAGCATTAGCTATTCATCCACCAATTTTGTATTTAGGTTATGTTGGAACCTCAATAATATTCTCATCAGCTTTAGCTGCTATAATTTCTGGTTCTATTAATAAATCTTGGGCATCGCACATTAAGAAATGGGTATTAGTTTCTTGGGTATTTTTATCAATTGGTATTTTATTGGGATCTATATGGGCTTATTATGAGTTAGGTTGGGGTGGATTTTGGTTTTGGGATCCTGTTGAAAATGTTTCTCTAATGCCTTGGATTTGTTTAACTGCTTTATTGCATACAATTTTTACTTTGGAAAAGAGAGATATATTTCATTCTTGGGCAGTAATTTTATCTATTACAACTTTTTCATTAAGTATGAGTGGAACTTTTCTAGTCAGGTCTGGAATTTTAAATTCAATTCATATTTTTGCAAATGATCCATCAAGAGGTGTTTTTATTTTATGTTTTTTATTTATATTAATATTTTTATCTATCTTAATTTATTTTTTTTATCAGAAAACCATTAAAGAAAATTTAACTAAACCTTATTTAATAAGTAAAGAAACTGCTGTTTTATTAAATAATTTATTTATGATGTTTTTCTTGTCGGTAGTCTTAATAGGAACCGTTTATCCAATTTTTTTAGAGGTCATCAATAACGAAAAGATTTCTATAGGACCACCTTTTTACCATAAACTTCTCATTCCATTTTTAATTCCTTTTTTATTTTTTATGGCAATAGGTCCCAATATTAAATGGATAAATGGTAAAATAGGAAAAATTAATTTTACACAAGTTTCGATCTTTATAATATCAATAATAGTTTCTTATTTTTTTGTAAAAAAATATGGAGTATCTTACCTTTTATCTTTACCACTTTTCATTTTAAGTATATTTCTATTTTTTATAACGATTAAAGATTTTTTTGGAAAAAAAGTTAACATTTCTCAAAAAATTTCGCACTTTGGTTTCAGTTTGTTAATTCTTAGCATTTTACTAAACGGTGTTCTTTCTAAAGAATTTTCTTCAAATATGAAAGTTGGTGATGAAAGAAAATTTTTAAACAAAACAATTAAATTTGAAAGTATTAAAGTTATTAAAGAGCAAAATTATCAATCATTAATTGGAGAATTTAACATTAAAGACGAAAACAACTCCCTTAGTTTAAAACCTGAATTAAGAATTTATGATCAACCACAAACAATAACTAGTGAAGCAGACATTTCTTCTACAATTTTTTCAGATAATTTTTTAGTTTTTAATGTATTAAAAAATGATGGTTTTTATAATGTAAGGTATCAAATAAAACCATTCATGATCTGGATTTGGATATCAGTAATATTAATTTCATTTGGTGGGCTAATAAGTTTAAAGAAAAAAAATGTCTAAAAATATTAAATTAACAAGCATTGTTTTGATAGTTCTTTTCTCTTTTTTTGTTCTTTTAAAGGGTCTAGATAAATCTAACACCTACTCCCCAGAATTAAGTACAACTAAAATTGATTTTAATTTTAAAGCAAAAGATCTTTTTTCTGATGAGGAGATTTTTTTAGATGATTTAATAAAAAATGATGGGATGTCTCTTATTAATATATGGGCGTCCTGGTGCCTGCCTTGCAGAGAGGAGCATGCTTATTTATTAAATTTAAAATCTCTACATAAATTAAATATTGTAGGTATTAATTATAAAGATAGTGAAATTAACGCAAAAAAATTTCTTAAAGAATTAGGAAATCCTTATACAAACATAATAACTGATCCAAAAGGGATTAATTCAATCGAACTAGGAGCATTTGGAGTTCCTGAAACTTTTTTAATTGATAATAATTCAAAATTAATTATTAAAAAATTTATTGGACCTTTAGATGACAGCGCTTTCAATCAACTAACAAAATTAATAAAATGAAAATATTAAAAATTTTTTGCATATTACTAATTTTTTTTTTATTTTTTCAAAATCATTCTTTAGCTAATTCCCCGCAACAAGTTGATAAAATTTCTAAGAATCTAAGATGCTTAATTTGTCAAGGACAATCAGTTTATGACTCTCAATCAGATTTTGCTTTGAGTATGAAGACTTTAATAAAAAAAAAAATTGATGAAGGCAAAAATGATGATGAAATTTATGATTTTCTTATAAGCAAATATGGCGAATGGATAGTTTATGAGCCAAAATTTAATAAAAACACCTTTTTTCTTTGGTTACTACCTATTTTAGTATTTCTTGGTGGTGGATGGTTAATTTTCAAGAAAACCAAGTTTTTTAAGTTATGACTTTATTGATTTAAAAATTGAGTATATTCTTTAAGCTATGAAATTTATTAAGCAGATATTATTGATAATTTTGCTATTTTTTATACCTCATCATTTAAAATCTGATGAAATAAAAAAATTGCCAAACGAACATGAATATAATTTTTATTCTGGAATTTTTGATTTTAGCGATGAAGGGAAAAAATCTACGATAATTGGTTTACAACATCAGAATGAAAATCTTACGAGAGAAAGTTTTTTAGGAACTCTATCTCCAGTTACGGGAGCATTGATTACTGCTGACAATGCAGCTTATTTTTATACTGGTATTCAGGCACAATATAAAATTGGGAAAATTAATCTTACTCCAAGTTTTACCCCAGGTATTTATCAACAAGGAGATGGAAAGGATTTGGGCCATCCAATTGAATTTAAAAGCGAAGTGCAGTTATCATTGAATTTATTTGAAAATAGTCAATTGGGAATGTCTTATAATCATATATCTAATGCAAGTTTAGGAGATAAAAATCCTGGAGCAAATAGTTATATGTTTAATTTTCTTCAAAAGTTTTAATAAAGTTTAATGAACCTAAAAGACTGTCATAGCTTTAATGACTTTAAAATATTAGCTAAAAAAAAATTACCGTCTCCGATTTTTCATTACATAGATGGTGCTGCTGATGATGAAATTACTTATAAGAGAAATACTAATGCATTCAATGATGTTGATTTAGTTCCCAATGTTTTAAGAGGAGTTGAGAATGTAGATTTATCCACAACTATTTTTGGGAAAAAACTTGATGTTCCATTCTATTGTGCACCAACGGCTTTACAAAGACTTTTTCATCATGAAGGAGAAAGAGCTGTAGGAAAAGCAGCTCAAAAATTTAATACTATGTTTGGAGTTTCATCTTTATCAACTGTAAGTGTTGAAGAAATATCTTCATTAATTGATACACCCAAAATGTTTCAGTTTTATTTTCATAAAGATAGAGGTTTAAATGATGCTGTAATGGATAGAGTTAAGGCAGCTAAATTTGATGTTATGGCTTTAACGGTAGATACAATAACAGGTGGCAATAGAGAAAGAGATTTAAGAACTGGATTTACTTCGCCGCCAAAACTTACATTGTCTAGTCTTTTTAGTTTTGCATCTAAACCTATGTGGGCAATTAACTACTTAACTAAGGGAAAGTTCGAATTACCCCATTTGCAAGATTATGTAGGCGAAGGAACTAGTATAGCTACATCGATTGGAAATTATTTTTCAACAATGCTAGATCAATCTATGAGTTGGAAAGATGCCGAGAAACTTTGTTCTCAATGGGGAGGACATTTTGCACTAAAAGGAATAATGAGTGTTGAGGATGCAAAAAGGGCAGTTGATATTGGTTGTTCAGGTATAATGGTTTCAAATCATGGGGGAAGACAATTGGATGGATCAAGATCTCCGTTTGATCAGCTAACAGAAATAGTAGATGCAGTTGGGGATAAGATTGACGTAATTTGCGAAGGTGGAATTCAAAGAGGAACTCATATACTGAAAGCATTATCAATAGGTGCCAAAGCGTGTTCCGGTGGAAGACTTTATCTATATGCATTATCAGGAGCTGGACAAGCTGGTGTTGAAAAAGCTTTAGGCCAATATTGTGCAGAATTAGAAAGAGGCATGAAGCTTATGGGTTGTAAAAAAATAAGTGATTTAAGTAGAAATAATTTAAGATTTAGAAGAAAATGAATTTAAAAGATTGTCATAATTTTGAAGATTTTAGAAAGTTAGCAAAAAAAAAATTACCCTCGCCTATTTTTCATTATATTGATGGAGGGTCGGATGATGAAATTACATTGAAAAGGAACACTGATGCATTTAACGATTATGATTTAATACCAAATGTTTTAAGGGGAGTTGAGAATGTAGACATGTCCACAACTGTTCTTGGAGAAAAAATTGATTTTCCATTATTTCCTTCAGCTACAGCAATGCATCGACTTTATCATCATGAAGGAGAAAGAGCCTCTGCAAGAGCTGTTGAAAAAATGGGTACAATTTTTGGTACTTCAACAATGGGAACAGTTAGTATTGAAGAAATTGGACAAATAAACAAAGGTCCAAAATCATTTCAACTTTACATTCATAAAGATAGAGCGCTTACAGATAATTTAATAGAAAGATGTAAAAAAGCAGGTTTTACAAGCATGTGTTTAACTGTTGATACTGTAGTTGCCGGAAATAGAGAGAGAGATAGAAGAACAGGATTCACAACACCTCCAAAGTTAACATTAGGAAGTCTACTAAGTTTTGCACTACATCCAGGTTGGACAATTAATAATTTAATTAACGAAAAATTTAAACTAGCAAATATTGTTCATATGACTCAAAAAGGCACTTCAATAGATAAATCAGTTATTGATTATATAAACGAGCAATTTGATCCTGATATGAATTGGAAAGATGCAGAATATTGTGTGAAAAAATGGAATGGACCTTTTGCTTTAAAAGGAGTTATGTCAGCCGAAGATGCAAAAAAGGCAATTGATATTGGTTGTACGGCAGTAATAATATCTAATCATGGCGGAAGACAATTAGATGGTTCCAGAGCGCCTTTTGATCAGCTAGCAGAAATAGTAGATGCAGTTGGAGATAAGATAGAAGTAATTCTTGATGGAGGAATTAGAAGGGGGACTCATGTACTTAAAGCATTATGTTTAGGCGCCAAAGCATGTAGTTTTGGTAAAGGTTATTTGTTTGCCTTAGCAGCAGGAGGACAAAAGGGTGTTGAATCAATTTTAGAAAAAATGAAATCAGAAATTAATCGTGATATGAAATTAATGGGATGTAAAAATCTCAGTGAGCTAAATAATTCAAAATTAATTTATAGAAAATAAAATGAAATTAGCAAAAAATCTGGAAAGATTGGGAACCGAGTCAGCTTTTACAATATTAGCAGAAGCTAAAAAAATTGAAGCAACTGGAAAGAAAATGATAAATCTTGGTATAGGTCAGCCAGATTTTAAGACTCCAAAACATATAACGGATGCTGCAAAAAAAGCGATAGACGATGGTCATCATGGTTATGTTGTGTCAAATGGAATATTAGAATGTAGAGAGGCAGTCTGTAGAAAAATAAAAAAACTTTACAGAGCAGATATTAATCCAGATAGAATTATAATCACACCTGGCGGAAAGCCAACAATGTATTTTGCAATTTCTATGTTTGGTGAACCAGGAGCAGAAATTATTTATCCTACACCTGGGTTTCCTGTTTATGAATCAATGATAAATTATACTGGATCTAAGGCAGTACCATATAATCTATTAGATAATAAGGATTTAAAATTTGATCCAGAAAAAATACTTTCTCTAATAAATGAAAAAACACGAATGATAGTTATAATTAATCCCAATAATCCCACTGGAAGTTTTGTAGAAAAGTCAGCAATAGATTATTTGGCAGAAAAATTAAAAAAATATCCAAACATAATTATATTTAGTGATGAAATTTATAGTAGACAAATTTTTGATGGTAAAGAAATGCCATCATTTTTTAATTATCCTGAGCTTAAGGATAGGATAATTATTTTAGATGGTTGGAGTAAGACATATGCAATGACAGGTTGGAGGCTAGGTTGGAGTTATTGGCCTGAAAAATGTATTGAACATATTGTTAAATTGATAACAAACAGTGTCTCTTGTGTAAATGCTCCTACACAATACGCTGGTATTGCTGCGCTGGATGGATCTGATGATTTTATAAATTTAATGATGAAAGAATTTACTCAACGAAGAAATTTAATTCATAAACTACTTAACGATTTACCAGGTGTTGAGTGTAGTTTGCCGGGAGCTGCTTTTTATGCTTTCCCAAATGTTAAAGGAACTAGAATGAGTGGTGAAGAATTTTCAAAAAAATGTATGTATGAAGCAGGAGTTGCAGTTGTACCAGGAACTGCCTTTGGAAGTACAGCACAAGATTTTGTAAGATTTAGTTTTGCAGCATCAAATGAAAATATTTCTCAAGCATTAGAAAATATAAAAAAGATGTTAGGATAGAATTAAATTTTAATTGAGATCAAAAACTTTGCCTGGATTCATAATATTGTTTACATCAAGACTTCTTTTAATTGCTTTCATTAAAGGTAAATTATCAGGGTGCTCTTTTAACAAATACCCTTTTTTTTGTAATCCAATACCATGTTCTCCTGTTATTGTTCCTTCAAGCTCTAATGCTTTTTCTATTAAATTATCACTATATTGTTTTATTAGTTTTTGTTTTTCTTTATCATTAGGGTCATACAAAATAACAGAATGAAAATTACCATCTCCAACATGACCAACCATAGGAGCTATAAGGTCATGTTTTTTAACTTCTTTTTCAGCCCAAGAGACACACTCAACAAGTTTTGAAATTGGAACACATACATCAGTAGAATATACTTTCATATTCTTGCCAAGCGCTTTGACAGAATAGTATACATCATGTCTTGCTTTCCATAATTTATTTCTTTCCTCAAGCGATTCTGCCCATTGAAAATCACTACCATTATTATTTTTTGATAACTCTTCAACTATTTTTATTGCTTCTTTATTTGATTCTTCACTACCATGAAATTCAAAAAAAAGTGTTGGTGAAGCTTTTATATTTTCTAATTTTGAATATTTAATGCTTATTTCCATTTGCTCTTTATTTAACATTTCGATTCTTGCTATAGGAACTCCATACTGAATTATTTCTTGCGCTGTTAAGACCGCTGAGTCTAAGTTGGGGAAATAACAAACTGCACTCATTATACTTTCAGGAATTGGAGATAGTCTCAACTGGACCTCAGTAATAATTCCCAAGGTTCCTTCAGAACCAATAAATAAATTAGTTAGGTTATATCCTGCAGATGATTTTTTTGTTCTAGCTCCAGTTTTAATTATGTCTCCATTTGCTAAAACTACAGTTAGTCCTGAAACTACAGTGCGCATAGTACCATATTTAACTGCCATAGTGCCCGAGGCGGAGCATGCGGCCATTCCTCCAAGTGCAGCGTCTGCGCCTGGATCAATTGGAAAAAATACTCCTTCTTCTCTTAAATACTCATTTAATTGTTTTCTTGTGACATTAGCTTGGACACGACAGTCAAAATCATTTGCGTTAACACTTAATACTTTATTCATTTTTTCAAGCGATATTGTAATTCCATTTTTATTACCAACTGCATGGCCTTCTAATGAAGTGCCTGTTCCAAATGGAACTACAGGAACTTTATGGTCATTACACATTTTTAATATTTTTGAAACTTCCTCATTTGTTTCTGGAAAGACTACTGCTTGTGATAGAACTGGATCGTAGGTATCCTCACCCCTAGCATAATTTGATCTTGTAGACTCTGACTCTGAAAATCTTTGTTTTAAAAGTTTTGTTAGTTCAGCTTGTAGAGCTATATTTTCCATTTATTTACAAATATTATAGCAATAAACAACAAAGACAAAGAATATAATACAATTCTAAGTTGTGTATTTTTATTAAAGACTCTTTATATTTAATGTGTTTAAATCAAAAAGTTAATTAACATAACAAGAGGGGAAGACATATGTCAAAAGAAACTAAAACGTTAAAAGGAAAAACTCCTTCAAGACGTAAGTTTATGAAAACTGCTGCTGCAACTGGTGTTGCTGCCGTAGCTGCATCGTCTTTAGCTGCTCCAGCTGTTGCTGCTGAAAGAGTAGAGGCTGCAATGGTGGCTACTTGGCCAAGAGACTTTCCTGGTTTAGGTACAGGTGCACAAAGATTTGCAAAAAGACTAAGTGATATGAGTGACGGACGTATACAAGTTACTTATTACGCTTCTGGTGAAAGAGTAAAAGCATTTGACTCATTTGATGAAGTTGCTTCAGGGAACTCACAAATGTATCATGCTGCAGATTACTATTGGGTTAAAAAACACCCTGCTTTTGGATATTTTACAGCATGTCCATTTGGTTTTACTTACTCAGAAATAAATGCTTGGATTCACCACGGTGGAGGACAAGAACTTTGGGATGAACTATGTGATGATTATGGAACTCAAAGTTTTATAGCTGGTAACACAGGAGTTCAAATGGGTGGTTGGTTTAATAAGAAAATTAGATCAGCTAATGATTTCAAAGGTTTAAAAATGCGTATGCCTGGATTAGGTGGACAAGTTCTTGGAAAACTTGGAGGTTCTCCAATTTCACTTCCTGGTGGACAAATTTATGAAAACCTTGTTTCAGGAGCAATTGATGCAACTGAATGGGTAGGTCCTTGGAATGATGAAGCTATGAAGTTCCATGAAGCTGCTAAATACTATTACTATCCTGGTATGCACGAACCTGGTTCGATGTTAGCATGTGGTGTTAACAAATCATGGTTTACAAGCTTAACAAAATCAGATCAAATGACAATTAAGACTGCGTGTGCTTGGGCAGATGAAATTACCATGGCTGAGTATAATGCTAAAAATGGTGCTGCATTAGCTCGTCTAGTAAATGATCATGGTGTTAAACTTGAGAAATTTAATGATAAAGTTTATGACGCTTTTGCTAAAGGTGCTGCTGAAGTTTATGATGAAGTTCAGCAACATAGTGATCTTGCTGCTAGAACGCATAAAGCTTTTGTTAAAGCGCGTAAAGAAATTGGTGCTTGGACTAACTTGTCTGACTCACCATATATTCAACAAAGAAATAGAGCTTTAGGTATTTAATAATACTTAAAGGTTATATTAAATTTTGATATAAGGGCCCTTTATTAAGGGCCCTTTTTTTTGAGGAGATTTTATTAATAGAGTTTTTTATTTTTATGGTTACAAAAAATAACTTACCGACATTGATTAGGATATTTAGTTATTCAATATTGGCTATTACTTTTGTTTTTTTAATCAATAATGTTTTAACAATTTGGTTTGATTGGCCTGGAATTAAACAGTTATTTTCACAATATGGTTTATTTGGATTTAAAAAATTAAGTAAACCGTTAGAAGGATCAGTACTAACTTTTTCTTTTATACAATTATTTTTTTATTTTATTTCAGTATTATTAGTAATTTTTTATGTATTTAAATCTATTAATCGAACTTTAGAATCTGATGCAGAAATTCTTACTAAATTTACAGCTTATATTATTCGTTCATCTTTTTGGGCAGTTTTGATCGTTGGAATTGCAGATGTAATAGTTTCATTTATGGTTGTTGAAAAATTAACTGGTCCAATCTTAGGTGAATATTTGAGAGTAAAATTAGTTATTCCAAACTTTAGAATTACTTATGTTCATTTTCCTTTAATATTAATTTCATTTATCATTGGGTATTTTACTAGATCTGTAGGTTTTATTTGGTTAGCAATTTTAGTTGTTGGTAGTGAATTTACAATTGTTTTATCCAGATTTATATTTGAGTATGAACAAGCTTTTCAAGGAGATTTAGTTCGTTTTTGGTATTCAGCTCTTTATCTTTTCGCTAGTGCATATGCTTTAATGCACGAAGGTCATGTGCGAGTTGATGTTTTATATACTGGTTTTAGTGAACGAAAAAAAGCTTGGACAAACTCTATGGGATCATTGGTACTAGGTATTCCACTTTGTCTTATTGTTATTTTTTTAGGAATGAGCGGTAAAGCGAGTATTATTAATGGTCCTGTTACTGCTTTTGAAATTACACAGCAAGGCTCTAACGGATTATATTTGCTTTATTTGATGGCAATATATTTAGCTGTATTTGCTGTATCCATGTTAATCCAATTTACAAGTTATTTTATGGACAGCAGTTATAAACTTTTGAAAAATTAATTTATGGAACATCTATTTTTATCAATACTTATATTAATAATGATAGTAGCATTAGCATCAGGTTTTCCAGTTGCTTTTGCACTTCCGGGTTCAGCTATTATTGCAATAGGCCTTGCAGCTTTTTTTGGATATCTATTTGAAGGCGATGTAAGTGCTTATTTTGCAACTGATGGACCAATAGAATGGTTAACAGCAGGTATCACAAATTTCAGAAGCAACTATTGGGATGTAGAAACTGATACTTTAATTGCAATACCTTTGTTTATTTTTATGGGAATAATGTTGCAAAAATCTAAAATTGCAGAAGATCTTTTGGTAACCATGGGACAGCTATTTGGTCCTATTCCTGGAGGATTAGGTATTTCAGTAATTTTTGTTGGAGCATTGCTTGCAGCAACAACAGGTATAGTTGGAGCAACAGTAATTGCAATGGGTCTAATTTCACTGCCTACTATGTTGAATAATAAATATGACAGAAGTCTTGCGAGTGGAATTGTCTGTTCATCCGGAACACTTGGTCAAATAATACCTCCATCAATTGTTCTAATTATTATAGCCGATCAATTAGCCAGCGCTTCTGATGTTGCCAATACAATTAGGCAAGCAGATTATAAATTAATTACTGGAGAGTTTAATATGCCTGGTGAGTTTAGAGTGGGATCTACAAGTGCTGGAGATATGTTTCTTGGAGCATTGCTACCTGGGTTAGTATTAGTTGGTTTGTACATGTTGTATGTATTTGTATATGCAAGACTAAATCCAAAGGCAGCTCCACCTGTTCCATTTATAGGTCAATTTGATTTTAAATTTTGGATAAAAGTTATTATGGTAATAATTCCTCCTCTCGCTTTAATCTTTGCAGTTCTTGGATCTATATTAATGGGAATAGCAACTGTAAATCAAGCTGGTTCTATAGGAGCCATAGGAGCTACTATAATGGCAGGTTATCGTCTTCATCAAGGTAAAAAAGATGCTTTTTATCCATTGATAATAACAGTTATATCTTTAATTCCTATTTTCGTACTTTCAAAAAATTATAACTTAAATATTAAAGCTTTAGAAACTAGAGACCTAACTGCAATTTTTGTAACAGGTTTTTTTACTATAATATTTATAATTGGTATTGCTTGGAGTTTTTGGAGATCTTACAAAGTTGATAATGTTTTAAAAGAAGTAGTTACAGAAACTTGTGTAACAACATCGATGGTATTTATAATTCTTCTGGGAGCAGCGATGTTAACTTCAGGTTTTAGGGCTTTTGGAGGTGAAGAACTAGTAAGAGATTTTTTACAAGATTTACCCGGAGGATTCTGGACTCAGTTTATTGTTGTTATGGCAGTAATATTTTTATTAGGTTTTTTCCTTGATTTTATAGAAATTGCAGTTGTTGTTGTTCCCATCATTGCACCAATATTGTTAGCTGAAACTGGAGCCAATGTAAGTGCAATCTGGCTGGGTGTAATGATTGGTGTTAATTTGCAAACTTCTTTTCTAACTCCTCCATTTGGATTTGCACTGTTTTATTTAAAAGGTGTTGCTCCGAAGTTTGTTACGACTTTAAATATTTGGAAAGGTGTTGTTCCTTTTATAATATTGCAATTAATAGGACTTGGAATTGTAGGTTTTTATCCAAGTTTAGTAAATTATCTGCCTGCAAGAACATACTTAACTTCTCATGTAGCTCCGCCTCCGATGAATCCTAAACTTCAAGTTTGTTTACAAGAATATAAGTTTGACATTTATAATAATGAAGAACAAAAAATCAGAGCTGCAATTACTGGTTTTCAACAACTGGTTCCCTCAAACCTTCCTGATGATAAACTAGATATTTTTGAGGAACATTTTGAAAATGCACTGGGAACTTTTGCTTTAGTTAAAAAACTTCAAAAAACGGAAGAAGAATATAATTTATTTGCTAAAGATTATAGAGATCTTCATTTTAGTTCAAGAAAGAAAGAGAAAAAAATTAGAAAAATAGAAAATAGAATTTCAAAATTAGAATCCGAAATTAGAAATTTAGATCAAGATAAAGTAGCTGAAAAAAATAAAATTGAGTTGAAAATAGAAGATTATAAATTAGAAATTGATGAAATAACTAAACAAATACCTGAAAACTGGTCTTCTAGAAATAAAGAATTTAAAATTATTCATAAAGCAAAAAATACTCAAACAAAAAGATATAAAAAAAATGTTGATGAAGCATATGATAACTTAGATCAAATAGCTATGTTCATTAAAGATCATGAAAAATTAAACGAACTTTCTCCAGAGATAAATAATTTAAAGTCAAATATTAGCAATGATGATTATGAAAATTCAATTTTAATTATAGATAGTCTATTTGAAAAACTTGGGGAGATTTCAGGAACAGAAGAATTTGCAAATAGATTAGATGATTTATATTCTTTACTTGATAGTGAAGAGATAGAAGTTAACAAAATTTCTGATGCAAGTTCAGAAGTTTCGATATTGTTTGATCAAGAGATAAAATGGAGAAAAGATGCATCAGTAAATCTAATGCCAGAACTTGAAAAATATAATTCAGTTATAAAAAATAATATAGGTTTAAGACTTCAATCTCGTCTAACAAAAGAACAAGCAAAATTTGTTGCTAAGTGTAATTCAATTCATCGTGATATATCTTTAAATTTCTAATTTAGATAAATGGAAAAAAATATTCTACCGATAAAAAAAGCGGTTTTAATTTTTTTTGTATTTGCTTGTGGATATTTTATATCTGCACTTTTAAGAGCGATTACTGCAACTTTATCCCCTTTATTAACTTCAGAGTTTAATTTAACCGCTGGTGATCTAGGATTATTAGCTGGTGGTTATTTTTTAGGATTTGCAACTATGCAAATACCACTTGGATATTTGCTTGATAAACATGGACCTAAAAAAGTCGTTTCATCATTTTTATTAATTGCAATTATTGGCACTGCCGCTTTTGCTTTGGCACAAAGCTTTTCCGGTTTGCTTATATCAAGAATTTTAATTGGAGTTGGTGTTAGCGCATGTTTAATGGGACCTTTAACTGGTTACAGAATTTGGTTTGCAGACGAATACCAACAAAGAGCTAATGCATGGATGTTAATGGTGCTTTCAATGGGTTTTGTTTTTTCAACATTGCCAGTGCAACTTTTATTACCCATTATTGGATGGAGATGGATTTTTGGTTTAATAGCTATTTTAATACTTCTTGTTATAATTTTAACATTACTGTTTATTCCTACTTGGAAAACTGAAGATAATAACCAAGAAAAGATCAACGGATCTTTATCAGACGTTTGGAAAAATAAATTTTTTAGAAGCACAATTCCTTTAGGTTTATTTAACTATGGGGGAATGGTAGCGATTCAAACTTTATGGGCTGGGCCATGGATGGTTAGGGTTGCAGGCTACACTCCTTTAGAGAGCGCAACAGGACTTTTTTGGATAAATACAACAATGTTAGTAGCTTTTTTTGTTTTTGGTTACATTTTACCTAAAATTACAAAACTAGGTATTGAATCAATGCGATTAATGAAGCTTGGACTACCGATTAGTTATTTATCTTTACTTTTTATTATTATTTCAGGTGAAAATGCAGGAGCAATACATTTTACAATTTATATACTTACCTCAATTGTTTTGACCCTTACCCAGCCTGCTGTGGCATTATCTTTTCCAACAAGCTTAGCAGGAAAATCACTTACATCATTTAATTTACTTATTTTTGTGGGTACTTTTATAATGCAATGGGGTATTGGCTTAGTTATTGATTTATCTCAATTTTTTGGAAAAGGAGAAATTCAAAGTTTTCAAATATCTTTTTTTGTTTATTTAGTTATATGTATTGTTAGCTATTTATTTTTTTTGTTAAATAATAAAAATGAATAATATTTACATTAAATCTTTTTTTTTATTAATTTTAATCTATGTTGTGATTACAGTTATTGTATATTTTTATCAAAGAAAACTTCTTTATCACCCTTTTAGTCCTCAGATAACAGGAGAAGGTCTGGTACATAATTTTGAAACTATAAATTTTAAAACTTCTGATAATTTTGTATTAAAAGGTTGGTTTCATTTAAAAAATTCTAATAAAAAAACAATACTTTTTTTACATGGCAATGCAGGCAATTTAGATAATAGAATTGATAAGCTGAATTCTTTAGGAAGTATGGAGATTAACTTTTTAATAATTGCATGGAGGGGATATAGTGGAAATCTGGGCAGTCCTAGTGAAGTAGGTTTATACAAAGACGCTTTAGGTGCTATAAAATGGCTAAATGAAAAAGGAATTTCCAATGATCAAATTGTATTATATGGAGAGTCTTTGGGAACAGCTATAGCCACTGAAGTTGGCCAAAATAAAAATTTTGCAGGTATAATTTTAGAAGCACCTTTCACTTCCATGGTAGACATGGGCCAAAAAATATATCCAATTTTTCCAGTGAGATTTCTTCTTAAAGATAAATATGAAAGCAAGAATAAAATTAAAAATTTAAAGTCACCCATTCTAGTTTTACATGGCAGAAAAGATAAAATCGTACCATTTTATATGGGAGAAAAAATATTTGAAATGGCAAATAATCCTAAATTTAAATACTTTACAGATTTAGATGATCATATGATGATCTTTGATGATAAATTAATAAATGAAATTGATTTATTTATTAGTAATTTAAATTAGTTCTTTTTAACTTTTAATAGAATTATTAAACCAATCAAAAGAAGAATTATTGCTGAAGAAAAACCAATTCTTTGACTATTTGATATATAGGTAATGGTGCTTACCAGCAATGGTCCAATAAAAGATGTTAATTTTCCAGATAAAGCAAATAGCCCAAAACCTGATGCTTGATTATTTTCATCTATGGATTTAGTAATGAAAACTCTACTAGCTGATTGAATAGGTCCAATAAAAAATCCATTTATTGCAGCAAAAACCAAGAAAAGCAACTGTGCCTTAATAACAAGAATTATTGTTGATGAAAAAATTAAACCCAACAGAGAAAAAATAATTACAGATTTAGATGTAAATTTATCATTTGCATATCCTCCTACTATTGCGCCAATAAAAGCTGTAATATTCATAAGTATTGATAAGACTAGCAAATCTTTAATTTCCAATTTGAATACACCTACTGCAAATATTCCACCCATTACTATAATTGCGTTTAATCCATCTGCATAAAGCATTCTTGCAATTAAAAATTTTCCTAAGTTATTTAATCCATTATTCCAAATTAAATCCTTAATTTTTTTTATATTGTTTGAAGATACTTCAATTTTATTATTAATTTTTTTTTTTAAACTAAATATAAAAGGTATTGAAAAAACCAGATACCAGATAGCAACTACAATTGATGTAGCCCTAATATTTTCTGAATTTTCTTTTGAAAGGCCAAAAGGTAAAACATCGTTATCAATAAAAATTTTTATGCAAATTATTAATATTAATATTCCTCCAATATAACCTAAAGCGAAACTAAAACCTGAAGATTTCCCCAAATCACTTGGTTCTGCAATCCTCTTAAGAATTGAATTATAAAAAATTAAACTTAATTCATAAAAAAAATTTGCTGAGGCAACTATAATCAAGGTAAATAATAGATATTTTTCTGATGGTTTTGAAAACCATAATAATGCCGTTAATGAAATGCACATTATTGTAAATAGCTTGATGAAGAATTCTGTATAATTTTTTTTGTCTGCAATACTTCCTAATATAGGACCAATAATTGCAACTAATATTCCCGTGGTTCCAATAGCCCAACCCCAATATGATTGTCCTAAAATTGGGTTAGGAGCAATTTGTTTTGCAAAATATGTTGAAAAAATGAATGTAATTACAATTGTTGTGAACGCAGAATTAGCAAAGTCATAAAGTGCAAAATTAAGTATCTTTTTCATTATTTTTTATAATCACATTTTATTCATAATTTAAACAAACCATATACAAATTTATATTTTATTTATTATTTAAATGAAATTTAAAGTATTTCTTGTATTTATTTTCTTATCTTTATTTATCCAAAATTCTAATTCAGAAAGCAATTTGACAAAATTAGATGATATTTTTTACATTGGAAAAATGGAATCTCATAATAACGATTTTGTTCTTTTTTTTAAAACAAGAGAAAAAGCTATTTTGGCTAAAGGAGAAGAATTTAATTATATTACTGATTATCCTCAGGATTTATACATTTATGATAAAAAAACAAAAAAAACTGAGCCTTTAATAACATACGAATGGTTTCCAAGACTCGCAAAATTTTACTTATCAAATTATGATTTTCCAGTTTTTCCTGAAGATTTTGCTTATTATTTAATGCGAGATAATAAAACTTTAATAATGGTAAGTGCAGTTAAAAATATAAATCAAAATTTAAAATTTGATATTTTAACTAAAAAGCTAGGCAAATATCCAGCTAAGGGAAAATTAGATTTTATAGTTTCTTCTCTTAGCAAAGATTGTGGTTTTTCAAGTATGGAAGATACGTATGAATGTAATTATTATAAGCCTTTAATATCTCAAAATTTAATTAATTAGTTTCTATAAAAGCGTTAGCAAATTTTTCAGCGCTAAATACTTGCAAGTCATCTTCTTTTTCCCCAAGCCCTAGTGCGATAATTGGTAGTTTATATTTTTTTGCAACAGCAATTAAAATTCCTCCTTTTGCTGTACCATCGAGTTTTGTCATGATTAAGCCAGTAACTGGAATAATTTTATTAAATTCTTCAACTTGATTTAAAACATTTTGTCCAGTTGTTGCGTCCAAAATTAATAAAACTTCATGAGGTGCTTCTTGATCAATTTTTTTAGCAACATTTGCAATTTTTTTATATTCATCCATTAAATTTTTTTTATTTTGTAATCTTCCAGCAGTGTCTATTAAAACATAATTAAAATTATTTTTTTTTGCTGAATCTATTGCCTTATATGCTACTGAAGCAGGGTCAGATCCTTGTTCTGATTTTACAATTTCTACATCAATCTTTTTAGCCCAATTTTCTAATTGTTCAATTGCAGCCGCTCTAAAAGTATCACATGCTGAAAATAAGATTTTATTACTATTAGATTTTAAAATTTTTCCAATCTTTCCTATAGTTGTCGTTTTGCCAACACCATTGACTCCAGAAATAAGTAGTATTTTTAAATCTTCTTTTTTACTAAAAAAATCAACTTTTTCTAAAGGTTTCATTAACTCAACTATGTATTTTTTTAAAATAATATTGACTTCGTTTAAAGTATCCTTATTTGGATCAATTTTTTCTGTTGAAATAATTTCCTTTATTTCAGAAGCTGCAGCAACACCAACATCAGACTCAATTAAATAATCTTCAACTTGATCAAGTGTTTTATCATCAATTTCTTTTTTTAAAATTATTTCTTTAAGACCAGAAGTAAATGTTGAAGCGCTTTTTTTAAAACCTATTTTAAATTTTTCAAAAATTCCCATTAAAGTTTTATGTCTATTTCTTTTATTTCAGAAACAGATCCTTTCATATGAATGTTATTTTTTTCATCTATAAAAATAGACAGTATTCCAAGTTCAAACTCAATATCAATTTTTTCTTTTATATATCCATTTATATTTCCTGCTACAGCAGTTGCACATGCTGCAGTTCCACAAGCTCTAGTTAGTCCTGCACCTCTTTCCCATACCTTAACTGCAATTAAATTTTTATTTTTTAATTCAGCAATAGTTACATTACATTTCTCAGGAAAAAGTTTATTATTTTCAATTAATGGACCAATTTTTTTAATATTAAAATTTTCAATATTTTCTACAAAAAAAACAACATGAGGATTTCCAACATTTACTGCAGTTCCCCCTATATGCTCATTATTATTTTCATCTAATATTTTAATACCTAAATTTTTTGTATTCTTATTTTCACTTAAAGGAATTTCATTCCATTTAATTTTTGGCCCACCTATGTCAGTTTCAACTAAATTGTTTTTCAATATTTTTGATCGTAATACTGAAGAAGAAGTAGAGAATGTAATCTCTTTTTTATTACATTCTTTATATAATAAATAGGCAGCACACCTAGTGCCATTACCACAGGCACCTGAGACACTTCCATCGGAATTGAAAAATTCTAAATTTGCATCAGATTCTTTACTTTTCTTTATTAGAATAAGTTGATCACATCCAATAAAGTTTCTGTCGCAAATTTTAACAATTTGTTCTTTAGAAAAATTTAGAATTTTTTCTCTTTGATCAATGATTACAAAATCATTACCTAAACCATCCATTTTGTAAGCTTTAATGTTCATATATTAGATGTTTAACTTATTTATTGACTTTTTGAACCTCTATTATAGTTTGGCTTCGTTTCCGCAAAAACAGCAATTTGCGGTGTCTTTGGAAACAAAGATATCGACACTAGTCAGCGAGGGTTCGCCCACTAGTGCGATGGCTGCTGGATGAAATTATGTTTGAGAATTTGACAAATAAATTTGAAGAAATTTTTTCTTCTTTAAAAAAGGCACCTTCTCTTGATGAAAAACAAGTTGATGAGGGGCTAAGAAGTATAAGACAAGCCTTATTAGAGGCCGATGTTTCACTTGCTGTTGCAAAAGAATTTATAGACAAAGTTAAACCTAAGGCATTAGGACAAGAAATTATTAGATCTACTTCACCAGGTCAAATGGTGGTCAAGATTGTTTATGATGAACTTGTTAATTTATTAGGAGAAAGTAATGCTGAAATAAATTTAAATGCAGTTCCCCCAGTAACAATTATGTTGGTTGGTTTACAAGGTTCTGGAAAAACAACAACCACAGCTAAATTAGCAAAATTTTTGGAAAACAATAAAAAGAAAAAAATTATGATGGTTAGTTTAGACGTTTATAGACCAGCAGCTCAAGAACAACTTAAAACTTTAGGAGAGCAAAATAATATTTTAACTTTGCCAGCAATTCAGGGTCAATTACCTGCAGATATATGTAGAAGAGCTCTTAGTGCCGCTAAATTAAACGGTGCTGATATAATTCTTTTTGATACAGCAGGCAGAACACAAATAGATCTTCAAATGATGAGTGAAATTAAGGAAATTGAAAAAACTATTAAACCTAGTGAAGTTATATTAGTAGCAGATTCACTTACGGGGCAAGTAGCAGCAGAAGTAGCTAAAGAATTTAAAAATACAGTAAATGTTTCAGGAATAATTCTGACAAGAGCAGATGGTGATGGAAGAGGTGGTGCAGCTTTAAGTATGAAGTTTGTTTCTCAAGTTCCAATTAAATTTTTAGGTATTGGAGAAAAAATAGAAAATTTTGAAGTTTTTCATCCTGACAGAATAGCAAATAGAATTCTTGGCATGGGAGACATTGTGTCTTTAGTGGAAAAAGCATCACAAGATTTAGGAGAAGAAAATATTAAAAAAGCTGAAGAAAATTTAAAAAAAGGGAAATTTTCTATGGAAGATTATTTAACTCAATTAAGACAGATGAAAAAAATGGGAGGAATAGAAGGTTTAATGTCTTTTATGCCTGGAGTATCAAAAATTAAATCACAAATGGACAAAGCTGGTGTTGATGAAAAAATTATAACTCAAAATGAGGCAATAATTTTGTCAATGACTAAAAAAGAAAGAGAGAACCCAAAAATAATTGATGGTTCTAGAAGAAAAAGAATTGCTAATGGCTCTGGAACAGATGTAGCCACTATCAATAAATTGTTAAAACAATTTAAAATGATGTCTGAAATGATGAAAAAGATGTCAAAAGGAAATCTGAAGGGTATGGAAGATAAAGGAATACCTCCAGAGCTTTTTAATCAACTAAAATAATATAAGGAGAAAAAATGTTAAAATTAAGATTATCGATGGGAGGAACAAAAAAAAGACCAGTTTATAAAATCGTTGTAGCAGATAGCAGATTTGCGAGGGATGGAAGATTTATAGAAAAATTAGGTTTTTTTAATCCTTTGCTACCAAAAGAAAAAGAAGAAAGAATAGGACTTGAGGCAGATAGAATTAAATATTGGATTAGCCAAGGGGCAAAACCAACTGTGAGAGTAGCAAGAATATTAGGAGAGAAACAAATTATTCCTATGCCTGCAAATAGTAACAATCCACAA
>CACFKF010000009.1 GCA_902566775.1 uncultured Pelagibacteraceae bacterium | reverse complement strand
TTTTATATATATACCTGACTAAAATAGTCAAGTTTACATTTTATAAAAATATTTAACAAATGCTAACCTACATATGATAAATGTAATTTTTTTGAGAAAAATTATCAGTATCATTTATGGATAGCAAAATTTTTGAAATTTTTATTCCTGGCCCGTCAGGTAGACTAGAAGCAAAATATTATAAAAGTAAAAAAGTTACTTCACCAATTGCACTTATACTACATCCTCATCCTCAATATGGAGGAACAATGAGTAATAAAGTTGTAGTTCAAACATTTCATACATTTATGGAAAATAATTTTTCAGTATGCAGAGTAAATTTTCGAGGTGTTGGAAAAAGTGATGGAGATTTTGACAATGGTCAAGGCGAATTAGCTGATGCTGCCGCTGCATTAGATTGGTTAGAAAGAGAAAATTTTGATAATTCTCAATGTTGGATAGCTGGTTTTTCTTTTGGATCATTAATTGCAATGCAACTATTAATGAGAAGACCAGAAATAAATAGATTTATTGCTATTTCACCTCAGCCAAACGTATATGATTTTTCTTTTTTATCTCCTTGCCCAACATCTGGGTTAATGGCTTATGGAAAAAAAGATGAATTAGTTCCTGTAGAACACATAAACGAACTAAATAAAAGATTAAGCGCACAAAAAGGAATAAAAGTAGATTTTCAAGCTATTAGTGATGCTAATCATTTTTTTTCTAAGTCAGAAGAAAGTTTAGCAAAGTCATTAGACAAATATATTAAAAAAGAATCTGCTCTTTTTTAAAAATTTTTCACTATTATTCCACCAGTGCATGGCTTTGAGCACCCTGTAGTTTCTGGAAAAGAAATTGGTAATTTAAGATACGATCGAATAGCAAGGTAAGCAAAAGCTTGGGACTCAATAAAATCTCCATTAACATCGTAATCATCAATATATTTTAGCGGTTCATATGTTTTGTCCACTGATTTAATTTTATTTTCAATACTTTTAATTAGTGTTTTGTTTTTTCTTCCACCACCGGTCAATATATTAAATCCAGCCACATCAATAAAATATTCATATAAAATTTTTGAAGTATATTCTGTTAACGTTGCTGCTCCATCTTTTAATGACAATCCCTTTACAAAAGATATACTAAAATCATTAACATCATAAGATAATTTAGGAAATTTATTTTTAAAATTGGATATAGCTTTATTTAAACCCACCTTTTTTTTTATTTTACCAAACTTTGCTATTTTTCCATCTTTGTCATATTTTGCTTTAGAATTAGTTCTTATCCATCGATCAATTAAACAGTTGCCAGGACCAATATCACTTGAACTAAATCCTGTATCGTGAATAAAAGTACAATTTGTTATCCCCCCAATATTAAAAATATTCACGGGTAATGAAATTTTTTTATTTTTTGCAAGCGCAACATGAAAAACTGGTGCCAAAGGTGCTCCTCGACCACCATTTTTTAAATCATTTTGCCTAAAATCATAAACAACTTTTTTTTTAGTTAACTTTGAAAGAAGTTTTCCATCACCTAATTGTTTAGATATTTTTTCTTCTTCATTATGAAAAATGGTTTGACCATGAAATCCTATAAAATCTATATTTGTTTTAGTTTTTTTTAGAGTTTCATTAACTGCTTTAGCATGAAAAATTGTTATCTCTCTTTCAACTGCTTTTATTTGTTTTTGATGTTTTTTTAGATCTTTTGAGCTTTTTATTTTATCTCTAATTTTAGTTAAATTTTGATAAATGTTAGATGGATATTCAAAATATTTGTCAAAAATTGCCTTATATTTAGACTCACCGTCAGTTTGAATAATTGAAGCATCTACCCCATCCATTGAAGTTCCGCTCATTAACCCCAGGGCTGTATATATCTTTCCCATACTTATTTTTTTTTATTAAATATTGTATATTGTAGAATTATAGACCTATGAATAAATTTTTAAAAGAATTTAAAGAAAGAGGATACTTCTATCAATGTACAAGTGAAGACGAATTATCTAATTTATTAAATAAAAAAAGTATTAATGCTTATATAGGTTTTGATAGCACTGCTTCAAGTTTACATGTTGGAAGTTTGTTACAAATTATGTGCTTAAAATTATTGCAGAAACACGGGCACAGACCAATTGTCCTGCTAGGAGGAGGAACCACTAGAATAGGAGATCCTTCTGGAAAAGAAGAAACTAGAAAAATTTTATCTGAAAAAGAAATTGAAAAAAATATCAAAAATATTGAGAAAGTTTTTAAAATTTTTTTAAAAACAAACAATCCAAAACTAAAACCAATTTTCGTAAATAATTACAAATGGCTTGGCAAGCTAAATTATATAAAATTTTTAAGAGAAATAGGAAAACATTTTACAATAAATAAAATGTTAAGCTTTGATAGCGTTAAGCTTAGACTGGATAGAGAGCAATCTTTAAGCTACATGGAATTTAATTATATGATTTTACAAGCTTATGATTTTCTTGAACTAAATAAAACAAAAAATTGCCTAATGCAAATAGGTGGCTCAGATCAATGGGGAAATATAGTTAATGGAGTAGATCTTATAAAAAGATATTCTGGTAAACAGGTCTATGGATTAACAACCCCACTAATTACTTTAGCTTCTGGAACAAAGATGGGCAAAACAGAAAAAGGAGCTATTTGGTTAGATAAAAAACTTTTGTCATCATATGACTATTGGCAATATTGGAGAAACACTGACGACCGGGATGTATTAAGATTTATTAAAATGTATACAGATCTAAAGTTAGAAAAAATAGAAGAAATAAAAAATGAAGATATAAATAAATTAAAAATAATTTTGGCCAATGAATGTACAAAAATGCTTCATGGAGACAAAGAAGCAAAATTAGCTGAACAAACTGCAAAGAAAACATTTAACGAAAGATCAACTGGTGCTGGACTTCCTGTAGTTGAAATAAAACAAAATCAAATTGATCAAAAACTAGATATTGTAAATCTTGTTTTGTTATCAAAACTTGAAAATTCTAAAAGTGAAATAAGAAGAATAATTAAAAACAAAGGCATTAAAATAAATAATTCCACCATCAATGATGAAAAATTATTAATAACTAACAATTTGTTGGATAACGAAAAAACATTAAAACTTTCACTTGGAAAGAAAAAACATATTAAAGTTAAGCTGATTTAAATATTATTTTTTTATTGATATTTTTTTTCTCATATTTTCAATATGAGTTTCTAGATAACTGGCAAGTTCTCTTCTTATTTTTTTTTCATTCTTTTTATTTTCAACATAGGAACTTGCATGTTCTCCAGGAGTTTTACCTGTCGTTTGCTTTATTGCCATATTGGTTCCATAAGAAAAGCCAGCTTGCATTACATTTCCAGTATTTCCGATTGTAATTGCGGGACCTAAGAGAGCTGTTGTTTGACCACAAGAGCTCAATAACACTAAGCTAAATAATAATACAAATATTTTTCTCATCCCTAGTCCCTAATCTACAATTTTATTTAAATATTTTATGCAACTCAAGAGCGATTTAACACCCGATTTAAGCCCATTTTAGGATATTTAAAAAAAAATACCTTGAATAAATTGAGCTTGATTTGTTTTTTTTTGATGAAATTATTTCTTATGAAACAAAAAAACGTCGAAAACAAAGTCCCAATTTACAAATTAAATACCACTGAAGATATAATGAAATATTATGATGAATGGGGAAATAAATATGATCAAGATATGGTTGATTGGAATTATACCGCTCCAAAAGAAACCGTAAATGCTTTTAAAAAATACGCACTAAATAAAAATATAACAATTTTAGATGCAGGGTGTGGCACAGGATTAGTGGGTATAGAATTAAAAAAAAATAAATATTTAAATATTGAAGGTTTAGACTTGTCAAAAAAACTATTAGATTTGGTTCCTAAAGGGTATTACAAAAAACTTGCAATTGCAGATTTAAATCAATCTATAAAAAAAAATGATAACTTTTATGACGCGATCTTATGCGTTGGAACTTTCACTTTTGGACATGTAAAACCTCGCGCTCTAGACGAATTTATTAGAATAACCAAAAATAAAGGTATAATTAGTTTTACAGTAAATGAAGGTATATATGAAAAGTATGGATTTGATAAAAAAATTAAAGAATTATCAAATAAAGGTTATTGGAATATGAAAGAATTTTTCAAGTCGGATTATATTGTTAATAAGGATGTTAATGCTTGGTTGGGTGTCGCCGAAGTAATTAAATAAAAATTTATTTTTTACTTACGTAACCAGTTACATGTTCTACAGAAGTTTTGCCCGTTACTCTTTTAATAATATGATCTGATCCATACGAATAGGCAGCACGATATGTTTCACCTGATGCACCAGCTGAAATAACAGGTCCTAAAAAAGCTGTTAGCTGTCCACAACTATTCAATGTTAATAATCCCAATAATAATAAAACTCTAATGAACAATGATTCGCTCCCATTTTTGTAATACATTTTAAAATTGCACTTATCAAGTGCGAATCTCTTTACTTTTGTTTTTTTTAATTTGATTTTTTGCTTAACTAATAAACTTTGTAACCCTCTTCAAGACAAGCGTCGGTTATGCTATGAAAAAGAGATTCTCCAAAACTTCTTAATGCAAACAACCGTAAGTTGATTGGGTTATCATTTGTCATATCAATTGTAATTGTAATTCCGTTAAATACGGAATTTACACAATTATTTTTTCTTAATTCGTTAAAATTATAAGGGCATCCTTTTTTTAATATTTCTTTTGAATTTTCTCCTTCTAATTCAATAATAGCTCTTGAATGAGATAAATCTGTAACTGCAAAGTCATTTTCTGTAAATGATTTTTGAACAGTTTGTAACAAATCTTTTTTGTTAGAAACCAAAAGCCAATTTTTTGGACCACACCATAATATTCTGCTATCGCTGTTTGCGGTTACTTTTAATGCCTCATGAGGTAAACTTAGACCATCAATACTAACATCTTTTATTTGCGAAGAAGAGTTTTTGTACTGCACTATTTGAACAATTAATAAATTTTTTATCTCTTTAACTTTAGTCAAATTGCTTTCATTTTTATCTTCATGGTCTCCATAAAGTCCTTTTTTTAAAACATTTTCTAATGGAGATATTGATTTCATGATCTTACTCTTTCTCCTTTAGGATCAACATAGTGCGAAGATACAATTTCAACAAGTATTGATTTGTTTTTTAGTGGTGACATAGCAAATAATTTTTGGCCAATCATATTTTTTCCATCCTTTAAAATAGCGAGAGAAAAAGGATTATTATATTCTACACTCCAGCATGATGCTGAAATATGACCTAGTTTTGGATTTGGCAGACTAGCGTTTGCATCTTTTACTAAATGTGAACCTTCGGGAATACTAGTTTTTTTATCAACTGGAACTACTCCTACAACTTTTTGTCTATCTTCTTTTGTAAATGCATCTCTATTTAAAGATCTTTTTCCAATAAAATCCTTCTTTTTACTAACCAATCCTTGTAAACCATTATCGTAAGGGATGGTTCTTCCATCCAATTCTGATCCTGCTACATGTCCCATTTCTATTCTTAATGTAGATAAAGCTTCAGTTCCATACGGTTGAATTGCAAATTCTTTACCAATTTCAATTATTTTTCCCCACATAAAATTTCCATTGTTAGACTCTACGTTAACTTCGTATGCAAGTTCACCAGAAAAGGAAATTCTAAAAATTCTCGCATGAACACCAAATAACTTACTCTCAAGATATCCCATGAACGGCAAACCTTCGTTTGAAACATCTGTATCTGGAAACAATTTTTGTAATAAATTTCTTGATTTTGGCCCTGCTATTGCTGCTCCAGCCCATTGCTCGGTAGTTGAAACAACATTTACATTTAATTCTGGCCAAACAATTTGTAGATAATATTCTAAATGTGACAAAACATTAGCAGCTTGTGCTGTTGTAGTTGTCATATGATAATGATTTTCAGAGATTCTTGTCGTTGTTCCATCGTCCATTACAATACCATCTTCTCTTAGCATTACTCCATATCTTGCCTTACCGACAGGAAGTTTTAACCAGGCGTTAGTATAAACTCTATTTAAAAACTCTGCTGCGTCAGGTCCTTTTACATCAATTTTTCCTAATGTAGTTACATCACAGACACCAACATTTTCTCTAACATTTTTTGCTTCTCTTTTTGATGCTTCAAATAAACCTTCGTTGCCTTGTTTATAATATCTAGGTCTTAACCAAACACCAGCATCAACAAAAACTGCATTATTTTTTTCGTGCCAATGATGCATAGGTGATTTTCTTGTTGGTTTAGAATGTTTGCCAATTTCTCTTCCGACAATTGCACCAATTGTAACTGGAGTATAAGGAGGTCTAAATGTTGTATGACCTACAGAAGGTACTATTTTATTTTCTATACTTGATACAAGTTGTAATCCATTAAGGTTGCTTGTTTTACCTTGGTCTGTTGCCATACCTAAAGTTGTGTATCTTTTAACATGTTCGATTGACCTATATCCTTCTCTTAATGCAAGTTCTACATCTGTAACAGCAACATCATTTTGAAAGTCTAAAAATCTTTTATATGTTTTTCCTTTAGGGAGAGGGACGCACCAAAATTTATCATGTTGGGCATGTTTTTTCTCAGAAACTTGAGGAACTGATATTTTATTTTCTTTTTTTGTTATTTTTTTTGATACTTCTTCACCAGATTCGAAAGATGTTTTTAATGTTTCTTCTAAAGTAAAAATTCCATTTGCTGCTCCCAAAGTTTTTTCATTTTGTTTTGGTTTGTCAGGTACAAAAGCATCTATTTTTTCATTAAATTTTGTTTTATTTCCTGATTGCGAAGCAAGATGTATTGTCGGAGTCCAAAAACCAGACACACATATACAATCACAACTGATATTTTCAATTTTTCCCAGATCCTTTTTGTCTTCAGAAATTTTTGCAATTTCAGCAGATTTTACTTTTTTATATCCTTTGGCAGCAATAACTACATGGGAAAATCTTATATCAATACCCATACTCTTTGCTTCATTAATAATTTCAGAATCTGGATTCATTCTTGTGTCTAAAACTATTGGCCAAATTCCATTCTTCTTAAATTCAATTGCAGTTTCATAGGCACTGTCATTATTTGTAAATATCAAAGGTTTCTTTCCAACTAGCACTCCATAAACTTTTAAATATTCTCTTGCTGCAGAAGCTAAAACTACGCCTGGAGTATCATTGTTTCCAAAAACAATAGGTCGTTCTATAGAGCCTGAAGAAATCAAAACTTCTTTAGCTCTGATATACCAAAGTCTTTGTTTTGGACTGTATTTTTTTGACTTAGGTAGATGATCGCTAATTCTCTCAGACATTACAAGCATGTTGTGATCGTAGTAACCAAATACTTGGGATCTATTCTTTAATGTTACGTTTGGCATTTCTTTAAGCTCAGAAATAATTTTGTCTGCCCACTCTTTTCCACTTTGATTGCCAACATTAACGTCACTAGTTAATAAACTTCCACCAAATCTTGGCTTGTCTTCAGCTAAAATTACCCTTGCTCCATTTTTGGCTGCTGCATAAGCACTTGCTAAACCTGAAGGCCCCGATCCTGTAACTAGCAAGTCACAATACTCATACTTGTGTTCATATCTTTCTTTATCATGTTTTGTTGATGCAACTCCAAAGCCTGCTGCCTTTCTAATAAATGGTTCATAAATTCTATACCAAAAGCTTTTTGGCCACATAAATGTTTTATAATAAAAACCTGCCGGAAAAAATTTATTCAAAAAATTATTTATTGCTCCAATATCAAAATTTACACTTGGCCAACAATTTACACTCTTTGTCTCTAAACCATCAAAAAGCTCTTGTTCTGTTGCACGGCAATTTGGATCCGTTTCTCCATTTCTATACAACTGAACTATTGCATATGGTTCATCTACTCCAGCACCAAAAAACCCTCTTGGTCTATGATATTTAAAACTTCTACCAACAAGGTGAATGCCATTTGCAATTAATGCAGATGCAATAGTATCTCCTTCATAGCCAAAATATTTTTTTCCATTAAATTTAAAAGAAATTTTTTTATCTCTATTAATTAGGCCTATTTTTTCTAATCTAAATTCTTGTGACATATTAAATATCTTCTTTGATTTCGGCTGTTTTAAAAATTTCGTGGGTAACCGTATCTCTTTGAGCCTTGAACCATTGTCTACATCCCGAAACATGATGCCAAAGTTCCAAATGTTTTCCTCTTGGACTTTTTCTCAAATAAACAAAGGTGTCCCATTCTTTATCGGATACTTCTTTGTTTAATTCTGGTCTTTTAACTGTTGCGTCCCCACCATATGCAAATTCGTTTTGAGATCGCATTCCACAGTAAGGACATTTAATATATAACATTTAAGAAATCCAAGTTTTTGTTCCAAGGCCTTTTTCATCAAGTAAATGCCCAGTACTAAATCTATTTAAACTATATCCTGCATTTAATTCATGAGGTTTGTCTTGAGCTATTGTGTGAGCAAAGGTCCATCCTGATGCTGGAGTTGCTTTAAAACCACCATAACACCAACCACAATTTAAATACAATCCTTCAATATGTGTTTTATCTATAATGGGAGAACCATCCATAGACATGTCCATTATTCCTCCCCATGTTCTAAGCATTTTTAATTTGCTAAGAAATGGCAGCATAGCAATTCCTTCCGTTAAAACATGTTGAAGGGTTGGTAAGTTTCCTCTTTGAGCATAGCTATTGTACCCATCAAGATCTCCTCCCATAACCATTTCTCCTTTATCCGATTGACTAACGTAAAAATGTCCCGCTCCAAAAGTAACAACATGATCCAATATTGGTTTAATTGGTTCGGACACGCATGCTTGTAATAAGTGAGTTTCTACAGGTAGTTTCATGTTTAACATTTCAGCAAGAATGTTTGTACTTCCAGCAACACATAGTCCTATTTTTTTTGCTTTAATATTTCCTTTTGATGTCTGAATTCCTTTGATTTTTCCATTATCAACATCAAAACCTGTTACTTCGCAGTGTTGAATTATATCTACTCCCATTGAATCTGCTTGTCGTGCGTAACCCCAGGCAACACCATCGTGTCTAGCCGTTCCTGCACTTGGTTGCATTAGCCCTCCAAAAATTGGAAATCTTACATTTTCAGAAAAATCTGCCATCGGAATTAATGTTCTAACCTCTTCTCTTCCTAAAAGAACCGCATCAATTCCATTTAATCTCATTGAATTTCCTCTTCTAGAGAATGCATTCATTTGAGCATCTGAATGAGCCAAATTAATTATTCCTCTTGGAGAAAACATTACGTTGAAATTTAATTCCTGACTCATGTTTCTCCATAAATCCATACCAAATTCGCTGAACAAACCATTTTCATCGTGCATATAATTGGATCTAACAATTGTTGTATTTCTTCCAACATTACCACCTCCTATCCACCCTTTTTCTACAATGGCAACGTTTGTAATATTGTGTTCTTTAGCAAGATAATATGCGGTGGCTAAACCATGGCCTCCTCCTCCAATAATTATAACGTCATATTCAGCTTTAGGAGTTGGATCTTTCCATGCCACCTCCCAATCTTTATGACCTTTAAGAGCATTTTTAATAAGGTTAAATACAGAATATTTTTGCATGACTAAATTTATAGCAATAAATATAAATAGTTCTCTATTTTTTTTATATATATTTTTTAGAACTTTAAAAAATCCATAAAAAGAGATACTAATCCAACTCCAATGAAATTTGAATAAAATTATGAACGATTAAAATGAGCAAAGTCAAATCAGACATAGAAATAGCAAGAGCCGCAAAAATGAAACCCATACAAGAAATCCTTGATGGCATAGGTGTTCCAGACAAAGCCGAAGTATATAGCCCAATGGGAAGATATATTGCAAAAATTAAACCTGAATATTTAGAAACTTTGAAAAATAAAAAAGATGGAAAATTAATTTTAGTTACAGCTATCACCCCAACGCCTGCTGGCGAAGGAAAAACAACAACATCAGTTGGTCTTTGCGATGGTCTAAATAAGATTGGAAAAAAATCTATTGTTTGTCTTAGAGAGCCTAGTTTAGGTCCTTCTTTTGGAATGAAAGGTGGTGCTGCTGGAGGTGGTTATGCTCAAGTAGTTCCAATGGAACAAATAAATTTACATTTTACTGGAGACTTTCATGCTATTACATCTGCCCACAATCTTCTTTCAGCTTTGATTGATAATCATATTTATTGGGGAAATAAATTAAATATTGATGTTAGAAGAATTGTTTGGAAAAGAGTGATGGATATGAACGATCGTTCGTTAAGATCTATAAATGTAAATTTAGGCGGTATAGCAAATGGTTATCCTAGAGAAGATGGTTTTGATATTACTGTTGCTTCAGAAATAATGGCAATCTTCTGTTTATCGAAAGATCTAAAAGATTTGGAAAATAGAATTGGAAATATTACAATTGGATATACAAGAGACAGAAAACCAATTTATGCAAAAGATTTAAACGCACAAGGTCCAATGACAGTTTTGTTAAAGGATGCGATTAGACCCAATGTAACACAAACATTAGAAAATAATCCTGCAATTATACACGGAGGCCCATTTGCAAACATTGCTCATGGTTGTAATTCAGTTATTGCTACTAAAACTGGATTAAAATTGTCTGATTATGTTGTAACAGAAGCAGGGTTCGGAGCTGATCTAGGAGCTGAAAAATTTTTAGATATAAAGTGTAGAAAATCCGGTTTAAAACCTGATTGCGTTGTAATTGTAGCAACCATTAGAGCTTTGAAAATGCATGGTGGAGTAGCAAAAGAAGATCTTAAAAAAGAAAATGTAGATGCTCTTAAAAAAGGTTTGGTAAATCTAGAAAGACATATTGCCAACATTAAAAAATTTAATTTACCTGCCATTGTAGCAGTAAATCATTTTATTACCGATACAGACAAAGAAGTAAATGCTTTAATTGAGTTCTGCAATAATCTAAAAGTTAAAGTATCTTTATGTACTCACTGGTCTAGCGGTGGTGAAGGAACTAAAGATCTTGCAAAAAATGTTGTCGATACATGTGATAAAAATCAAAATAAATTCAAGTTCTTATACGAAGATAAAACACCACTATTTAAAAAAATTGAAACAATTGCTAAAGAAATTTATCATGCCAGTGAAGTAGTGGCAGATACAAAAATTAGAGATCAATTAAAAGATTTTGAAACTAAAGGTTATGGCAATCTACCAATATGTGTTGCAAAAACTCAGTATAGTTTTTCTACAGATCCTAGTTTAAAAGGCGCTCCATCAGGACATGTTCTTCCAGTAAGAGAAGTTAGACTTTCCTCAGGTGCAGAATTTATTGTGGTTATATGTGGTGCTATTATGACTATGCCTGGTCTTCCAAGAATTCCGGCGGCCGACTCAATTAAACTAAATAATAAAGGTGAAATTGAAGGATTGTTTTAATTAAGCTGCTTTCAAATAATTAAGCCAATTTTTTAACTCTAACATTCTAGAATTTTTTTCAGAGCATTTAATTTCTTCTTCAATAAATCTAATATGGCTTTGAACTTCCAATTCATCCTTAAAACATTTTCTGTCATTTATTAAACGATCTTTTCTAAGATTAATTAAAGTAATCATTTTGTGGTAAGTAATTTCTGGGTGGTATTGTAGTCCCCATATATCGCTAATTCCTGATTTAAAATTAATACCTTGTATTTTATTAACTCTGTTTGATGCGAGGTGAATAGCTCCTTCGGGCAATGTAACAACTTCATCAAAATTAAATGCTGGTGAATTAAATTTCTTCTTTTTTAATTTATATAACGGATGATTTTGTCCATTTTCGTTAATTTCAATATCTTGTGCAATTCCAATATGAGCTCCGTTTGTAGATTTTTTTACTGTACCACCGGCAGCTGTTACAGCAACTTGCATTCCCCAGCATATTGCTAAAATTTTTTTAATGTTTTTAAAACATTCTTTCATAAAAGAAATTTGTCTACGAATTTCAATACAATCATTATAAATATTTAAACTGCTTCCTCCCCAAATTAATCCATCGTATTTTTTAATATTTGGTAATATTTTATCAAAGCTTTTTTCTGAACATGGATTAAAAACATCAATATTTAAATCTTTTGAATAATATTCAAGACTGTCTTTTAAACTTTCAACATGAGTTTGGATTCCATATTGTCGAAAATTATCATTTTCTTTTTGAATATTTCCTTCAACAACTAATAAATTCAAAGCTTTCATTAAAACAATTTTCCTAAAATACTATATTTATATAATATTTTCATATCGTCAACGCTCATTTTTTTTGGATTAGTTGCTGTTGAAGGATCTTCCAATGCCATTTTTGATAATTGATCTAAATTTATTTTTTTCGGCTCAACAACTTCTGAGAGTGTGTGTGGAATATTAAGTTCTTTTCTTAATTCTAAAATCCAATTTAAAAAACTATCAAAATTTTTTTCCAAATCTAGATAATCGCAAATAGACACAATTCTGCTTTCTATTAAATCTTTATTAAAAGTTAAAACATATGGCATAAAAATTGCATTTGATAATCCATGATGAACATTAAATTGTGCATTGACAGGGTGACTTAAAGAATGAATGGCACCTAAGCCTTTTTGAAAAGCAGTTGAACCCATACTTGCAGCCGCTAACAAATCAGCTCTTGCGTTTAAATTTTTTCCTTCATTCACAGCCTTCGTAAGAGACTTTCTTATTAACTTCATGCCCTCAATTGCAATTCCATCAGCCATTGGATGAAAACCTGGTGCACAGAATGCTTCTAAATTATGTGCAAGAGCATCCATTCCTGTAGCAGCAGTCATTCTTGGCGATAAATCAACTGTTAAAACTGGATCTAAGATAACAATAGATGGTAAAAACTTTGGATGAAAAATAATTTTTTTTACACCTGTTTCATTATTAATAATTGCAGAAGCTCTACCAGTTTCAGATCCTGTTCCAGCTGTTGTTGGAACTGCTATAATTGGTGCAATATTTTTTTCATCTGCTCTTTTCCAATAATCTCCTATATCTTCAAAATCCCATATAGGTCTTGTTTGACCTGACATAAAAGCAATCGCTTTTCCAACGTCAAGTCCACTTCCTCCTCCAAAAGCAATTACTCCATCACATTTACTTTTTTTAAAAGCAATTACTCCATCATTGACATTTTCACCTATTGGGTTTCCTGAAAAATTTGAAAAAATATTTATATTATTAAAGGTCTTTTTAAGCTGAGAAATAACATCTTTAACAAATGTTAAGTTTACTAGATCTTTGTCAGTCACAAACAAAGGATTTTTTATATTTAAATTTTTGCATGCTGCAGATAAATCATTTACCCTATTTTCACCTACCCATAGTGTTGTTGGATAATTCCAATTATAGTTTGTCATATTTAAATTTATTTTATGACAATTTTTAATATGGTAAATGAAATTAATCTAGTCTAATCTCATTTTTTTTATGATACAGACAATTACCCCTATAGATAACACAATTTATGTTGAAAGAGAGTATAACTCTAAAATAATTGAAGAAACTATATCTAATTCATTAACTGCACAAAAAGAATGGGCATCACTTAAGGTCGAAGAAAGAGTTGAATTATTAAAAAAATTTGTCACAGATTTTCTTTCAAAAGAAAAACAAATTATCGAAGAAATTACTAGACAAATGGGAAGGCCCATTTCTCAAGCTTCAAGTGAACTTAAAGGATTTAAGGAAAGAGCAGATTATATGCTTTTAATTGCTGAAGATAAATTAAAAAATATTTACTTACCAGAAAAGGATAACTTTAAAAATTATATTAAAAGGATGCCTATGGGAGTTTCGTTTATTATAGCTCCTTGGAATTATCCCTATTTAACTTCTGTTAACTCCATTATTCCTTCTCTTGCAGCTGGTAATTCTGTAATACTAAAGCATTCAGCACAAACTCCGCTTTGTGCTGAACAGTTGTATGAATCTGCTAAAAAAACTCTTCCAAAAAATATTTTTAATTATTTACATTTAAATCACAAAGATAGTTTAAAAATAGTTTCTGACAAAAGAACTGCCTTTGTATCTTTCACTGGATCTGTTAATGCTGGATATGAAGTGCAAAAAGCAACCATTAATAAATTTATTAATGTTGCACTAGAGTTGGGTGGAAAAGATCCCGCTTATGTAAGACATGATGCTGATATAGAAAAAGCTGTTGAAAACCTTGTAGATGGTTCTTTTTTTAATTCGGGTCAATCTTGCTGTGGCATAGAAAGAATTTATGTTGATAAAAAAATATATAATAAATTTTTAGAATTATTCATTAATAAAACATATGAATATAAACTTGGTAATCCTTTGAATAAAGATACAAACTTGGGTCCTGTTGTTAAATTATCAGCTGCAAAATTTATAGAAGATCAAATGAATTTGGCTGTTAAACAAGGCGCTAAAATGATGATTGATAAATTAAAATTTAATTATCCAAAAGAACATAAAAATTACATGACACCCCAAGTTTTAACTGAAGTAAATCATGAAATGAATTTTATGATGGAAGAAACTTTTGGACCATGCGTGGGGATAATGCCTGTTGCAAACGATAGAGAAGGAATAGATTTAATGAATGACAGTCCATATGGTCTAACAGCTTCAATTTGGACTAAAGACTTAGAAGCCGCTGAAAAACTTGGAAATGAAATAAATACTGGAACTTTATTTATGAATCGATGTGATTATCTAGACCCTGGACTATCTTGGACTGGAGTCAAAGAAACAGGAAAAGGGTGTTCTTTATCTGAAATTGCTTACGAACATTTAACTAAACCAAAAAGTTTTCACTTAAGAAAAGAACTAAAATAGAAATGAAACTCACCTACAAAGGTAAATCAGCTGTTGTTACAGGTGCTTGTGGAGGAATGGGGCTAGAAACAACAAAGAAACTTTTAAACAACAATATCAGCACTTTAATGCTGGACATAAAAAAACCTCCAAAAAATTTTCTTTCTAAAAGCTCTAAAGCCACTTTTAAACAAGTAAATATAACTAATTTTAAAAAATTAAAAAAAATAATAAACGATTATTATAATAAAAAAAAATCTATTGATTATCTTATAAATACAACAGGAGTATTATGGTTTGATAAAGATATATCCTCCACAAAAATAGATTTTTTGATATGGGACAGAGTTTATGAAATAAACCTTAAAACTATGGTTTATTTGTCAAAAATAATCATACCAAAAATGGAAAGAAAAAAATTTGGCTCAATGGTCCATATATCTTCTGTGGATGCATTGTCTGGGGATGATAAGCCGCAAGATGCATACGGTTCTTCTAAAGCTGCTATGATTAGGCTTTCAAAATCACTTGCTATTCAATATGCAAATAAAAACATAAGATCTAATGTGATTTTACCTGGCCCAGTAGATACAAGTATGCAAAAAAGATGGAAGAAAAAACCTTCTATGAAAAGAAATCTTGAAAAAAATATTCCTTTAAAAAAAGTAGGAAAACCAGAAGATATAGCTAATGGAATAATGTTTTTATTAAGCGATCAAAGTAAATATATTACTGGTACTGAAATTATAATTGATGGCGGTATAACCGCAAAACCATAATAAATTACAACATCTAGACGCTCTAAATAAATTAGAGCGTCTAAACTTAATTGTTTTTATCTGTAAGGATATCCTGCTTTTTCCATTGTGCTAGCATATGAATTAAATGCTTTAACAACTTTTGCACAACGAGGACTTATTTTTGCAGTTTCATCCCAAAACTCTTTAGAGTCTTGAACAACACCAGCCCATTCTTTTGCTGGCAATTGTGTAATTTCCATCTTCTTACCATTTACACGTAGATCTGCCTCACCTCCCCAGTACCATACTTGTCTATAATAATGTGATTGGTCAATAGACATTCTGTATAACTCCTGAAGTTTAGGTGATAATTTATTCCAGCTCTTTGTGTTTGCAAAATAAGAACCGAACCATGCTCCAGTTATTGCATTTGATAATGCGTAATTACAAATATCTGCCCAACCTACTTCATAGGCTTCTGTAAATCCACACCAACAAACTCCATCTAACTCTCCTGTTTGCATAGCAACTTCAACATCATCCCAAGGTACTATTACTGGTATTAGTCCGTATCTTGCCATAAATCTTCCAGCAGTCGGAACTCCAAAAACCCTAAGACCTTTCATGTCTGAAAGTTTCTTAATTGGTTTTTTTACAGTGAATAGAATGCAAGGATCCCATGCACTTGTACTTAACCAAGTAACATTATCTACTTCGCCATAAGCTTCAGCCCAAATTCCATCCAAGCCGTAATATTTAAACATAGCTGGGACATCTAAACTAAATCTAGTTGCGAATGGGAAATATCCTCCAAAGATCTGAATATCTACGGGCGATCCCATTGTAGCATCATCACTTTGTACAGCGTCAATTGTTCCTGCTTGCATTGCTCTAAACAATTCATCAGTAGGAACTAATTGGTCAGCATAATAAAGCTCGATTTCCATTTCACCATGTGCGGCTTTATTAAAAGCTTCAACTTGAGGCTTAACAACATGCGCTCCTAATGGTGCTCCAGAATAAGTTTGAAGTCTCCATTTAATAGGATTAGTTGCTGAGTATACATATGGAGCTTTTACTGTAGCTGCTCCAGCAGCACCTAGTGTTAACAAACCTGCTTTCTTAATAAACGAACGTCTCTTCGTTATTAGCTTTTTGTCTTTTTTCATTTTTCCCCCTTCTTCATGTACATTGAATAATAAAAGTTAATCTAAAATGAGTTTAAGAGTCAATATTATAATTATAAAATAAAATAAAACTAGAAGTTGAAAATTATTAAAAATTAAATTTATTTACTTAGTAATTTTTCTGGCAAGTAAGTTGCGATCTCTGGAAATATCATAACTATAGCAAGACCAAAAGCCATAACCAAGACAAATGGAATTATAGATCTATAAATATCTGCTAGTGTTATTTCTTTAGGAGCCATCGCTCTCATTAAAAATAAATTATACCCAAATGGTGGGGTCATATAAGCTATTTGACAAGTTATAGTATAAAGCACCCCATACCAAATAGGATCAAAACCTAATGCAATAATTAATGGCACGTAAAGCGGCGCAACAATAACTAGCATAGCAGTATCATCTAAGAACATTCCCATAAAAATATAAGAAATCTGCATCATAATTAAAACTCCCCAAGGAGTTAAATTCCATCTTTCAATAAACAAAGTTTCAATAGCTCTAACAGCTCCCAAGCCATCAAAAACTGCTCCAAAGCAAAGTGCTGCAAGAATTATCCACATAAACATACACGAAACGCCTAAAGTTTTTCTTAGTGTTGTTTCCATAACCTTGTAATTAAATCTTTTTTTATAAATTGCTGCTATTGTTGCGCATAGTGCGCCTACTGCAGAACATTCTACTAAACTTGCAATACCCATTAAAAATAAACCAGTCATTAAAAAGAAAATTACAAAAGGTATAATTCCTGCTTTTAAAAGTTTTATTTTTTCTTTAAATGGAACTTCTCTTTCTTTTTTATCTAATATAGGTCCCAATTCAGGTTGAAGACGACATCTAATATAAATATAGAGAATAAAAAGTGTAGCCATCATTATTCCAGGTAAAAGTCCTGCTAACCATAGTTTACTAACTGGTTGACGTGCAATCATTCCATATAAAACCATAACAACACTTGGTGGTATTAATATTCCCAATGAACTGCCGGCTTGTACGACGCCTGTTATCATTCTTTTATCATATTTTCTTTTTAACATTTCAGGTAATGCAATAGTTGCTCCTATGGCCATCCCAGCAACACTTAACCCATTCATAGCTGAAATTGCTACCATCATACCCATTGTTCCGATTGCCAATCCTCCTCTGACTCCACCAAAATAAACATGGAACATTTTGTAAAGATCATTTGCTATGCCGGATTCTGAAATCATAAATCCCATATAAATGAATAGAGGAAGCGTAAGCATTGGATACCACTTAAATAATTTCCATGCTGCCGTGTATGGCATTTCCATTGATCCTTCGCCCCATATTAATAAAGCTGATGCTGCAGCTACAAATCCTATAGCCCCAAATACTCTTTGGCCAGTGAACATCATTAACAACATTGTCACGAACATGAAAATGGCAATAAATTCGTAACTAAGATATTGAGCTAACAATTTATCCTCTCTTATTATTTTTTATTTTTTCTAAGTTTTTAAAAAACATTGCAATTGCCTGCAGCAACATTAATAAAATTCCAATTAACATTAATGTTTTAATTGGCCAAACATATGGTGCCCAAGCTGTAAATAATTTTTGTTTAGTTTGAATTGTGTATTGAAGACTTGTTATAGATCCATAAAATAGAATGACTAAATAAAAAATTAAAAATATACTTGTAAAAGCATCCATCTTTGCTTTTCCTTTTTCTGTAAGCTTTCCGTAAAACAAATCCATTCTTACATGATCATCTGTAATCATAGAATAACCACCACCTAATAAGTAATATGCAGTAATTGTAAATTGAGCCATCTCTATGATCCACATCATAGGATAATTAATTATATTTCTTGTGACAAAAGAAAGAATTAAGACGAACATCATGAAAAATACCCCGTACATGACTATTCTTCCAACTCTTATACAAACTGAATCTACAAAATTAACATAAGCTGAAATTATTTTTGACATAGAATAATTTTTAAACTGGTAATTAAAATTAAAATTATAGCTATTGCAAGAATTATAATTATTGAATTCATATTAAGATAAGATAAATTTATTGAATAATTTAAAATTATAAAGTAGATAATGAAAAATGACTAAAGTAGCAATTGTAGGGACAGGACCGTGTGGTCTTTCAATGTTAAGAGCTTTCGAACAAGCTGAAAAAAAAGGTGAAAAAATACCTGAAATAGTTTGTTTTGATAAACAAGATGATTGGGGAGGATTGTGGAACTACAATTGGAGAACTGGATCTGATCAATATGGAGACCCTGTTCCTAACAGCATGTATAGATATCTTTGGTCTAATGGTCCTAAAGAATGTTTAGAATTTGCTGATTATTCGTTTGATGAACATTTTGGACATCCAATTCCATCATTTCCGCCAAGAGAAGTTTTATATGATTATATAATTGGTAGAGTAAAAAAAGGTAATCTTAAAAACAAAATAAGATTTAACACAACTGTTATGACTGTAACTTATAATGAAAATAATTTTGAAGTTACTTCTCATGATAAAAAAAATGATAAATTTTCAAGAGATACATTTGATTATGTAGTTGTATCTTCAGGTCATTTCTCTGTTCCATTTATTCCGGAATATCCGGGAATGAAATCTTTTCCAGGAAGAATATTACATTCGCATGATTTTAGAGACGCAGAAGAATTCAGAGGTAAGAATGTTATTGTTTTAGGAAGTAGTTATTCAGCTGAAGATGTTGCTCTTCAGTGTCATAAGTATGGAGCGAAGAGTGTAACTATAGGTTATAGAAATAACCCAATGGGTTTTAAATGGCCCAACGGAATGAAAGAAGTCCATTATTTAGACAGGCTAGAAGGAAATAACGCAATCTTTAAAGATGGTCACAAACAAGAAGCTGATGCAATAATATTATGTTCAGGTTATCTTCATCATTTCCCTTTTTTAACTGAAGACCTTAAACTAAAAACTAGAAACAGATTATATCCGCCAAAATTGTATAAAGGTGTAGTTTGGGAAAATAATCATAAATTGTTATACTTGGGTATGCAGGATCAATTTCATACCTTTAACATGTTTGATTGTCAGGCTTGGTATGCAAGAGATGTAATAATGGGTAAAATTAAAATTCCAAGTAGTTCAGAAATCAAAAAAGATATAGATAAATGGGTTGCTATGGAAGAAAAATTAGAAAATCCTGATCAAATGATAGATTTTCAAACTGAATATACTAAAGAACTCCATGGGTTGTCTGATTATCCAAAAATTGATTTTGAATTAATTAGAAAACATTTCAAAGAATGGGAACATCATAAAGTAGAAGATATCATGACTTATAGAAACAAATCTTTTTCGTCTCCAGTGACTGGGTCTGTTGCGCCAATTCATCATACCCCATGGGCTTCCGCAATGGATGATTCTTTAAAAGCTTTTTTAAATCAATCAAAAAAATAAGGTATCAAAAAAACTACACAGCCGACTAAAAAGAAAAGACTTCCAAACATAGCCCAAAAATTTCCAAGGCTAGACATAATAAAACCAATTGCAGATATCAAAAACAAAACCCAACCAATAATGTTTATAATTTTATTATTCATTTACCAACTAATTTCTAACTTCTTATTCTCACATATAGATCTTAAAACACTAAACATTAGGGGAAACTTTTTTTCTTCAAGATCTTTAAAAATTTTTGGACCTATTTCAAATGCAAGCTCAGCACCTTCTACAGTTATGTCTTTCATATATAGCTCTTTTGCATCTTTGTACAAATGACCCTGCCCAAGATATTTTCCCATTAAACTATTTCTTCCTCCAATAGCACTAACATAAAGATCTCCTAGTCCTGCTAGTCCATAAACTGTTTCTGAATTACCGCCATAAAAAGATACAAATTCTACCATTTCGGAAATTGATCTATGTATTAATGATGCTGCAGTATTAAGATAATACTTTGACTGTATCTCGATTGGGGCTTTTGAATTACTTAATCCTTCAGAAGCACCTATTAACATTGAGTAAATATTTTTAATTGCACCACACAATTCAATACCTTGAAGATCATTTGATAACTCTGTTGAATAATAATCAGTTGAAATAATTTTTTTTAAAAACTGAGCTTCTTTTAAATCTGGATTAGCAATTACAGTTCCTGTTCTCATTTTATTAGCTAAACCAGTTGCTAGGCAAGGTCCTTTAATTGCTGAAATGTTAATTTCTTTGTGGCCTTTTTCTTTTAGTAAATTTCTGATTTTTTCAGAAAGAGTGATTAATTCATCATTTTCTACAGCAAGACCTTTGGTAAGTAAAATTATTGGAAGTTTTTTTTTATAATATTTTGAAATTTCATCAGAAAACCATTTAATTCCGACAGAACTTATTGCTGCAACAATCAAATCTGTTCCTTTTTCTATTATGCTTTTTAAATTTTCAAATCTTTCTACATTAAGTTTTGCAGATAAATTAGTCTTTAATGAAGGATGATAATTTTTATTTTTTTTAATTTCAGCTATCAATTCATTTTCTAAATGTGTTCCAACTAATGTTACTTCATTATTGTTATCAACACAGGGAACTGCAAATGCTGATCCCATTGCTCCAGCTCCAATTATCAAAATTTTTTTCATATTTTAAATTATGCTAAAGTTTTTCTAATTGCTAGTTTCCATCCTTGCAATAAGTTATTTCTTAATGATTTATTTAATTTTGGAGAAAAAACTCTATCTTTTTTCCATATAAGCTTTATTTCATTCAATGACTTAAATGCTCCAACTTGATATCCTGCAAAAAGTGCGGCTCCCAAAGCTGTTGTTTCTAAAACTCGTGGTCTTATTACATTAAGATTAATAATGTCTGATAAAAATTGAGAAAACCAATTATTTGCTACCATGCCTCCATCAACTTTTACAATACTTGGTTTTAAACCATCCTTTCTCATGGAGTTAAATAAATCATAGCTTTGATATGCAACGGACTCCACAACTGCTCTTACTAAACTTTTCCAATCACTATTTCTTGTTAGGCCTGTTATTAGTCCTCTAGCATCCGGTCTCCAATATGGAGCTCCCATGCCACTGAAAGCTGGCACTATGTAAACGCCATCATTATTCTTTTTAGATTTTGCTATTTTCTCTGTTTCGTATGCATTATTAATTAATTTTACTTTATCTCTAAGCCACTGTACTCCTGCACCAGCAATAAAAATTGAACCTTCTAAGGCATAGGTATTTTTTCCGTTTAATCTATAACAAATTGTTGTCAATAATTTATTATTTGAATAAATTTTTTTTGATCCAGTATTCATTATGACAAACGCTCCAGTGCCGTAAGTACTTTTAATTGAACCTTTTTCAAAACAAGTCTGACCAACTGCAGCAGCTTGTTGATCGCCTAAAACAGCTGATATAGGAATTTCTTTTCCAACGATTTTTTTATTTGTGATACCAAAATCATCAGCAGAATTCTTTACCTCCGGTAAAATATTTTTTGGAATATTTAATTTCTTTAAAATTTCTTTATCCCATTTATTATTATTTATATTAAATAGCATTGTTCTGCTTGCATTAGTAGCTTCTGTTAAATGTTTTCTACCTTTAGTAAGTTTCCAAATTAAAAAAGTATCGACAGTGCCAAATAACAAATTTTTTGATTTTAATAATGCTTTTGACTCTTTTACATTTTCTAAAATCCATTTTATTTTTGTTGCAGAAAAATATGGATCAATAAATAGTCCAGTTTTTTTTCTAAAACTTTTTTCATATTTTCTTTTTATTAGTTTTTTACAATCTGCTTCAGTTCTTCTATCTTGCCAAACAATAGCGTTATAAATTGGCTTGCCAGTTTTCTTATTCCAAAGAATAGTGGTTTCTCTCTGATTGGTTATTCCAATGCTTAATATTTTACCTTTTAATAATTTAGCTTTTTGTATTACTTTTTTTAATGCTTTAAGAGTAGTTAACCAAATTTCATTAGGATTATGTTCTACCCATCCATTTTTTGGAAAATATTGTTTAAACTCAAATTGTGATATAAATTTTACATTACCTTTAACATCAAATAAAATTGCTCTAGTCGATGTAGTGCCCTGATCAATAGCAACTAAAAATTTTTTCACAATTTTAATTTATACCAAGATGCTTTTTTCTTTTTTCTACCCAGGTTCTAATTAAATTGTCAAATATCAGAGCTATGAAAGCGACACAAATACCAAGTATTAATCCTTTACCCCCACCTTTTTTATCAGATAAAGCTTTTAGAATATATTGTCCTAAATCTTCTGTTCCAATAAATGCTCCTATAATTACCATAAACAAAGCAAATACGATTGTTTGATTTACACCAAGCATCATATGAGGAAACGCTATTGGAAATTCTATATTTATTAATCTTTGGAATTTCGTTACACCTGACATTGTGGCTGCGTCATGCAAACCAGCTGGAACACTTCTTAACCCCTCAATAGTGTACCTTGTAGCAGGTATAGTTGCGTAAACAATTACTGCAATTAATACTGATGTATCCGTTATACCAAAAAGCATCATTACTGGAATTAAATATACAAAAGAAGGAAATGTTTGAAAAATATCACAAACTGCCAACATAAATTTTGTGGTATATTTGTTTTGTTGACATAAAGTTCCAACTATTAATCCAATTGTGCAAGATGCAATAACTCCAAAGGTTGCCATGTACGTTGTAACCAAAGCTCTATCCCACCATGGACTTAGTGCTATAAATAATGCTAATCCACCCACAGTAAAAGCTGAACGAATTCCACCAATTATATAACCTGCTCCAACAACTAATACTAAAGTAGCAACTGCTGGCATTCTTAGATACATGGCTCTCATTGGTTGAAGAACTTCTGTAATTAACCAAGTATTAAATATTTTTAAAGTTTGAAAAAAAGTATCCCAAATCCAATCAACACCTTTATTCCAGAAATCTGCAAATGATATTCCTTTATTATGTGGTATCTCATATAAGTAATTAAAACTGTCTTTAAAGAAAAAAGATCCAGCGTAGGCAAATATCACTCCTATCAATACTGCTCCAGCAAAAAATAATGTATTTTTGTAACGTTGAAAAAACGTTAGGTTGCCAAAATAATCTTCTTGTTTATTTGCCCAAGCCAAAGACATTTTATCTAACAGTATTGCAATCATACTAATACATAAGCCGGCTTCTAATGCTAATCCAATATTCAGTTGATTTAAGGCTAGCAATAAATTCCACCCTAATCCTTTAGCACCTATAAAAGCTGAAATAACCGCCATAGAAAAACAAACCATAATGACCTGGTTTACTCCAATTAAAATGTCTCTTCTTGCAGTTGGAATTAATACTTTGGTCATAAGTTGAAAATTATTACATCCGCTCATTTTGCCAGCTTCTATAACTTCGGGGGGTACCGCTCTAAGACCCAATAAAGTTAATAAGATCATTGGTGGAATAGCAACAACCATTGTTATAATAACTGCAGCATGATCTCCAATTCCAAAAAGAACCATTGCAGGAACTAAAACCGCATATTGTGGCATGGTCTGCATCACTAGGAGTATAGGATATAAAGCTTGCTCAACACGTTTGCTCTTAAAAGCCATAATGCCTAAGCTCAAACCAAAAATGAAAGAAAGTGGTGCTGCTACCAATATAAAAGAAAGTGTTTGCATCGCAGGTTTCCATTGACCAAATACAGAAATATAAATCATGATTAAACCAGCGAATATGGCCAGACCTTTACCACTCAGTTTGTAACATAATATTACTGCACCCGCTGCAACGATTGTCCAAGGTAAACCTGGCAATTCTGCCCATGGATATTTATCTATAAAGTCCCAACTGCTAAATGCGACAACTGTTTTAACACCACCTAATAAAATTTCTCTAATTAATTCAATAAGAAATGTCATAGATGCAGTTATGTTTCTTGTTATTTGTAGTACTAAAGGTCGAGTTTTGTATTCTTGGAGATCCTCATTCCAAAACTCCATTGGCATCCATTCATTCAATAAGAAAAATAAAGAGTCATTTACCCAAATAGGTAACCATCCTAGTAAAGGAGGTAGTCTCCAAAGAACATCAAATGCATAATACCTTACTTCTTTGCCAAATAGTGTGTAAGTACTTTGATTTGGGTCTTTAATGAATTCAGCTTGACCCCTTATAAATTTGTAAGTTTCGGGAACATCAATTGCAAAGCATAAAGTAAAAAATACAACTAGCAAAAATAACCATTGGAATAATTTTGGATATTTTTTTAATAATTCCATGTTTTATTAGTTATTTTTTCTCCCCCCAAAAACAGTATGGATTATTTTTGAAGGATGGACAGTTCCAACAATTTTATTATTTTCGTCAGTTACAGCTACAGATTTTTCTTGAGATAAAATCTTTTCAGCTACATTTTCAATTATCTCGTTCTTTGAAACTTTTAAATCACTCATATTGTCATTATTTAATTTTTCCATTACATCTTCTATTATTAAAACTTTTTCTCTTGGAACTTCCTCAGTAAATTTTTTTACATACTCAGTTGCTGGATTTAATACTATTTTTGCTGGAGTATCTAACTGTTCAATTATTCCATCCTTCATAATTGCTATACGATCAGCAAGTTTTAACGCTTCATCAAAATCATGAGTAATAAACATAATTGTTTTTTTTAATTTTTCCTGAAGTCTTAAAAATTCGTCTTGCATTTCTTTTCTAATCAATGGATCTAGTGCAGAAAAAGGTTCGTCTAAAAACCAAATATCAGGTTCAACAGCCAACGATCGAGCAATACCTACTCTTTGTTGTTGTCCACCTGAAAGTTCTCTTGGAAAATAATTTTCTCTTCCATCAAGACCAACGAGTTTAACCATGTCCATAGCTTTATTGATACTATCTTGAGTTTTAATTCCTTTAATTTGAAGTGGGAAAGCTATATTTTCCAAAACTGTTTTATGTGGAAGTAAAGCAAAACTTTGAAAAACCATTCCCATTTTATTTCTTCTAAGTTCAATTAGTTCTTTGTTTTTTAATGAGAGTAAATCTTGGCCTTCTATATAAATTTTTCCATCAGTTGCATCTGTTAATCTAGAAATACATCTTAATAATGTAGATTTGCCTGAGCCTGATAAACCCATAACAACCAACATTTCTCCTTTTGCAACTTCAAAAGAAGCATTGTTCACACCTACAATACATCCATTTTCTTGGAATGTTTTTGCATCCACATTTCCATTTGCTTCTTGAAGCATCTTTTTGGCATTTGCTCCAAAAATTTTATATACAGAATCGCACTTAATTACCGCATCAGTCATAATTTTTTAACAAGTTATACGAAATTCAGTAAAAATAAAATCTATATAATTGTTGTTTTGTCTCCTTAAAAATTTTTAATAAAATAAACTCTTGTATCAATTCCGGTATTAAAAAAACTTAAAACCTCTCCACTAACAGTAATTGTTTCATTTATTCCAACATTGCTTCCAGTTACAGTAAAACCAGCAAAGCATTTATTTTTCTCTTTGTCCCAGTTAACAAATGTTTCTTTAATATCATTACCATTAATAGTATATATGTGTTTTGCTTTAAAATTTGTTAAATTAGCACCCATAACAGAACGCTGAGATACAATTTCTGTTGCATTGCAAACTGCCTCGTGTTGTTCTTCGGACAATTTATGACCTTCAGTTCCTTCATAAGGTACTAGAATACCTGATGGAAGGCTTGAAATCAGTTTGCTTAGTTCTTTTTCTTTTGCAATTCTTTCCTCTTCTAATTTCATTTTTCTAACTAATTCATCGCCTCCACCCCAAAAAATATTTAAAATAACAAAAGATAAAATTACAATAACTGTTATAGTAACAAGACCACCAAATTGTCTAACTGGTTCGGGGAACTCCTTTAATTTATTTAAATATTTACCTTGTAGCATTATTTTAATTACTCTTGTAATTCTCCATTTACCCAAGTACCTGTTTTTTCTTTTCCGTCAGACCAAGTAAAGGTTCCTTTGCCATTCATGAAACCATTAGCCCATTCTCCTTCATAAGTTGCGCCATTTGGAAAAGTTAAAACTCCTTGTCCACTCCACTCACTATTTTTAAATTCACCTTCATAAACATATCCATTGGGCCAAATTTCAATTCCTTGACCATTTTTTTTTGTTCCAACCCATTCTCCTTCATAAGTTGTTTTATCTGTATAGGTCCATTTACCAAAACCATCCACACAGTTTCCCTCACAACCTGTTTTTCGAGCTAATACTGAATTTGTAATTAAAAAACTTAAAATTATGTAAATGAGATATTTTTTCATCATTATATTTTACACTAAATTATATAAAAAAAAATCAGACTTTTTTCTCCTTTTTTCTACAAGAATAAAAGAAAATACTTTTTTCTAAGTTATCACTTTTTAAACCTCTTGTAATTTCATGAACTAATTCACCAGATTTTCTAGTTATTATGCCTGACTCTGAGTAATTCTTTTCTTTATTAAAAGCTTTAAATAAAATTACGTCTTTATTTACAACTTTGACATCAAATTTTACGGCTTTTGAAAAGAACAATGATAGTCCATTAATCAATAGTGTTTCTGGTTGTTTTGCAAAAATTTCAAATTTATCTAACCCTTTTTCATCTAAATCTTTGGCTAGAAAAGTTGTATAATTATATTCTGAATTCTTAAGTATTTTCTTTTCTAACTCGCATACAAAAATAAGTTCAATATCCTCTTGTATATTTACATTTTTAGCAAATGATATGGTGAAAAATAATAAGCTGAGAGATATATATAAAAAACACTTTAACATTTAACTAATTTCTTTTCTAATTCTAATCCATGTGGATTTACAAACTTAAAAAAAAATCCCCCCCAACATTGTTGGGGGAGATTTACAATTTATTAGCTTTTGTGCTTATTTAGTCCAAGGTTTCCAAACGGACTCGTTATCAGCTAACCATTTCTTACCTGCATCTTCGTGAGTCATTTTGTCAACGTCAACTAAAGCCGCCATTGCACCAATTTGACCTGTAGAGAATGAAAGTCTTTTGAACATTTTAGCTGCTGCTGGATGAGTTTTTGTCCAGTCTGCATTTACAGCCTTTTTCAAATAACCATCTGGTGAACCACATTTTCCATCACCACCATCTTCTGGTCGACAACCTGCAGTGTATGGAGGGAAGTCTATAAATGTAAAACCAGCACCATCTGTAAAGTTTGGTGTCCAGTTAAAGATAATAGTTCCTCTTCCTTCTTTCTTAGCTGCTGCTAATTCTGCCCAAAGTGCATCTGCACTTCCAGCAAATTTAACCCACCAAAGATCTGCCAAGCCTAAAGCTTCAATTCTTTGAGGTATTAAGTCTCCGTGCCAAGTTTGTGGACCTTCTAACATTCTTCCTTTTCCATCTGAGTCAGGTGTTACAAAGTTTTTAGCACAATCAGGATTTTTTAAAGCAGTCCAATCTGGAAGACCTGGACATAATCCTTTGTCAGTTACCCAGTTAGGATATCCCATGTCCTCAAGAGTTCTTGCTTCGTGATCTCCCCAGTCAAGTAAACCACCAGCATCAAGAGCTGTTGTAAATGATTTACCAAAAGCAGATTCCCAAACTTCGTGTGATATATCTACATCGCCAATACGAATTGACTCGTAAACAGCTTGAGAGTCAGCTGGTACGTATTCTACATTTCCACCCATGTCTTCTATAATTCCACCAATTACATAAGCCATAACAACTTGGCTTGACCAATTGTGTGTTGGAATTCGAGTAGGTTTCTTACTATCCGCTGAATTAGCTATTCCTACAAAACTTACTAAAGAAATAACTACGGCAGATAATAAAGATATTAATTTTCTCATTATTTTCCCCTTTCTTAATATATTAAGTAATTAATTATGTTACGAATTCTAACTATAGTCAATTCGAAACTGTCCAAAATGGACTGATACAATCACCATTTATACTATAATTGTTTTATTAATATTATTTTAGGTATAAAATTTATATATATAAAAATGGAACTAACTAGTTTAAACATAAAAGAGCCCGGTCTTAGAGCTTTACCACTTGGGGTTGAAAGATACATTGTTAATGGTGGTGGTTTATCTTTATTTGAAATTTTTCCCGAAGATCAAATAGAAATTATTAATAATGAAGGAAAACAATTATTAGAAATTGCTGTTTTCAATAATATAGGAAAAACAGACTCCTCAATATTAAACTTAAAAGAAAATGGTAGTGCAAACGAAATTAAAAAAATCCTTTCTCGAAAAGAAGAGAGTGTTCAAGCCGTAGTTTATCAATTAAAAAAGAAGAAATTAGATATCAACAAAGCTAAATCAAGTTTGGTTTTTGATCTTGAATGCAAAGCTGAAGAAAAAATAAAAATTAAATCGAAAGATAGCTGTATTTGTATTTTTGCAGCACCAGGTGGTCCCATGAATATTGAAAACCAAAACCCTCCTACGGATATAACAATCATGGTTAAAAGAGCAAATCCAGATAAAATTAAAGATCAAAAAATTATTCCTGAACCACTTAAAGATCCATTAAATGAATTTATTATTGAACGTAGAACAGCTTCATCATATGAAATAAAAAAAGGAGATTATATTCAAATAATTAACCCGTATGGAAGACAGTGTTCAGATTTGGTAGCTTTTGATACAGCGAAGTTAGAAAAAGGAATTGAAAGAGGTATTGATCCTCTAACTACAAGGACTTTTATGGGAGCCCTTTATCCTGGCCCTGGATTATTTTCAAAGTTCTTCGATATGGATCATGAGCCAATGCTTGAAGTTATAAGAGATACTGTTGGAAGACATGACACTTTTAATTTAGCATGTACATCAAAATACTATGAAGATGCAGGATATTTTGGTCATCCCAACTGCTCAGATAATTTAAATGTGGAGTTAGAAAAATATGGAGTAGAAAAAAGAAAAGGATGGCCAGCTATAAATCTTTTTTTTAATACTGTTCTTGGTGGGCAAAACGCTATTATGGGAGATGAGTCTTATGCTCGACCAGGAGATTATGTTCTATTGCGCGCTTTAAAAGATTTAACATGTGGAACTACCGCATGTCCTAGTGATATCGACAATTGTAATGGGTGGAATCCTACTGATATCTTTGTTAGAATTTATGATAAAAAAAAGGAATTTTCGAAAGCTATAGCATTTAGAATGAAAACAGATTCAGAACCAAAATTGACAAGAGAAACTGGATTTCATAAAAAAACTTCAAAGCTTACAAGAAATTTTATTGATTATAACGGCTATTGGTTAGCAAACAATTACACAAAATATGGAACAATCAAAGAATACACTTCATGTAGAGAAAAAGCCATAGCGATTGACCTTTCGCCTTTACGAAAATTTGAAATAAATGGACCAGATGCTGAAAGCTTAATGCAATATGCTTTGACGCGTAACGTAAAAAAACTCTCAATAGGTCAAGTAAGTTATTCTGCAATGTGCTACGAAAACGGTTGCATGATAGATGATGGAACAATCTTTCGTCTTGGAAAAGAAAATTTTAGATGGATTGGTGGACAAGAGTATGGCGGAACATGGTTAAGAGAACTAGCTAAAAAAAAGAATTACAATGCATGGGTAAAGTCCTCTACAGATCAAATTCACAATATCTCGGTTCAGGGACCAAATAGTAGAAAAATTTTAGAAAAATTCTTTTGGAGTGCTCCCATGCAACCAACAATAAATGAACTTCAATGGTTTAGGTTTTCTATTGGTAGAATCGGTGATGAAATGGGAACACCAATTATTGTTTCCAGAACAGGATATACTGGAGAGTTAGGTTTTGAGGTGTGGTGCCACCCTAAAGATGCTTCAGAAGTTTGGGATAAAGTTTGGGAAAATGGAAAAGATTTAGGTATAGCTCCAATGGGCTTAGAAGCTTTGGACATGGTAAGAATTGAAGCTGGTCTCATTTTTTATGGATATGAGTTTGATGATCAAACAGATCCTTTTGAAGCTGGAATTGCTTTCTCAGTAGCTCTTAAAACCAAAGAAGATGATTTTGTTGGTAAAGAAGCTTTAATTAAAAGAAAAGCATCACCTCAAAAAAAATTAGTTGGACTGGAGTTAGTTGGCAAAGAGCAAGCAAATCATGGAGACTGCGTGCATATAGGAAAAGCTCAAATAGGAGTAATTACAAGTGGAATGATCTCTCCAACATTGGGTAAAAATATAGCTCTATGCAGAATGGATATTAATTATACTGAAATAGGCACAGAAGTAGAAGTAGGCAAAATCGATGGTCATCAAAAAAGAATTCCAGCAAAAGTAGTTGCTTTTCCTTTTTATGATCCACAAAAAACCAGAGTTAGAGCTTAAATGATAAAAACGACTAAAGGACTTTTAGAATTTTGGGAAGAGCAAATGAGACAGTCCCATAGATCAAGCAATTACTTTTTTAGAAAATCACCTTCTCATTATCATATGATGTTGATAGTTATGGCAGCCAATAAATCAAATACAAACATATCTGTTGAAGAATTAAAAACAAAATTATTTAAAACATCACGACCAAAATCTGCTTTAATTATTAATGAAGCTTGTGAAAAAGGTTTCTTTGTTTTAGAAAAAACTTCTATTGATCAAAGAAAAAAAAATATAAAACCAACACCTTCTTTTGCTAAAGAATTTGACGAATATTTAAACACTCTAAAAAATATTACTCTTTAACCAGTATTCTTCATAGCTGCTGATATACCTGCTATTGACGTCATCATTGCATCATTAAGATATTTCTTGTCATTAGATTTGAATTTTTTCTTTGATATTTTATTCATAACTACGGCTTGTAGTATGTTTAAAACCTCAGAATAAATGTTTCTAACTATGACCGTTGTTCTAAATTTTTTTCTTTGATTAATTATTTCTCTTGGAGTTATGTATTTATTTAATTTTTTAATTATAGCAAACTCAGATCTAAGTTTATCACCCACTTCTCTTAATTTTTTATCTGCAAGACTATTTTCATAAACCTTTGATATCTCTGGATCAACTTTTGAAATAACCATATCCAAAATATCCATTGTAGAATTAAAAAATGGCCAATTTTTTTCCATATCTGTAAGAATAGTTTTGTGATTTTTAACTGATGAGTATTTTAAAGCATCACCAGTTCCCAACCAAGCAGGCAACATTAATCTTATTTGAGTCCATGCAAATACCCAAGGTATTGCTCTTAAGCTTTGGATGTTATCTACATTTTTTCTTTTTGAAGGTCTTGATCCTATTGATAATTTTCCAAGAGCTAAGTGAGGTGTAACAGTTTTAAAATATCTTATAAAATCTGAGTTCTCATTTATATTTTTTCTATACGCTAAGGTAGAAATTTTTGTCATTTCTTCTATTAATTTTCTCCAATTATCTTTAGGATATTGAGGTGGGTTTAAAGTAGCCTGCATTACAGATCCTATGTAGCTACATAAATTATATTTCGCTAAAGGTTCATAACCATATTTTTGTTGGATCATTTCTCCTTGGTCAGTAATTCTAATGCGACCATATATCGAATTTGGAGGTTGAGATCTCATAGTAGCTTGAATTGGTCCTCCACCCCTTCCATGAGAACCACCTCTGCCATGGAAAAAAGTAAGGTCAACTTTATATTTTTTTGCGATAATTAAAACTTCTTCTTGAAGTTTGTACTGATGCCAGCTAGCAGATAATTTTCCAGCATCTTTGCTAGAATCTGAATAACCAATCATAATTTCTTGTTTGTTTTTGATTAATTTTCTGTACCAACTTAATGAAAAAAGTTTTTCCATAATGGATTTTGCATTTTTTAAATCTTGTAAAGTTTCAAATAGTGGAACTACTCTTAATTTATTTTTAATATTTGCCTGCATTTGCATTAAATAAACTGCTAAGACATCCGAAGCTTCTGAAGTCATTGATATTACATAAGCGCCTAAACATTCTGGTGGCTCATTAGCCAAAAGTTTAAAAGTTGACCAAACTTCTTTATTTTCTTTATTTTTAAAATTAAAATTTTTGAAACTTTTTCTATTTTTCTTCATTTCACTTATCAAATATTTAATTTTTTTATTTTCATCCCAATTTAAATAATTAGAGTTATTTTTTTTCTTTACATATTCTGCTAATATTTTTGAATGTCTTGATGACTCTTGTCTTATGTCTAATTTTGCTAGATTTATACCAAAACATTTAGCTCGTCTCATTAAATCAAGTAAATCACTACTCGCAATATTTTCACTTTGGTTTTGTTCTAATGACTCTCGTACAACTCTTAAAGGTTTTAGTATTTCCTCTTTAGAAGATAAAAGTTTTTTTTGTTCTAATGGTTTTTTTGCAACTAAATGTCTTTCTATTAATCTATGTGTCTTTCTCATTTCATCTCTTAATGGTCTTAAATAAACTCTATAAGGTTCAAAAGTTTTTCCAGTGGTTTTTAGAATTTTTTTTGAACATTTTTCCATTGAAAGTCCTCTAATTAATTTTGTTAATTCTTTTTCGTAAAGTTTAGCCGCTTCCCATCTTGATAAAAGTATTACTTCTTTGGTAATGGCTGCTGTTACATTTGGATTACCATCTCTATCTCCTCCCATCCAAGATCCAAATTCAATTGGATTAAAATTTTTAGGCAAACCCCTTCCCATATGTTTTACGAAAATAGCGTTTAATCTTCTATAAACTTTTGGAATTGTTTCCCAAAGACTATCTTCTATTACTGCTAATCCCCACCTTGCTTCTTCAACAGGAGTAGGTTTAAATCTTTTTAAATCGTCAGTATTCCAAATAATTGTAAATTCATCATAAAGTTTTTTATCTAAGATTTTTAATCGTGATGGCTTATCCTTCAAAAGATTTCTTTGATCCATTATCTCAGTTATTTTATGGTATTTTTGTATTAAAGTTCTTCTTTTAACTTCAGTTGGATGAGCTGTAAGAACTATTCCAATATTAAGATTTTTTGCAATATTATAAATTTTTTGAGGTTTAATTTTTTTGTTTTTAAAAAGATTTTCGAAAATTTCCTCAATAAAAATATTCTTATGTTTATCTTTCAAGCCAGAATTTTCAAATTCATCTAGTTTTCTAGAAGCATCTATGGATTCTGCAAGATTAATAAAATTCATAAAATGAGCAAATGCTCTTGCTAATTTAAAT
>CACFKF010000008.1 GCA_902566775.1 uncultured Pelagibacteraceae bacterium | reverse complement strand
TGTATTTAGGTCTTTTCCTAAATCAGCTGTGTAGGTTTGTTTTTGATTGGGTAAACCACCTGCAATTAAAACATTTTTTTTTGATATATCTCTTGCTTTTTGAGCCAGTTCTATTGCTTTAATATTTATTTTTTCAAAATATTTTTCACAATCGTTCTGTATTAATCTATTTCTTCTAGCGGTAAATGTTGAAGTAACTATTACTTCAGCTCCAGCATTTATAAAATCTAAATGAGCATCAATAACTAATTGATGGCAATTTTCATCAATCAATGCATGTGCAGACCATAATGTGCCTTTTGGTTTTAATCCTTTATTAAGCAATTCTTGGCCCATACCTCCATCAAGAATTCTTGTTGAATTAAAATAATTTATATCCATAAAATAGATTTGGTAATATAATTTATATTTATTAATTTAATTTTATGAAAGTAAATATAGCACTTTTAACTGTTACTGACACAAGAACTTTAAAAACTGATAAATCAGGAGCTATTTTGGTTAAAAAAATATCTGAAGCAAATCATAATTTAGTAGATAGAAAAATCTGCAAAGATAACAAAAAAGATGTTAAAAAATTTTTAAATAATTGGTTAAAAAGCAAAAACATTGATGTGATTATAACTACTGGAGGAACTGGATTAACTGGTAGAGATATAACTCCGGAAGCAATAGATGAAATTGCCGACAAACATATTCCAGGTTTTGGAGAAATATTTAGATTTATCAGTCTTGGAACGGTTGGCACATCTTCAATTCAGTCTAGGGCCTGTGCAGTATTGGCTAAAGGTAAATATATTTTTGCACTACCAGGTTCTTCCGGTGGTGTTACGGATGCTTGGGATAAAATTTTAAAATTTCAATTAAATATCAATCACAAGCCGTGTAATTTTGTAGAACTCTTTCCAAGACTAAAAGAAAAATAAAAATAGCTACTTTTGGTATTTTTCTTTCCATTCAGAATAAGGCATGCCATAAACATGTTTTCTTGCATCTGGATCAGAAATCGCTATACCCTTTTTTTCAGCTTCTTCTCGATACCATTTTGATAAGCAATTTCTACAAAATCCTGCTAAATTCATTAAGTCAAGATTTTGTACATCTTTTCTTTCTCTTAAATGGTTTATTAACCTTTCAAAAGCAGCAGATTGCAATTCTTTTTTTGTATTATCATCCATATAAATTAAATATATATATTTGTAAGTATTTATGAAACTTTCTGGATCATATCAAATTAATTTAGAAAAACAAAAAGTTTGGGAAGCTTTAAATGATCCTGAAATATTAAAAAAAGCTATTCCTGGGTGCGAAGAATTTAAAAAAAATTCTGCAACTGAATTTACTGCTACTGCCACAAATAAAATTGGGCCATTTAATGCAACTTTTACCGGAGATATTGAACTTAAAGATTTAAATCCACCAAACAGTTATAAGATTCAAGGATCAGGAAATTCTCCTGTAGGATTTGCAAATGGAGAAGCGATTGTAAGTTTAGAGGACTTTGAAAACGGAACAAAACTTAACTATAGTGTTGAAGCTAACGTTGGAGGAAAAATTGCGCAAGTAGGTTCACGATTAATTGATATGACAGCAAAAAAACTAGCTGATATTTTTTTTGGAAAATTTTCTGAATTAATTTCAACCAAACAAACTATAGACAAAATTGAAAAACCAGTTGAACATAAAATTCCACGTGAAAAAAAATCAATAAAAAATTTGTTAATTATTGCATCTGTATTAATAATTGTAGGAATTATAGTATATACTTTAAATTGAATCGCGCATAAGTAGAATCATTTCATTTTTTTGAGTTGTGCATAATATTTTATTATGTTTTAATTTAAATAATTATTAAGCAGGGGGTAAACTTAATGAAAAAAGTCTCTTTAGAGATTAATGGAAAAAAAGTTACCAAAGAAATTCCCGATCATATTACACTATCATCATTTTTAAGGGACACACTGAATTTAACAGGAACACATATTGGATGTGACACGAGTCAATGTGGCGCTTGTGTTGTTCATGTGGATGGTAAATCTATTAAAAGTTGCACTGCCCTAGCAGCAGATTTAGAAGGATCAAAAATTACAACAATCGAAGGTTTAGCAAAAAATGGCAAAATGCACCCGATGCAAGAAGCATTTAAAAAAACTCATGGCTTGCAATGTGGTTTTTGCACTCCCGGAATGATTATGAGTGCAGTTGATTTATTAAAAAGTAAAAAAAACCCAAGTGACACAGAAATAAGAGATTGGCTTGAAGGTAACATTTGTAGATGTACAGGATATCAAAATATTGTTGCAGCAGTTAAAGAGGCTGCTTCAAAAATGAAGAGTTAGGAGAAATTTTTTATGGCTAGTTTAGTAGGATCAAGAGTAGAGAGAAAAGAAGATAAAAGATTTTTAACTGGCAAAGGCAGATATACTTCAGACATAAACATAGTAAACCAAACATACGCTATATTCATAAGATCTCCACATGCTAGAGCTAAAATTAAAAAAATTGATACCTCTAAAGCTTCAAAAGCTCCAGGTGTTGTAGATATACTAACTGGAGAACATATTGCTAAAGATAAAATTGGAGGATTAATAGCTGGTTGGGCTATCAGAAGCGAAGATGGCTCTGAAATGAAATGCCCAGCAAACCCACCATTAGCGAAAGACAATGTAAATTTTGTTGGAGATCCAATAGCAGTAGTTTTTGCTGAAACTTTAGATGAAGCCAAGGCAGCAGCAGAACTGGTCAAAGTAGATTATAAAATTTTAAAAGCTGTTACTAGCTTGGCAGATACAATGAAAAGCGAAACTATTCATGAAGGCATTGATAAAAATATGTGTTATGACTGGTTGCTTGGTGATAGACAAAAAGTTAAAGAAGCTTTTGATAAAGCTGACAAAATTATTAAGCTTGATATTACAAATAACCGGCTTATTCCAAATGCAATGGAACCAAGAGCATGCGTTGTAGATTATAACACTGCATCAGAAGAAATTACTTGTTATACAACCAGTCAAAATCCTCATTTATCAAGACTGATAATGTCTGCTTTTGGCGGAGTAACTCCAGAAAATAAATTGAGAGTAGTTGCTCCTGATGTTGGTGGTGGTTTTGGTTCAAAAATTAACCTTTATAACGAAGAGATAGTTTGTAGTTGGGCAGCAAAAAAAATTGAAAGACCTATCAAATGGGTTGCAGAAAGAACAGAATCTTTTTTAACAGACACTCATGGAAGAGATCATATTACACACGCAGAATTAGCAGTTACAAATGATGGAAAATTTTTAGGATTTAAAAACGAAACTATTGCAAATTTAGGAGCTTACGCAAGAGTTTTTGGTACAGTAACACCTACATACCTTTTTGGTCCATGTGCAACAGGCGTTTATGTAATGCCAGCTGCATATACAAATGTTAAGGCAGTATATACTAATACAGCACCTGTAGATGCTTACAGAGGAGCGGGAAGACCAGAAGCTACTTATACTATTGAAAGAATAGTTGATAAAGCAGCAATAGAATTAGGAATGGATCCAATTGAAATTAGAATGAAAAACTTTCCTACAGAGTTTCCATTTAAACAAACTTTAGTCCATCAAGTAGATTCTGGTGATTATGTAGGTGGTTTGAATAAAGCAAAAGAAATGTCGGATTACGATGGTTTTGCAACTAGAAAAAAAGAATCTGAATCTAAAGGAAAACTTAGAGGTATAGGTGTTACAACTTATTTTGAAGCATGTGGTATTGCTCCATCCCCAGTTGTTATGATGTTGGGGTGTGGAGTTGGTTTGTGGGAATCTGCCGAAGTTAGATTTAATCCAACAGGACAAGTTACGGTTTATACAGGTTCTCATAGTCATGGACAAAGTCACGAAACAACATTTGCACAAATTGCTGCTGATGAATTAGGCGTACCTATTGAGAATATAGATGTTGTTCATGGTGATACAGACAAAGGAACTTTCGGCATGGGAACATATGGCTCAAGATCATTAGCGGTAGGAGGAATAGCTATAGTTAACGCATGTAAAAAAATAGTTACTAAAGGCAAAAAAATTGCAGCAAAAATGTTAGAAGCTAGTGAGGAAGATGTTGAATTTAAAGATGGAGAGTTTGTAGTATCAAAATCAAATAAAAAGAAAACGATAGGCGAAGTTGCTTTTGCAAGCTATTTACCAGGAGTAAGAGATGAGGTTAAATCACCGTTACCAGAAGGTGAAGAACCAGGCCTGGTAGAGTCCTCATTTTTTGATCCAGCAAATTTCTCATTTCCTGCAGGGTCACATATTTGTGAAGTAGAAATTGATCCCGAAACAGGAGAAGTCAAACTCGATAAATATACAGCAGTTGATGATTTTGGAACAATAGTAAATCCTTTAATTGTTGAAGGACAAGTTCATGGTGGACTAGCACAAGGAATAGGGCAAGCATTGTACGAAAATGCTCAATACGATCAAACTGGGCAACTTATTACAGCTTCTTATATGGATTATACAATGCCAAGAGCTGATAACTTTCCAGAATTTAATATTGGATATACTTGCACTAAAGCAACAACAAATCCACTAGGAGTTAAAGGATGTGGCGAAGCAGGAACTATAGCAGCAACACCAACGGTTATGAATGCTGTAATCAATGCGCTCGGAGGACGAGAAATATCATTGCCAGCAACTGCCGAAAAGGTTTGGAAAGCGTGCAAAGAAAATAAAAAATCAAAAGCCGAGGCTGCTTAGGAGGAATATGAAAACATTTAATTATCATTCAGCAAAAGATGTTAAAGAAGCTTCAAAGTTAGCTTCTTCAAGCTCAGCTTTTTTAGCAGGTGGAATGACAACAATTCCTTCCATGAAGCTGGGGTTAGCTTCTTATAAAGATATTATTAATATTAAGAATATAAAAAAACTTTCAGGAATAAAAGTAACCAGCAAAAATGTTACCATTGGCGCCACTACAAAACATGTTGAAGTTGCTAATTCAAAAGAAATCAAGAAAGCGTTACCTTCTTTAGCATCTTTAGCAGAAGGAATTGGCGACCCGCAAGTAAGGAACAGAGGAACAATAGGTGGGTCCATTGCAAATAATGATCCTGCTGCTGATTACCCATCAGCATGTATAGCGCTAAATGCGATCATCCATACTAATAACAGAAAAATAGATGCTGAAAATTTTTTTAGAGGAATGTTTGAAACTTGTCTTAAAAAAACCGAAATAATCGAAGCTATCGAGTTTGAAATTCCTCAGAAATCAAGCTATCAAAAATTACCTAACCCAGCATCACGTTATGCAGTGGTAGGAGTGTATGTTGCTAAACATAAAACAGGGATAAATGTTGCAGTAACTGGAGCAAAAGCATGCGTATACAATGACAAAGATTTAGCAGGAGCTTTAAAAAAGGATTTTTCTTCTTCAGCAATTGATAAAGTAAAAATATTATCTTCAGGAATGAACTCTGATATACACGCTTCTGCAGATTACAGAGCAAATATGGTCAAAGTTTTTGCAAAAAAAGCTGTTGATGCTTGCTAATTAGTTTTTACAGTAATACCTTTTATATCCAATGAAAAACTCATTTGATGAAAAAATTTTAGAAGAAGCCAAAGATTGGATAACAGCTAATCAAAAAGTAGTTATAGCAACAGTAATTCAAACTTGGGGGTCTTCACCTAGGCAAGTAGGAAGTAGAATGATTGTAAATGAAAAAGGTGATTTTTCAGGATCTGTTTCAGGAGGATGTGTTGAGTCTGCTGTTGTTAGGGAATGTATAGGAATTATAAAAGAAAAAAAACCATTTAAAAAAATAGAGTTTAAAGTTTCAAATGAAAGCGCATGGGAAGTAGGACTTGCTTGTGGAGGAGAAATAGCAGTTTATTTAGAACAGATTAATTAAACACATGATAGAGACACATAAAAATCTTGTAAACTGGTTTAAAAAAAAATTTAACGTTTCTAATTATGGATTACTTTGGGTAAGCTTTATTAAAGGTCTAATCTTTGGATTAGTAATTTACCATTTTTTTATAAAATAATGAAGAAGCAATTACTAAATCAGATCATAAAAAAAAAAGAAAACAAAGATGAGTTTGCAATTATTACTAATATTACAAGTGGAGAAAGTTGTATTTTTGAAAAAAACAAACCAATAGATAAAAATTTTGAAAAGTATTTAGACCAAATAAAAAACTATTTTGAAAAAAAGAAAAATGGAATAATTGAAAATACTGATATTTTTGTAGAAACATATATAAGACCCATAAAAATTATAATTGTAGGTGCAGTACACATAGCTCAATACCTTGTCGATTATGCAAAGAGTTTAAATTTTGAAATTTCTATTATTGATCCAAGAGGTTATTTTGCCAGCGAACAAAGATTTCCAGATTTAAAAATTATAAATAAATGGCCCGAAGAAGCCTTTAAAGAAATAGAAACAAATTCAAATACAGCTTTAATTGCATTAACACATGACCCGAAAATTGATGATCCGGCTCTTCAACATGCGTTAAAAAATAAGTTTTATTACATAGGAGCTTTAGGAAGTAAAAAAACACATGAAAGTAGATGTCAAAGATTAAAAGATGCAGGATTTAGCGAAACAGAAATAAATTCAATCCATGGACCAGTTGGTATAAAATTAGGAGGAAGGTCTGCTCCTGAAATAGCATTATCTATTATTGCCCAACTTGTGGCAGAAACGCATAAAAGATGAAAAAACTTTTTATATTTTTATTGTGATTTCAGCAATTATTCTAGCAGCAGGCCAATCGAAAAGAATTGTTCAAGAAAATAAACTTTTAAAAATTTATAAAAAAAAACCATTAGTTAATCATGCTTTAAATTCGGTTAAAAAAAGTAATGTTAATAAAATTATAATTGTTCTAGGTCATGAAAGTAGTCAAGTAAAAAAAAATATTAAAAAAAATAAAAAGATCATATTTATCGTTAATAATAATTATAAAAAAGGAATGTCATCTTCCATAAAAGCTGGAATTAAAAGATTATCAAAAAAAAATAAAGGTTTTATTATTATTCAGTCAGATATGCCTTTTATTAAAACTATACACATAAATAAAATTTGTAGATCTATCCAAAAGAAAAAACACCTCGTGCATGCTTTAAAATTTAAAAACAGAATAGGTAATCCAATTGGTTTTGATATTTCTGTTTTAAGTAAATTTAAAAAAATTAAAGGTGAATATGGTGCTAAATTTATGGTTAAAAGATTGAAAAAAAGAACAAATTTTATAAAAGTAACTTCAAATAAAGTATTTAAAGATTTTGATTTAAAAAAAGATTTTATCTAGTTTGAATAGAATTTCCCTTCAACCATTCACTTTCATTATTTTCATAGTGTTCCTTTTTCCAAATAGGAGTTCTTTTTTTTATTTCTTCAATAATATATCTTGAAAATTCATAAGCTTGGGCTCTATGTTTGCAAGCTACAGCAATAATTATACTCGTATCACCAAGTGAAGCGTATCCTTTTATATGTTCAATAAAAACTGCAATATTTTCAAACTTAAATTTTGTTTCAGCTTCTTTATAAATTTCTTCAAAACTTTTAACGACCAAGGCATCATGGCTATCATAGGTAATTCCTGTAACTTTTTTATTATCATTTTGATCTCTTACCGTCCCAACAAAATATATTGACGCTCCAAATTTACTAGAAGCAATAAATTTTTTTGCTTTATCTATTTCAATTTTTTCCTTAGATATATCTATAATTTTAGCATGAAGCATCAACCACCTCCTATCGGTGGAATAATTCCAATTTTTTGATCTCTTGTAATTTTATAACTATCAGAAACAATGTTGTTTTCTTCAGAACAAAACTTTGATGTTTCAACTAATCTTTTAAAATTGTTGTTACCCTTAAAATTTTTATCAATGAAACTTAATATTTCATTACGCAAATCGTTTATTGAGCTTTTTTCTTTTAAGATGAACTCTAAATAATCTTTTTTACTAAATTCTCGACTAGCTCCGTAAAGCTCTAATTTAATTTTCATTAATATTTTTTATTAAAATTAAAATATATTGTCTAGAAATTTTGGAAGACCATCTGGATTTGTCCAAACTCCGCTTTTACCACCTTCTTTTATTAATAGTTTAACATTATCAATTTTTAAATGTGGATTTACTATTTTGCTTAAATCGTAAATAGTAATAAGCGCTGCATTAACTCCCATAATTGCTTCCATTTCAACACCCGTTTTTGCTACAGTCGAAACAACACAAAATACTTCTAATGAAAAGTCTTTATCATTCATAATTATTTTGGTTGCTGTATGATCAATTGGTAATGGATGACACAAAGGAATTAGTTCGCTAGTTTTTTTAACTCCCAAAACAGCAGAAACTTCTGCCAAACTAATAGGATCTCCTTTAGGCATTTCATTGTGTTTAATCATATTAAATACTTTTTCACCCACGTATATTTTTCCAGATGCTAAAGCCCTTCTAAATGTTTCTTTTTTTGAAGAGACATCGACCATATTAAATGAGTTTTTCTTAAATAAATTTTCTGCCCAGTCTTTTAACTGGTCTTGATTAACTATTTTTAAATTTTTCATTATCCTCCAGTTGTCGATAAATTTTTGGTTAAACCAGTATCACCTAATTCTAAATAATGAGATTCTTTTTTAAAATTAAGTTGTTTAGAAATTAAATCTTTTAATTCTTCTAATTGATCATCTTTTTGCAATAAGTGTCTTATGCTTATTCCGGTACTGCCAAACAAACATAATCTTAAATCTCCTCTAGCTGTAATTCTAAGTCTGTTGCAGCTTTTACAAAAATCTTTTGAGTAGGGCGCAATAACGCCAAACTTGCCTTTAAAAGAAGAGTGAATATAATTTTTTGATGGACCAGCATTTCTCCCAAGAGTTTGAACGACCCAATCATTGTTGTTTAAATAATTTATAAATATTTTTGCAGGAACGTGGTACTTTCTAAAATAATCTAAGCCATCTCCAGTTTGCATTAATTCTATATATCTAAAATCAATTTCATTGCTTTTTATAAAACTACTCCATTCATTAAAATCTTTTTCACTGTCATTAATACCTTTTAATAAAACAGCATTTATTTTTATGTTTTTGAAATTAAGCTTTTGCAGTCTTTCAATTCCTTTAAGAATTTCTGGCAAGCGATCATGACTTGTAACTTTTTTAAAAGTTTCTCTATTTAAACTATCAATACTTATGTTTATTCCATCTAGACCGCTCTCAGCAATTTGATCAGCTATTTTATCTAAACGATATCCATTAGTTGTGATCACTGTTTTTTTTATTCCAGTTTTATTTTTCAAAATTTTAATTATATCGAAAAAATCTTTTCTTACGGTAGGTTCACCGCCTGTTAATCTAATTTTGCAAACCCCAAGTTCTGACAAACCTTTTGCTAATCTTCCAATTTCTTCTGCACTCAAAAATTTTCTATTGTCGCTATTATCTTTTTGATAACCGTTAGGAAGGCAATAACCACACTTAAAATTACATACATCAGTAATTGATAATCTTATATAAGGAAATGTTCTTCCAAAACTATCTTTTAGCATTTTCATTTATTTTTTTTTGAATTAATTTAGCATATTATATATAATTTATCATGGCAGAATTTCTTACTAAAAACGAAATAAATCAATTCAAAAATGATGGAGCTGTTTTTTTAAAAGGAAAATTTGATCTTAGTTGGATAGAAAAATTAAAAAAAGGAATAGAAAGAGATATAAAAAATCCAAGCCCAAGATTTAAATCTCATACTATAGCAAAAGGCGTTCCCTCTTATTTAGAAGATTATTGGACATGGGATTTGGTCCCTGAATTTAAAGACTTTGTTTTTAACTCACCATACGCAAAGATAGCTTCAGAATTAATGTCAGCTAAAAAAATAAATCTTGTAATGGATAATTGGTTTTTAAGAGAAGCCGGGTCTAAATCTTCAACTCCTTTTCATCATGATGTTAGTTATTTTGATATGGAAGGAACCATGTGTGTTCTTTGGTTGCCTTTGCAACCTACGAAAAAAAATGAAGGAGTTGTTTGGGTAAAAGGTTCACATTTGTGGAATAAACTTTTTTTAAGAGTACTTTTTAAAGATGGACACAAAGTTGAGGGAAAAGAATGTACAATTGATGGAAAAAAATACGAACTTCCACCTGATATTTTAGGAAATAAAGATAAATATGATTTTTTAAAATGGGACTGTGAACTAGGAGATGCTGTTATATTTGATATGAGAACTCTTCACGGAACTCTTAGTTCTTCAATACCTCACAAAACATTAAGTCGCTATACTTTAAGAGTTGCCAAAGAAGATGCAAAAATTAGTTATATAGGTGATTGGACCAGTTATAATTACAGAAAAGCCATGCAAGAGGCAGGATATAAAAATGGCGATCCACTAGGCGGGAAAATGTTTCCAACCTTATATGAAAATAATAACTTTTAGTTCTGAGACTGTAAGTTAAATTATTTATTTTCCTGGACCTTTATATGCTCCTGCTATTTTTGCAGCGTTTTCCGCAACTTCATTAATATTAATAGCTTCACAAACTGTAATATCGCACAGTGCTCCACTAGCTTCTGTTGCCATTTTAACGCCAGCGCCTTGTGCAAAAGTTCCTTCAAATACTGCTAAAAAATCATAAGATCCTCTTAAACCAGTATATGAAACTAATTTAGCACCCACGGCTTCAGCTGCAGTTCGAGCGGCTTGCGCTCTATCTGACTTTGGGTCTTTGCAAAAACCTTGAAATCCTTGAGCAGTATATCTACCTAATGCATAAAATGTTGCCATATTTACTCCTTTCTTAAAAAAGATTATAACATTCTTAAATTTAATTTTTATTAAATAAATTAAAATAATAACAACTTAAAATAGAAAAATTTTTATGTACGAAAAATTTGGTCAATTTATTGATGGTAAATGGCAACAGTCAGAAAAAAAAGAAACTTACGAAGTTATAAATCCTGCAAACGAAGAAGTACTTGGTCATGCATCAAAAGCGACATCAGTAGATGTTGATAAGGCACTTAAATCTGCTGAAAAAGGTTTAGAAGTTTGGAAAAAAACACCACCTTGGCAAAGATCATACATACTAAGAAAAATTGCAGACAAGATGAGAGAAAAACAAGATGTTCTTGCAAAATGGATGACTTTGGAAGTTGGAAAACCATTTGTTGAAGCCAAAGGAGAAGTTGGAGGCTCAGCTGATATATTTGAATGGAATGCAGAGGAAACAAAAAGAATTTATGGTCAAACAGTAGAAAGTAGATTTGCAGATACGAGAGTACATGTTTATTATCAGCCAATTGGTGTTGTGGCAGCATTAACACCTTGGAATTTTCCATTAGTTTTATCTGCTAGAAAAATTTCAACAGCTTTGGCAGCAGGCTGTTCTGTAATTGTTAAACCTGATGTCATAACACCAGGTACTGTTATGGAACTTGTAGATATATGTAGAGAATGTGGAGTACCTCCAGGTGTTGTAAATTTATTGTCAGGAGATCCACCAAGTATTACTTCACAATTAATTTCATCGGATATAGTTAAAAAAATTTCACTTACTGGATCAACAAGAGTTGGAAAACTAATATTAAAACAAGCTGCGGACAAGGTTCAAAGAGTAACAATGGAACTTAGTGGACATTCACCTTTTATTGTTTTTGATGATGCAAATATTGAAAAAGCAACTGATATGGCTATTGCTGCAAAATTCAGAAATAATGGACAAGTTTGTATTTCCCCAAGTAGATTTTATATTCAGGATAAAAAGAAAAAAGATTTTGTAAATTTGTTCGTAGAAAAAACAAAAAAACTAAAAATAGGAAATGGTATGGATGCTGATGTTCAGCTAGGGCCTATGACAACTAAGAAAAGACTTAATGAAATTGAAGAACTTGTAGAAAAAACAAAAAAAGAAGGTGCAAAAGTATTATTAGGAGGAAAAAGACCATCAGGGTTTAATAAAGGTTTTTATTATGAGCCAACTATTTTTGATGATGTTAAAGATGATTTTACCATTATGAAGCAAGAACCATTTGGACCATTGGTACCAATGTTATCATTTAAAACATTTGATGAAGTGATCGAAAGAGCAAATAATCACGAGTTAGGTCTTGCAAGTTATATTTGTACTAATTCAATGGAACAAGCACATAGAGCCTCTGAGCTAATGGAAACAGGCACAGTTGGAGTTAACACTCCATTGATAGCTATTGCAGAAGCACCTTTTGGTGGAATTAAACAAACTGGGTATGGAAGAGAAGGCGGCTCAATGGCAATTAAAGACTATTTAAATGTTAAATATACTCATCTAGGCATCAAAGGCTGATAATAAAATATTGAGCATGAAATATTTACACACAATGATACGAATTTCTAATATAGAAAAATCGTTAAATTTTTATTGTAAAGGCCTAGGTTTAAAAGAAACTAGACGTAAAGAAAATGAGAAAGGTAGATATACATTAATTTTTTTAGCTGCTCCTAATGACGAATCTGCTGAAATTGAACTTACTTACAATTGGGATGGTGACAATCTTGGAAAAGGATCCAGAAACTTTGGTCATTTAGCTTACAGAGTTGAAAATATATATGAAACTTGTCAAAGGTTAAAAGATATGGGCGTTACAATTAATCGACCACCAAGAGATGGACACATGGCATTTGTAAGATCGCCTGACAATATCTCAATCGAGATACTCCAAGATGGACATTTAAAACCAAAAGAACCCTGGTCTTCCATGAAAAATATTGGTGAGTGGTAATAAATAAATTAATGGTTAACTTTGATTTAAATAATAGAGTTGCTGTTGTAACAGGTGGTGCACAAGGCTTTGGTTTTTCAATAACAGAAAGATTTTTAGATTCAGGAGCAAAAGTAATTGTCTGGGATGTTGATAAAAAAGCAATCGAAGAGGCATCAAAAAAAATATCTTCAGAAAAATGTAGTTATCAATTAGTGGATGTAACTAACTTCGAAGATATAAATAAAAATATAGAAAATATTACTAAAGAAAAAAACATTGATATATTTGTTAATAATGCTGGCATAGCAGGAAAAAATGCAAAAGTTTGGGATTATCCAAATGATGAATGGCTGAAAGTTATAAATCTTGATCTAAATGCAGTTTTTTATTGTTGCAAAGCAATTGTTCCACATATGATTAAAAATAATTATGGAAGAATAATAAATATTTCTTCTATAGCTGGAAAAGAAGGCAATCCAAACGCTAGTGCTTACAGTGCAGCAAAGGCAGCTGTTATTGGTTTTACAAAATCTTTAGGAAAAGAACTTGCAGATAAAAATATTGCTGTTAATTGTGTTACACCGGCAGCAGCTAAAACTAGAATTTTTGACCAAATTACTCAGGAACATATTGATTATATGTTATCTAAAATACCAAGAAATAGATTTGTGAAATTAGAAGAACTAGCTTCATTGGTTACGTGGTTAGCTAGTGAAGAAAATTCTTTCTCAACTTCAGCAGTTTTTGATTTAAGCGGTGGAAGGGCCACGTATTAGTTATGCAAATAGGATTTGATGTTGGTGCAACCAAAATAGAGAGCGTTGTTCTAGAAGACAATGGTCAAGAAAGTTTTAGAAAAAGAACAGAATGTCCCAAAGATTATAATTCTGTAATAAATAATATTGTTGAAATCACTAAAAGCTTAGAAAAAGAATTAAAAAAATCTCTACCTGTCGGCGTTTGTCATCCTGGAGTTCATTCGCCACAAACTGGATTAATAAAAAATGCACCTAATTGTTACTGGATTGAAAAAAAACCTTTTCAAAAAGATTTAAGAGAAGCATTAGGCAAAGAAGTATTTTGTGAAAATGACGCTAACTGCTTCGCTTTATCGGAAGCTATAGATGGTGCCGGAAAACATTATAAAATAGTATATGGTATTATTTTAGGTTCTGGTGCTGGTGGTGGATTAGTAATAGATAAAAAAATTGTGACCGGACCCAATGGCGTTGCAGGAGAATGGGGACATAATCAATTACCTTACATGGCGGCAAAAAAAGAAAAACTCGATACAACCAATCTAAGAGAAAGTGAAATTGAAAGTTTTATTTCTGGACTTGGTTTAGCTAAAAAATTTAATAAAAAATATAACAAAAACATAAAATCTCATGATATTTTTAAACTTTATCGGCAACACGATCTTGATGCTGAAAAAATGATAGATGAATTTAAAGTTAATCTCGCAATGTCATTATCTACAATAATTAATATACTTGACCCTGACGTGTTTATTTTTGGTGGAGGAGTTTCAAAAGAAATTGATTTCTTAAGCGACATTGAAACAATTGTTAAGAGATTTGTTATAGGCAAAGAATATGAAGGTGTCTTTCTAAAACCAAAATACGGTGACGCAAGCGGCGTTAGAGGAGCCGCTAGATTAGGAAGAGAAGCGGTCTATTAATTATTTTTTTTACAAAATAATTACATAACAAATATACTTCAATTAAAAAGTGAATCAAAGTATTGCCTCTATTTTTTTTTTATCGAAATAACAGAACACATTAGCTCAAAAGTAAAAAACAATTAGGAGTTGTATTGTAAACTATCGTTATGAATTTGTATTTAATATTTATATATTCTGTTCTTTAATTTTAGTTAACTAATGAAAAAAAGAGGGGAATATGAAAAAAATATTAATTGCTCTAATTGTATTCGCATTAGCTCCTAACTTTTCACTAGCAGGACCAAAGATTGAGGTTTTGCACTGGTGGACATCAGGTGGTGAAGCGGCTGCACTTAAAGTATTAAAAGACGACTTTGCTGCAAATGGTGGCGAGTGGATGGATATGCCTGTAACAGGTGGTGGCGGTGACGCTGCAAACGTTACGTTAAAAGCAAGAATAGTTTCTGGTGATCCTCCTTCTGCATCTCAAATCAAAGGTCCTACAATTCAAGAGTATGACCAAGAAGGAGTAGTAGCTCCATATAACATTGATGCAGTAGCGCAAGCTGAAGGTTGGGATAATTTATTAGATCCTATGATAGCAGCAGTACATAAGTGCCAAAATAATAGTGGTCCTTATTGTGCAGCTCCAGTAAATATTCATAGAATAGACTGGTTATGGGCTAACAAATCAGTATTTGATTCTAATGGCATTTCTGTGCCTACAACTTGGGATGAATTAAATGCTGCAGCTGAAAAACTTAAAGCAGCAGGAATAATTCCGTTTGCTCATGGTGGTCAAGCTTGGCAAGATGCTACAGTGTTTGAAGCAGTTGCTTTAGGAATAGGTGGAAACAATTACTATAAAAACTGTTATGTAAAATTAGATGAAAATTGTCTAAGAAGCGACACTACAGTTAAAGTTTTTGATCAAATGAGAAAACTACAAAGTTATACTGACGAAGGTAGCCCAGGTAGAGACTGGAACGTAGCTACTGGTATGGTTATAGAAGGTAAAGCTGGTTTTCAAATTATGGGAGACTGGGCTAAAGGAGAATTTACAGCTGCTGGCAAAACTCCAGGCGTAGATTACTACTGTGCTTCAACTCCATCAAACAATGGATACCTGTACAATGTCGACAGTTTTATTTTTTATAAAACTAACGATCCTGATAAACAGGCAGGTCAAAAACTATTGGCTAAACTTATGATGGGTAAAAACTTCCAAAAAGTTTTTAACTTATACAAAGGTTCAATACCTGCGCGTTTAGACGTACCAATGGATGAGTTTGATTCATGTGCAAAAACATCTAATGCTGATATTAAAACTGCTGGTGCAAAAGGTGGATTAGTTCCAAGTTTTGCTCACGGTATGGCTCAAGGCAACACAATGAAAGCTGCTCTTCAAGACGTTATTACTGAGCACTTTAATTCTAGCATGTCTTCAAAAGATGCTGCTAATGCTTTAGCTGATTCAGTTTTAGCAAATATGTAAACAAATCTTAATATATTAAAAAAGGCCACTTTAAAAAGTGGCCTTTTTTTTATTTAGTATTTTATTATGTTTAAGTGGTTAGAAAAAAATTTACCTAAAGTTGTTCTAGCTCCAGCCGTTGGTCTAATTAGCTGGTTTGTTTATGGCTTTATTCTTTGGACACTTTACATTTCATTTACAAATTCAAAAATTCTTCCAAAATATGAGTTATGGGGTTTTGGTCAATATACAAAACTATGGGCTTCACGAAAGTGGCTTATAGCTGTAGACAATTTGTTAATTTTCACAGCTCTTTTTTTAATTTTTTGCATTGTTATTGGAATTATTTTAGCAATATTTCTCGATCAAAAAATTAGAGCTGAAGGTGTTCTTCGGACTATTTATCTTTATCCAATGGCACTTTCATTTATTGTTACTGGAACAGCATGGAAATGGATTTTAAATCCAACCTTAGGACTTCAAAAATTATTCATTGATATGGGCTTTGAAAATTTCACTTTTGATTGGCTAGTTAACAGAGAAATGGCCATTTATACCATTGTTATAGCCGGTGTTTGGCAATCTGCGGGTTTTATTATGGCCTTATTTCTTGCTGGCCTTAGATCTATTGAAGATGAAATTGTTAAAGCAGCAAAAATTGATGGAGCAAATTTGTTTACTGTGTATTGGAAAATACTTATCCCCATGATGCGACCAGTTTTTTTTACTAGTTTTGTTGTTTTGGTGCATATTTCAATAAAAAGCTATGATTTAATAGTTGCTCTTACCCAAGGGGGTCCTGGTATTTCAACAACTATGCCAGCTCTTTATATGACCCAAACAGCTTTTCACAAAAGTCAAGTCGGCTTATCTGCAGCAAGTGCTATGATGATGTTTATGGCGGTGGCTGCAGTTATTATTCCGTATCTTTATTCAGAGTTGAGGAGAGAAAATGTCAGCTAATATAAGCGCTACATCTTACAAACAGCTTGAACAAAAATCAAAATTAAAAAATATGTTATTAAGATGGTTTTTATATTTTGTGTTAATACTTTTTGCTTCTTATTTTATATTTCCATTATATGTCATGATTGTAACTTCATTAAAAACAATGCCAGAAATTAGACAAGGAAATCTTATTACTTGGCCTAGTCAATTAAATTTTAAACCATGGGCTGTAGCATGGGGTGGAAGAGGGTATGGTGCTGGAGACACTTTCTTAAGACCTTATTTTTGGAATTCAATTAAAATGGTTGTTCCAGCGGTAGTCGCATCAACTTTTATAGGAGCTATGACTGGATATGTTTTAACAAAGTGGCGTTTTAAAGGTGATAGTTGGATTTTTTTATTTTTGTTGTTTGGTTGTTTTATTCCTTTTCAAGCAATACTTCTTCCAATGGCAAGAACATTAGGTGTTCTTGGTATTTCCAATTCTATTTTAGGACTTGTTGTGGTTCACACAGTATATGGAATTCCGTTTACTACATTATTTTTTAGAAATTATTATGTTTCTATACCTAACGAACTAATTAAAGCAGCTAGAATAGATGGAGCCGGATTTTTTAAAATATTTTTTAAAATACTACTTCCTATTTCAGCACCGATTATAGTTGTAACGGTAATTTGGCAATTTACGCAAATATGGAATGATTTTTTATTTGGATCTACTTTTTCTTTTGGTGAAGCAGCACCAATTCAAGTAGCTTTAAACAACATGGTTTTATCTAGTACTAGCGTTAAAGAATATAATGTTGATATGGCATCAGCAATTATTGCTGGCTTTCCAACTCTCATCGTTTATGTTTTAGCTGGTAAATATTTTATACGTGGACTTACTTCTGGGGCAGTGAAAGGATAAAATGATAACATTAAAAGTACAAGATCTTTCAAAAAATTTTGGCAGTACTGAGGTTTTAAAAAAAATAAACCTTGAAATAGAAGAAGGAAATTTTTTAGTACTCTTAGGTCCTTCAGGATGTGGAAAATCTACTTTGTTAAATATAATAGCTGGTTTAGAAACTATTGATGAGGGAACAGTTTTTATTGACGATTACAATGTAAGCGAGGTTGAACCAAAAGATAGAAATATTGCCATGGTTTTTCAGTCTTATGCATTGTACCCATCCATGAATGTAAAAGAAAATATGGTTTTTGGACTTAAACAATCAAAAACATCAAAGGAAAAAATTGAAGAACAACTTAAAAAAGTTTCCAGTTTTTTACATGTCGATGAATTATTAAATCGTAAACCTTCCCAATTATCTGGCGGACAAAGACAACGTGTTGCAATAGGAAGAGCTTTGGTTAGAGAACCTAGAATTTTTTTATTTGACGAACCATTATCAAATCTAGATGCAAAATTAAGAGTTGAAATGAGAAGAGAGATAAAAAAATTACATCAAACATTAAAAACGACTGTGGTTTATGTTACGCACGATCAAACTGAAGCAATGAGTTTAGGCACAAATATTGCTATAATGAACCATGGTGTTATCCAACAATATGATACTCCAGAAAACATATATAATAAGCCAAATAATACCTTTGTTGCAGATTTTATTGGTTCTCCATCAATGAATTTAATTAACGGTCAATTAGCTAAAGAAGCTAATAATGTTTCATTTATTCCTGAAGGTTCCAATCAATCAGGTAAGGTTTCATTAAATAATTATAATTTTGTAAAATCTCCACAAGAAAGTGGTAACGATATTTATTTTGGAATTAGACCAGAACATATACATTATAAAAAAACTAACGATACTGATTTTGAAGTTAATCTAAGAGCTGATTTAAAAGAGTATGTAGGACACGAACAAATTATAACTTTTAATTATTACAGCCAAGAAATTTTAGGAAAATTTCCCTCAACTGTTAAAATTGAAACTGGCCAAGAAATGAAATTATTTTTTGATTTAAGTCAAATTTCTGTTTTTGATAAAAAAACAAATAAAAGGATATAAATGAGTGCAAAATATCAAGATCTAGAAAATAAAAGAGTTTTTATTACTGGAGGAGGATCGGGAATAGGTGCATCAATAGTTGAACATTTTTGTGAACAAAAAGCAGAAGTTTATTTTGTAGATATTAATGTAAAAGAATCAAATAAACTGATTTTAGATATTAAAAATAAAAATTTTAAAATTCCAACTTTTATTGAATGTGATCTTTTAAATATTAAAAAACTTCAAGAGACAATATCAAAAATTATTTCCGAAAGAGGTCCAATAAACATATTAATTAATAGCGCAGCTAATGATGAAAGACATACAATTGATGATGTCACAGAAGAATATTGGAATGAAAGAATGAATGTTAATCTCAGACATTATTTCTTTACTGTTCAATCAGTTAAAAAAGCAATGATTAAAAACAAAGGAGGCGCCATAGTAAATATTGGCTCAGCCTCTTGGATGATAGGACAAGGAGGAATGGCAGCTTATACTGCGGCCAAATCTGGAGTGGTTGGCCTTACAAGATCTTTTGCTCGAGATTTAGGCGAACATAATATCAGAGTAAATTCTGTAGTGCCAGGATGGACAATGACTGAAAGACAAATTGAAAAATGGTTAACACCTGAATCTGAAAAAGAATTAATGAAAAGCCAGTGCTTGAAAAGTAAATTATTGCCTTCTGATATAGCTAAAGCGGTTTTGTTTTTCTCATCAGAGCAATCGTCTGGTTGTACAAATCAATCTTATGTTGTTGACAAAGGTTGGCTGTAACCGATCATAATATTTTATGAAAAGAAAAAATTTGAGAAGCAAAGAGTGGTTTGATAATCCTAAAGATCCAGGTCTTACTGCTCTTTATTTAGAAAGATATTTAAATTATGGTTTAAAGAAAGAGGATCTTCAATCAGGAAAACCTATAATTGGAATAGCACAATCAGGTAGCGATTTATCACCTTGCAATAGACATTTCCAAGCTCTTAGTAAAACTATTAAAGATGGAATAAGAGAAGGTGGAGGTGTGCCAATGGAATTTCCAACGCACCCAATTCAAGAAACAGGAAAAAGACCAACAGCTGCTTTAGATAGAAATTTATCTTATCTATCTTTAGTAGAAGTTCTTTATGGTTATCCAATAGATGGAGTTATATTAACAACTGGATGTGACAAAACTACGCCTGCCGCTTTAATGGCAGCTGCAACAGTAAACATTCCTTCAATTGTTTTATCAGGCGGACCAATGCTTGATGGTTCTTATAAAGGTAAAAAAGCTGGCTCTGGAACAATTATATGGGAAGCTAGAAAATTACTTGCTAAAGGCGAAATTAATTATGATGAATTTATGGATATGGCTGCGGCTTCAGCTCCAAGCATCGGGCACTGCAATACTATGGGAACAGCATCATCTATGAATTCTATTGCTGAAGCTTTAGGAATGTCTTTAACAGGAGGAGCGATTATACCTGCGCCATATAAAGAAAGAGAAAGTATTTCTTTTGCAACAGGTAAAAGAATTGTTGAAATGGTTCACGAAAATCTTACTCCATCAAAAATCATGACAAAGGAAGCTTTTGAGAATGCAATTTTTGTTGCAAGTGCAATTGGAGCTTCAAGCAATTGTCCGCCACATTTAACAGCTATTGCAAGACATATGGGTATTGATCTTCCTATAGATAGTTGGGAAAAACTTGGACACGATATTCCTTTACTTGTTAATTGTCAGCCGGCTGGAGAACATTTAATGGAAGGTTTTTTTAAAGCAGGAGGAGTTCCTGCAATCATGCAAGAATTAATGAAAAACAATAAATTACATAAAAACGTTATGACTGTTACTGGCAAAACTGTCGAAAAGAATTTAAATATTAAAATTGAAGTGGATGAAAATGTTATAAAATCATTTAAAAATCCTTTAGTCGAAAATGCGGGGTTTATAGTAATGAAAAGTAATTTTTTTAGTTCGGCAGTTATGAAAACATCTGTTATTAGCAAAGAATTTAGAAAAAGATATTTATCAAATCCAAACAATCCAAATATTTTTGAAGCACGTGCAGTTGTTTTTGAAGGACCAGAAGATTACCATAAACGAATAAATGATGAAAATTTAAAAATTGATGAGAATTCTATTTTAATGATTAGAGGCTGTGGGCCAGTAGGCTATCCAGGTTCTGCTGAAGTTGTTAATATGCAACCACCAGACCAACTATTAAAAAAGGGAATCAATACTCTTCCAACTCTTGGAGATGGTAGACAAAGTGGCACATCTGATAGTCCATCAATTTTAAATGTATCACCAGAGTCAGCAATTGGTGGTGCTTTGTTAATAGTCAATACAGGAGATAAAATTAAAGTGGATTTAAATAGCAGTAGAATTGATCTATTAATTTCGGAAGAAGAGATAGAAAATAGAAGAAAAAATGTTAAAATTCCAAAATTAAAAAATCAAACTCCATGGCAAGAAATTGCTAGAAGTTTAGTTGGACAATTAGAAACTGGAGCTTGTTTAGAAACAGAATCTGTATATTTAGATATAACTAATACTAAAGGAATGCCAAGGCACTCACATTAATAAAAAAAAATGAGCAAAAGATTAGAAAATAAAAATATAGTTGTTACTGCCGCTGGACAGGGAATTGGAAGAGCAACTGCAATTGCTTTTCATAACGAAGGTGCAAAAGTTATAGCAACAGATATTAATGAAAAAACTTTAGAAACTTTAAATAAAGAATATCCAAATATTAAAGTTAAAAATTTGGATTCGACAAACAAAAAAGCCATCGAAGAATTTTCTGAAAAGTTAGAAAAAGTAGATGTTTTATTTAATGCAGTTGGTTTTGTTCATCATGGAACAATAATGGAATGCGAAGAAAAAGATTGGGATTTTTCTTTTAATATAAATATAAAATCAATGTACTTAATGACAAAATCTATTATTCCAAAAATGCTCAAACAGAATAAAGGCAGTATTATTAATGTTTCTTCAATTGCTTCAAGCTTAAGAGGGTTGCCGAATAGATTCGTCTATGGAACTACAAAAGCTGCTATTATTGGTTTTACAAAATCTATAGCATCGGATTTTATAAAAAATAATATTAGATGTAATGCAATAGCTCCCGGAACTGTTCATACACCTTCATGGGAAGGAAGAGTTCAAGAAGCAAAGAACCCAGTTCAAGCAAAAAAAGATTTTATAGCTAGGCAGCCAATGGGAAGACTAGGTACTCCAGAAGAGATTGCTACTTTGGCAATTTATCTTGCAAGCGATGAGTCCGAATTCGTTACTGGTATAACTCATGCTATAGATGGTGGAATGTCGATTTAATTAATGTAAGATTGTAAAATGAGATTGTTAAGAGTTGGACATAAAGGAAGTGAAAAACCTGCAATATTAGATAAAAATGGAAAAATAAGAGAAATAAGTTCACAAATTAAAGATTTAACTCCAAACAATTTAAATTTTGAAACCATTTTAAAACTAAAAAATATCGATTTAGAAAAATTACCAGAACTTTCAAAAACAGATAGAATTGGATCTTGTGTAAACAAGCCAGGAAAATTTGTAGCTATTGGATTAAATTATTCAGATCATGCAGCAGAAACTGGTGCTAAAGTTCCAACTGAGCCTATTGTTTTTATGAAAGCTACAAGCTGTATTAATGGACCGAATGACGATATTGAACTAGCGCCGAACTCAAAAAAATTAGATTGGGAAGTTGAACTAGGAATTGTTATTGGAAAAGAAACAAAAAATATTACAGAGAAAGAAGCTGCAAACCATATTTTTGGTTATTGTGTGGTTAATGATTTAAGTGAAAGAGAATGGCAAATTGAAAAACTAGGTCAATGGGTAAAAGGGAAATCACATGATACTTTTGGACCTATAGGCCCATACCTAGTTACATCAGACGAAATAAAAGATGTAAATAATCTTAAACTCACGTTAGATGTTAATGGAAAAAGAATGCAAACAGGTAATACAAATAAAATGATATTTAATGTTTATTATGTGGTTTCTTATTTAAGTAAATTTATGTCATTGCAGCCTGGAGATATAATTACGACAGGAACTCCTCCTGGTGTAGGAATGGGAAAAAAACCTCAGGTATTTTTAAAGGCAGGCGATAAAATAAGATTATCTATTGACAATCTTGGGGAACAAAACTCAAAAGTTGTTTTAGCGTAAGTTGAAAATAATAACTTCAAAACCAGAATGTATTTGGAAATCAAGAACTTTATTGGGAGAAGGAACACTTTGGGTAAGATCGTTAAGTTCAATCTTTTTTGTAGATATTAAAAAAAAGAAAATTTTTATTTTGAATACAAAAAATCACAAAAAAAAAGTAATTAAAGTTGATAAAGAAATTGGTTTTTTATCTCATGTTAAGAAAAATATTTTTGTACTTGGATTAAAAGGAGAGCTAAGAATTGTTGATTTAAAAAGCAAAAAAAAAATTAAATCTATTTTTATAGAAGAGGATAAACCTCTGAACAGATTAAATGATGGAAAAACTGATCCAAGAGGAAGATTGTGGTTTGGTTCTATGGATAATTTGGAAAGAAATATTGAAAATGGCTCTTTATATTGTTTAGATAATGATTTCAAATTAACTAAAGTCGACAGCAATTATATGATTACAAATGGACCAGCGTTTATTGATGAAAAAAATTTTTTTCACACAGACAGTAGAAAAAAAATAATCTATAAAATTAAAATTGATAATAATTTAAATGTCAAAAAAAAGAAAATCTATAAGAAATTTTCAAAATTTGAAGGGTCACCTGACGGCATGACAATCGACAAATTTAAAAATTTGTGGGTTTGTCATTTTGGAGGTGCCTGTGTTTCTGTATTCAACAAAAAAGGAAAAAAAATTCACAAAATTAAACTTCCAGCAAAAAATATTACAAATTGCACATTTGGAGGCTCTAAAAATAATGATCTATATATAACTTCTGCGTTAAAAGGATTAAAAAGTATTGATATAAAAAAATATAACTTATCAGGATGTTTATTTAAGATTAAAACTAATAGCAAAGGTACTATTTCTAAACCTTTTGGTGCACTATAATGTTTGAATTGTTTATTGCTTTTGGAGCAGGATTAATAAGTTTTTTATCCCCTTGTGTCTTGCCATTGATACCAGGTTATATTTCTTTTATTTCTGGCCAGTCATTAAATGAATTGATTGAAAGTAAAAAAGTTAATTTAATTCCATTATTATTATTTTCCTTAGGTTTTTCTTTTGTATTCATAATATTTGGCGCTACTGCTTCAGCTTTAGGCAAAGTATTACTTCAAAATTCAAATTATCTAAGAATTATTGCAGGAATAATAATAGTAATTTTTTCATTACAATTATTGGGCTTAATTAATGTTAGTTTTTTAAACTATGAAAAAAAATTTTATACAAAAAAATCTACAAAACCCTTATTTGTATTTATTGTAGGAATGGCCTTTGGGTTTGGTTGGACGCCATGCATTGGTCCAATACTAGGATCAATTCTTGCTTTAGCATCAACAGAAGAAAATATTTACAAAGGTATTATAATGTTAAGTTTTTATTCATTGGGACTTGCTATACCCTTTATATTATCAGGATTTTTAATACAAAAATTTTTGCTCTTTTCTAAAAATTTCAAAAAAAATATTAATATAGTCTTAAAATCAGGAGGAATAATACTATTAGCTACTGGAATATTAATAATAACAAATAAATTACAAAACTTGGGTTATTATATTTTAAATACTTTTCCTTTTTTACAAAGCTTTGGTTAAAATGGTTGATAATAGTCCATCTTTATCAGCATAACATCCTTGTAACCATCTACTCCCTTTGCTTGAGTAAGGTGTTCTAGCATGAAGAACTCTTGTGTTATCAACTAAAAAACAGTCTCCCGGGTTTAATTTAAAAGTGACAGCCATCTTTGGATCATCAATTATGTTAGAAAACTTTCTGTAAGCTTTATAATAATTTAACATATCATTGTAAGGAATGTCCCTGATAGGCGCTATAGAACGATTATTAAAATGAATAGCTGTTAGTTTTTTATCTGGAGATAAGGCAATCATTGGAAAACAAGATTTCAAATGAACATTTTTTTTTCCTTTAAATTCAAAACGTGAAGTGTATTTTGTAAGTAAATCAAAACATTTTTTACTTTCTTTTTTTAAACGCAATGCAGCATTAAAGCCATCCACAACTTTTGAGTCACCACCTTTAGTTGAGCTTTTTAAACAATGAAGAATTTGTATTGTTGGTACTGGATCTCTGTAAGGATTATCCGTATGAGCTTGCAAACCAAGATTTGTATAAGCTAAATTAACAGCATTTGTTTTTGATTTTACATTAAACCATTTACCATAATTGGTTTCACGCACATAACCAAAAAGTTTTGCTATTTTTATTACTGTTCCAGATTTTTTTTCGCACCCAGTTATTTTTGCAAAACCATAGTAGTGAAGAGATTTTAGCCAATTAAGAAGAAGTTTTTTATTTGATTTAGCTTTTTTATAATTAATTACTGGAATACGCTTCAGACTATTTTTTGACCAAGTTTTTAAATCTGGATCAATCCAAACTTTTGAATTATTTCGTTTTTTATCATAAGCATGAAATTCAAGCCAACTCGAGGAAAATTTAACTTGTTTTTTCTTTGGTAAAAATTTTACAGTTATATTTTTTCCTTTTTTATCAAGCGAAGCAGATTCAATATAAGTGTTAACTGGTATATCTGAAATTGAAATCAGACGCTGTCCATTATTTTTATCTCTAGTTTCTGGATCATGAGAATTATCTCTTAACCATGTTGAGTGATAACGTATTTGGCTACCATTTTTGCGTGAAAGTAGAATTGCTTTTCCAGAATTTATAACTTTGACTGATTTAAATAAACTCATCTTGTTAGATAGTAGATGTTTTTTAACTTTTTTTTTTATTAAACACTATCATAATCACTCCAAGAAGAATAATAACACCACCAACAAATAATTCTTTTGTAGGTTCTTCACCAAGGATAAAAATAGCAGCTAATAATCCGGTAGGTGGTATACCCATAGTAACTATAGGCAAAACTTTGTATATAGGATTATTTTTTATAACATAGTAGAAACAGCCATATGATACTGGCTGCATAATAAACCCTAAGAAAATTACAATTATCCAACTTTCTAGATTTGCTGCTTTAAAGTAGTTAATTGTATTTCCATCAAAAATGGCAGAAAAAGTTATTAATATTGGACCAGAAAACAAAGCTAACCAAGCAACAAGAGCTACTGCATTTATTTCTTTACTCAATGGCTTAACTAAAACTTGTCCTAAAGCCCAAATACCCGCTCCCGTACACACTAAAGCAGCGCCAAAAAACTTGCCATCTAAATTAGGTGTACCAGTTAAAATATAAATTCCAACAAAAGCAACACTTATTCCTACTAAACTTCTAATAGTTGGTTTTTCTTTAAGTAAAAAATATGCAAATATTACTCCGAACGGAACTTCCATTTGAACAAGCAATACTGCTGCCGAAGCATCTATCATGCTTAAACCCGTGTATGTAATGGAATATTGTAATGTATTGGCTATTAAAGAGACAAAAAATATTTTTTTAAGGAAACCTATTGGTATTGGAAACCACCAAATTAAAATTGATGCTGCAAAAATAAATCTTAAACCTGTCAAAAGCATAGGAGGAAAATATTCCATTGCTGGTTTAGCAATTACAAAACCGAAGCCCAGAAGAATTGGAACTAAGCTAGCTAAAAATGTATCTTTAAAGTTCAAAAATTACTCTCATTGATTAATTTTGAGAGCATTAATATCTTATTTTATTGGAATTTTCTTTTTTGGATCATAAAAAGGAGTTGGTACCACTTTTGCAGTCAAATTTGCATAAGGTGATCTTATAGTAAACTGAGTACCTTCTTTTGCATATCCAATTGGTATAAATGCGTAACCAATGTTTTTTTCTAGTCGTGGCGAAAAACATTTTGATGTTACATATCCAATTTCATTTTTATCGTCGAAAACAGGCCAATGATCAGGCACAAAATATCCAGGTGTATATTCTGGGGGAACAACTTTGCTTATTGGGTCACCTAAAATTTCAATTCCAACTAATTTTCTTTTAATTCCTTCAGCTTTAATTTTTTTAAGAGCTTCTTTTCCAACAAAATCCGCTTCCATTTCAAGATCAACTAATCGATCCATTCCTATTTCAAAAGGATTATCAGTTACTCTCATATCTTGAAAATAAGAAAAAATTCCAGCTTCAACTCTTCTTATTTGTGAAGGCCCAGTTGGCGCAATTTTATGTTTTTCACCTGCTGCCATTATCATTTCATAAAGTTCAGCACCTTTTTTTCCATCACGTAAATAAACTTCATATCCTATTTCTCCGCTCCAACCAGTTCTTGAAATAACTACTGGTATTCCTTTTATTTCTGTTTGTTTACACCAGTAATATTTTAAATCATTTATCCAAGAACCAAATAATTCTGTCATTAAAGCTCTTGATTTTGGACCTTGTACTTGCAAAGGAGATACATCTGGCTCTTGCAATTGTATATCATATTTACCTTTACCAGCTACTCCCATAGCCCATAACAATAGATCGCTATCAGATATTGAATACCACCAATGATCATCTGCAAGTCTTAATAAAATTGGATCACTAAGTATTCCACCTTCGTAATTTGTGTTTAAAACATATTTACATTGATCCACAGCACAATCAGATAAATTTCTAGGAGTTAATAGTTGAGTAAATTTTGTTGCATCTGGTCCTTTAATTTCAACTTGTCTTTCAACCGAAACATCCCAAAGTGTAACATCGTTCACCAAACTCCAAAAGTCTTCTTCAGGTGTATTATAATAAACTGGAAAATACATGTGATTGTAAGTCGTATATTCCTTACAGCCCCATTTTAAAGTTGATTCAAAGAAAGGTGATTTTCTAATTCTTGTTCCAAAACCAAGATAAGGTTTCGGCGGTGTGTTACTTCTTGTTGCCATAAACTTTCCCTAAAAATCGGAAGTTGCTTTATTTTTTTTAAACTGTCAATAAAAATAGTTATGATCTCAACATCTTGTTTTTAGGATCATAGGCTGGGCTGTTTAGAATTTTTGCCTTTCTTTTTTGCCCTTGAATTTCTACTAAAAGTTCAGTCCCATCTTTAGCCAACTCAGATTTTACATAAGCAAAAGCTAGGCTTTTATTGACTCTGAAGCCATACCCACCTGAAGTTACAACACCTACTATTTTATTATTATGATAAACGGGTTCATTTCCTCTTGCATCAGCATCATCAACATCTACTTCTAGATAGACTATTTTTATGTCAACTCCTGATTGCAGTTTATCTCTAAGAGCATCAGATCCAATAAAGTTGGATTTTTTATTTAGATTAAAGAATCGTTCCATACCTGCTTCAACCAAACTAATTTCTCCTGTTAATTCAGCGCCCCACCCACGATAGGCTTTTTCCATTCTTAGTGAATTTACTGCATACGTACCAAAGTTTTGTATTTTTTCCTTTTTACCTACTTCGTATATAGCGTCATATAATTTTTCCATCTGGTTCATTGGATGATGCAATTCCCAACCTAATTCTCCCATATAATTTATCCTGAGAGCTCTTACTGGTATTTTGTTTATTTCGATTTCTTTTCCTTTAAGCCAAGGAAAATTATTATTATCTAAACTTTCTGATGTAAGTTTTGACAAAATTTCTCTTGATTTAGGTCCAACTAAAACAAGAACACCAAAGTCTTGTGTAACATTTTTTATTTGAATTTTCTCATCTTTTATTAAATTATGATTAAACCAGTCTAGATCTCTTATTTCTGAAGCTGTGGAAGATAAAACGTAAAAATTATCCTTAGACAATCTTGTAATAGTTAATTCACTTTGAATTCTACCTATATTATTTAACGTATGCCCAAGAATTATACCTCCATCTTTTTTAGGAATAGTGTTTGCACACAGACGATTTAAATATTCTTCGCTTCCACTTCCATTAATTTCATATTTTGCGAATGTGCTTAAATCTAAAATTCCAACATTATTTTGGACATTTTCACATTCTTTTTGTACATATGGGAAAGCATTTGATCTTTTAAAACTATATTCCTCTTTCATTCCGGGTTTTCCAAACCATATAGGTTTTTCCCAACCATAAGAGTCTAAATATATGGCTCCCATATCTTTTAATTTTTTATATATCGGAGTTGTTTTCATTGGCCTACCAACATTTATGCTTTCATTGGGTACAGGAGTGACATACATTCTTGTGTACTGATCTATAGATTTATCAACGGCATACTTTTTAGTTACCCAGCTCATGTATCTTCTAGGTTCAAACTCAAGCATATTTATTTCTGAGTCACCATGCACTATCCATTGAGCTAGATATTTTCCAATTCCTCCACCTTGAGCTATTCCAACACTTGCCGCACAGGCCATCCAGAAATTTTTTAATCCTGGAGCAGGACCAGCAAAAAAATTATCATCAGGTGTATGAGTGATTGGTCCACAAATAATTTTTTTTATTCCAACATCTTTAAACTGAGGAATTCTATTCATTCCTATTTCAAGGTGTTTTTCAATTCTATCAAGTTCTGGTTCTAATAATTCCATATCAAATTTCCAGTCCATTCCATTTAGTGCCCAAGCTTTTGCATCTTTTTCATATGGTCCAATTAATAGACCTTTACCTTCTTGTCTTAAATAAGCAGAAGCTTCTGGATCTCTTGTTACAGGTAATTCTTTTTCTAATTTTTCGATTTCATGATGCGATTCAGTAACTAAATAATGATGTATCATATTAATACTTGGCACTTCCTTTAAACCAACCATTGCACCAACTTCAGGACAAAAACTTCCTGCAGCATTAACAACTTGCTCACAGATTATATCTCCATTTTCTGTAAAAACTTTCCACTCACCAGATGGAAGTTGTTTTATATCTGTAACTCTATTTTTTCTGTAGATTTTTGCTCCACCATTTCTCGCTCCCTTGGCCATAGCATTTGTAGTGCTCGTGGGATCAGTATGACCATCTTCTGGAGTATGAAATGCTGCAAGCAGACCATCCAATTTAATAAAAGGATGAACTTTTCTTATTTCATTTGGAGAAATTATTTCTGCGGGAGATCCAACATTGTCCATTATTCCTTTAACATAATGAAACCAATCAATATCTTCTTTTTTGTACGCCAATCTTAAACTTCCACATTCATGGAAACCTGTTGCTTGTCCTGTTTCTTTTTCTAATTGTTTGTAAAGATTTGTAGAATGCAAATGGACTTTAGCTAAATTAAAACTACCAACCATGTGAGGACATTGGCCAGCAGCATGCCAAGTAGAGCCAGAAGTAAGCTCACCTTTTTCAATTAAAACTATGTCTTTCCATCCTTCTTTAGTTAAGTGATACAATAAACTTACACCTAAAATACCGCCACCGACTACTACTAACTTTGCATGAGATTGAATTTTTTCCATGAATACGAATTTAATTAATTTATTTAAAGAATTATTTAATTTTATGCTTTAATCAAGTTAAATTAAATAGTAATAGGACTTGGCATGGTCAGCACAAAATTTAAAAACTATAGAATTTATTGCAATTTTCTTAACAAACTTGCAAAAGAACTTACTAGTTATTACAAGAACAGACTAGATAAACCTTTTAAGATAATAAATAAATCAAAAAAAAAAGGTTACGATCCAGTAACATTAGCTGATAGAGCTTTTGAAAAATATATTAGATCTAAAATAAAAAGAAGATTTCCTGATCATCAAGTTATAGGCGAAGAGTTTGGTCACAAGAAAACAAAAAGTGACTATACATGGATTTTAGATCCAATAGATGGAACAAGATCGTTTATTATAGGTAATCCCACTTGGAGTAATTTAATAGCTTTAAATTATAAAGGAAAGCCAGTGATAGGTTTGGCTAATTTTCCAAAGTTAGATAAATATTATTTAAATTATTCGGAAAACACTGCTTATGTTTTTGAAAAAGGTAGAAAAAGAAAACTCAAAGTGAATAAAAAAGTTTCTTCTACTCAAATGAAAGTTGCTGGAGCTTTTCATGGGTGGCTTTCATTAAACAAACAAAAAAAAATTCCAAAAGTTTTAAAATTAATGCAATTTCCATGTTTTGATGCTTTAAGTTATGCTCATTTATGTGAAGGAAGAATTGATGCTGTTATACAGTGTTTAAATCAAGTTTGGGATATTCATCCAATTATTCCTATTGTCAAAGCATCAGGTGGACTAATTTCTACTTGGAAAAATGAAGATGCGGTTAAAGCTGGAAATATTCTAGTTTCTGCTAATAATTTAATTCATAATAAAATATTAAAACTATTAAAACCCGTAAGATAGCTTTATTGAGAAATATAGCATTACTATCAAGCTAAAATAAAGCTTGTTAAAAGGTTTAATAAGATTCTATACTCACTTTTAATTTTTTACAGGAGGGGTAAATGAAAGCAAAAAATTTAGTTAGAATATTACTAACTGTGCTACTTGTTTTTGGATTCTCATCTGCATGGGCAAAAAATACAATAAAGTGGTCAATGAAAGGCGATAGCTTAACACTTGATCCTCATGCTCAGAATGAAGGACCAACTACAATGGTATCAAGACAAATATACGAAGCGCTTGTTACAAGAGGGATTGATATGACAATTGGACCTCAACTAGCAACTGACTGGAAAGCTACAAACCCAACAACTTGGGTTTTTAATCTTAGAACAGATGTAACTTTTCACAATGGAGATAAGATGACGTCAGAAGATGTGGTGTTTAGTTTATTAAGAGCTCAACAACCAACGTCTGACTTTAAAGAATATATTAGTACTATTACATCAGTTAAAGCACTTGATGATTATACTGTTGAAATTCAAACAAGAGATCCAAATCCAATTCTTTTGAACCAACTATCAAATATATTTGTTATGTCTAAAAAATGGGCAAGTGAAAACTTTGCAGTTGTTCCACAAAACTGGGATGCAGGACAGGAAACATTCTCAGCAACTAACGCAATGGGAACAGGGCCATTTGAAATTACTTTAAGAGAACCAAATACTAAGACTGTTTTTAAAAAGAATAAAAAATGGTGGGGAACTGTTGAACATAATCTTGATGAAATTCAATTACTACCTATAGCTAATGCAGCAACAAGAGTTGCAGCATTATTATCAGGAGAAATTGATATTGTTACAGATGCGCCAGTACAAGACTTAGATCGTATTGCTAGCTCAGGTGCTCATAAAGTTATTAGTGTAGAACAAATGCGTACTATTTTTTTAGGTATGGACCAAGCTGCAGATCAACTTAGATCTGGCAACACAGGCGATAATCCTTTTAAAAAGAAAGAGGTTAGACAAGCGTTTTACCAAGCAATTGATATAGAAGCCATTAAAGAAAAAGTAATGAGAGGTTTAAGTTCACCAGCTGGAATAATTACATTTCCTGGTGTAACAGGTTACACTAAGGCACTTGACGAAAGATTACCTTATGATGTTGATGCTGCGAAACAACTTCTAGCAGATGCTGGTTATCCAGATGGTTTTGATGTTGAACTAAGATGTCCAAATGACAGATATGTAAATGATGAAGCGATTTGCACAGCTGTTGTAGGAATGTTAGGCAAAATAGGCGTGAACGTTTCTTTAAATGCTCAAACAAAAAGCAAACACTTCAAAGAACTTAAAGACAACCAAGGTGATTTCTATATGCTAGGCTGGGGAGTTCCTACTTTAGACAGTCACTATGTGTTCCATTATCTATATGAAACTGGCGCAAGCTGGAACAAAGTTAACTTTAGCGATGCTACAGTTGATGCTGCAATTAGAGTAATGGAAGGTGAAGTTGATTTGGATAAAAGAAATGCTGCAATTGCAGAAGCTTGGAAAATTGTAAGAGATAACATTGCTTATCTTCCTTTACATCACCAAGTAATTTCATGGGCGTCTAAAAGAACTGTAGATGTTCCTATTAGACCAAACAACGAACCTTTGTTTAGATTTTCTAACAAAAGATACTAGTTAAATTAATTATAAGCCCTTTTATTTTTAAAAGGGCTTATAAACTAAAGTTTTCAAAAATTGATTAAATATACTTTAAAAAGATTGTTTCAATCAGTCTTAGTGATGCTGGTTGTTGCTTTTGTTTCTTTTTCATTATTTAATTTTGTGGGTGACCCAATCAATAATATGGTTGGTGAAGAAACTTCCGATGAAGAAAGATCAGAACTTAGAGAAACATTAGGATTAAATGATCCTATACACATTCAGTTTTCAAGATTTGTGGTTAATGCTTCAAAAGGAGAATTTGGAATATCGTATCAATTAAGAAGACCAGTTTCAGAATTAATTTCAGAAAGACTCCCAGCTACTCTTGAGCTAGTTATAATTTCAGCATTAATTGCATTAATTTCTGGGACTTTATTGGGAGTTTATACAGGTATAAATCGGAAAGGTTTTTTAAGCGACGCTATATTAGCTATTTCATTACTGGGAGTATCACTCCCCACATTTGTTATAGGTATACTCTTTATATATCTTTTTGCAGTAATTTTAGGAGTATTGCCCTCTTTTGGTAGAGGCGAAGTAGTTGACCTTGGTTTTTGGTCTACAGGTTTTTTAACAGCATCAGGGTTAAAAGCTATTATTCTTCCATCGGTAACACTTAGCCTTTTTCAAATGACTTACATTATAAGACTTGTCCGAGCGGAGATGATGGAAATATTGCAAACAGATTATATTAAGTTTGCAAGAGCAAGAGGAATAAGCGAACAAAGCATTCATTATAAACACGCATTAAAAAATGGTTTAATTCCAGTCATTACGATTGCAGGAATAAATATTGGAACACTTATAGCTTTTTCAATAATTACAGAAACTGTTTTTCAATGGCCAGGCATGGGCTTTCTTTTCATTCAAGCAGTTAAGTTTGTAGATATACCCATCATGTCTGCATACTTAGTTTTTATAGCCTTTGTATTTGTACTGATAAATTTCATAGTTGATATTTTATATTATTTTATTGACCCAAGAATTAGAGTTAAATCGGAGGCAGTAAGTGGATAGTCAAACATCAACTTTGTTGCATAGAATTAAAGACAGCGATGTTTATTTTAGTTTTATAAAATCTCCAACAGCTATTGTATCAAGTGTTATTCTAGTAATTATTTTTTTCTGCTCTTTTTTTGTTGAACTTGTTGCACCTTTTAATCCATTTGATCCATCAAGTTTATCTTTAATGGATGCATTTACACCACCTTCTTGGTCTGAAAAAGGTGTTGCTAAATTTATTCTGGGAACTGATGGACAAGGTCGAGATATGTTATCAACAATTCTTTATGGATCACGAATTTCTTTAATAGTTGGTTTTTCTGCAATCTTATTCAGTTTAATATTAGGTGTAACACTAGGTTTAACAGCAGGATATTTTGGTGGAAAATATGAAATGATTGTTATGAGGTTAACAGATGTTCAGTTAACTGTGCCAAGTATTTTGATGGCTTTATTAGTTGATGGAATAGCAAGAGGTATTATTTCAAGAGAATTACATGATGAAATGGCAATTTATGTTTTAATTTTTGCAATTGGTATTTCAGAGTGGCCACAGTTTGCAAGAGTATCACGTGCAGCCACACTAGTTGAAAAAAATAAAGATTATGTTTCTGCATCAACAATTATTGGAGTTTCAAATCCTATTATTATGTTTAAACATATTTTACCAAATATAATGAGACCAGTTCTAGTAATTGGAACTATAGGGCTTGCACTTGCAATTATAGCAGAGTCCACACTAAGCTTTTTGGGAGTAGGGGTTCCACCTACAACACCTTCTTTGGGAACTTTAATTAGGATTGGAAATGATTTTTTATTTTCCGGTGAGTGGTGGATAACTTTCTTTCCAGCAATTTTTTTAGTTATTTTAGCATTTTCAATTAATCTATTAGGAGATTGGATGAGAGATACTCTTAATCCAAAATTAAATTAATGAGTTTTTTAAAAATAAATAATTTAAGTGTCGATTACGAAATGAGAAGAGAAACTGTCTATGCGGCTAGAAATGTAAATATAGAAGTTAGTAAGGGAGAAATTTTAGGATTGGTTGGAGAATCTGGATCAGGAAAAAGTACTGTTGGTAATGCAATCATAAACCTTATTGATGAACCAGGAAAAGTTTCAAATGGTTCAATAGTTTTAGATGGAATAGATATCCATGCAGATACTGAAAACATTGTAAAATATAGAGGGAAGAAAATTGGTTTAATTTTTCAAGATCCTCAAACTTCATTAAATCCAATATTAACAATTGGTGAACAATTAATTGAAACTATTCAAACTCATCTAAGTTTAAGTTCAGAAGAAGCAAAAAATAAAGCTATCAATTTATTAAAAGAAGTTGGCATTAAGGATGCCGAGAAAAGATTTGATAATTACCCCCACCAATTTTCTGGAGGAATGAGACAAAGAGTTGTTATTTCTTTAGCACTTTGTTGTGAACCAGAAATACTAATAGCAGATGAACCCACTACGGCCTTAGACGTATCAATACAATCTCAAATACTTGATTTAATTAAAAGATTAACCAAGGAAAGAAATTTAGCAGTAATACTAATTACTCACGATATGGGGGTTATTTCTGAAACAACTGACAGAGTAGCTGTAATGAAAAATGGAGATCTAGTTGAAATTGGTCCAACAAAAGAAATATTAACAAAACCTAAAGAAATTTACACAAAGAGTCTTGTAAGCTCTGTACCACCAACGAATAAAAAAATTGAAAGATTTAAAATCATTGAAAAAGAAAACAAAACCCAAGGTGAAACAAACATTAAAATATTAAATAGATGGACAAAAAAAGAAATTGTTAACCAAGATTTAGTTCAAGTTAAAAATTTAAGCAAAACATTTGATGATAGTTTTTTTACAGAGAGTTCAAAAAATTCTGTCATGGCTGTAGATGATGTAACATTTGATATTAAAGAAGGTCAATCATTTGGGTTAGTAGGAGAGAGTGGAAGCGGCAAATCAACTATTGCTAAAATGATTGTCAATTTATTTAGTCCGAGCTCAGGAGATATTTATTTTGACAATGTTTGCATAACAAAAATTAAAAGCAATAAAGAAATGATGAAATTTAGAAAACAAATTCAAATGATATTCCAAGATCCATACTCTTCATTAAATGGCAGGTTAAAAGTTAAAGATATAGTTGCCGAACCAATTAAACTTCACAATCCTACTATTAGTTCAAAAGATATAGATAGTTATATTTATGATTTATTAGAGTCTGTTGAATTAACACAACAATCAGCTGAACGTTATCCCCATGAATTTTCTGGAGGCCAGAGACAAAGAATATCAATTGCAAGAGCTCTAGCAACGCAACCGAGACTTCTTGTTTGTGATGAACCAACTTCTGCTCTAGATGTGAGTATTCAAGCGCAAATATTAAATTTATTAAAAGATTTACAGGAGCAATTAAATCTGACAATTTTATTTATTAGTCATGATTTACCAGTGGTAAGACAAATGTGTGATCGAATTGCAGTATTAAAAAATGGAAAGCTTTGTGAGGTCTCAATGACAGAAGAATTATTTAAAAATCCAACACATGAATACACAAAAGAGTTATTAACACTAATGCCAAAAATAGAATCAATTTATAACTAATGAAAAAAAATAAGGAGGAAAAATGCCAATCTTTAAACCAATTGAAGAAAGTGAAGCAAAAGGAAGAGTTAAAGAAATATATGATGAAATAAAAAGTGTAAGACAAATTACAGAAGTTCCAAACTTTTGGAAAAGTCTTGCAAATAATCCTGAAACATTGGAGAGAACATGGACTTCGTTGAAGCAGGTAATGAAAAAAGGTGCACTTGATCCAGTTGTTAAAGAATTAATCTATGTAGCAGTTTCAGTAACAAATGGTTGTGAGTACTGCATTAAATCTCATAGCTTAGCTGCTAAAAAAAAAGGTGCTACAGATGAGATGCTTAATGAAATGATTGCAGTAACTGGAATGGCTAATGAAACCAATCGGTTGGTTGAAGGTTATCAAGTAGAAGTAGATGATTTTTTAAAATAAATGATAGTTTGGATAGCTTCATTTCCAAAAAGTGGCAATACATGGGTAAGAACTTTTCTTTGTTCATACCTTTATATGAATCTTAAAAATGAAGACTTTGATTTTGGATTATTAAAAAATATTTTAAAATTTCCCAATGAAAAACAATATGAAGATATTGGTGTTAAACCTAAAAACTTTGAAGAAGTAGCAAAATATTGGATATCCGTTCAAGAAAAAATCAATTCCAATAAAAAGATAAATTTTTTAAAAACGCATAATGCTTTTGGAGGTCTAGAAAATTGTCCATTTACAAACAAAGCAAACACACTTGGTGCAATTTATTTAGTGAGAGATCCAAGAGATGTACTTGTTTCCTATTCTAAGCATTTAGAAAAAAGCATAGACGAGACTTTAGAACTTGTTTTAGAAGATGATCACAAGGGCTGGCTAAACGAATATAAAAAAGATGTTATAGGAGAAATTAGAGGGAGCTGGGCTCAAAACTATAACTCTTGGAAAAATTTTTATCTAACTGAAAAAATTATAATTAGATATGAGGATTTGATTAAAGATCCATTTAATAATTTTTCTAACATTGTTAGATATCTTAATAAATTATTTGGCCTTGAAATTAATGATGAAAAAATAAAAAAATGTATAGAAATTACTGATTTTAATAAACTTAAAAATTTAGAAATGAATGCTGGCTTTGTAGAAAACTATAATAAAAAAGAACCTTTTTTTAATAAAGGTCAAGCAAACCAATGGCAAAACATACTTGATAAAAAAGTTACCTATAAGTTAGAAAAAAAGTTCAAGAAAGAGATGCGGGAACTGAAGTATATAGATTAAAATGGAATTTGAATTTGTTTATAAGATTTGTAATAAATCAGAATGGTTAGAAGCTAAACAAAATAAGAAATTTATTGGAACAAAAAAAGATAGAGAAGATGGATTTGTTCATTTTTCCAATAAACATCAGATTCAAAGCACATTAAAAAAATACTATTTAAAGCAAAAAGATTTAATGTTGCTAAAAGTAGAAACTTTAAAACTCGATAATTTAATTTGGGAACAGGCCTCAGATGGCAATATGTTCCCTCATCTTTATTCTTCTTTAGATATAGCAAATGTTTGCAGTGTCTATGATATTGTTTTAAATGAAGATGGCACACATACTTTGCCTTCAAATTATTAACTAGCCTTACCTAACAAGTTAACAATTAAGACACCAGCTATAATTAGAGCAAGACCTATCATTGTATAAAAATCTGGCATTTGATTAAATTTATACATGCCGACTATTGTTGTTGCGATAATACATAATCCAGCAAAAGAAGCGTAAGTGATACCAACAGGAATTGTTTTCATAACAAGAGACAATGTATACATACATCCAACTATAGTTATTGCCGTTAGAACACTTGGTATTAATAATGTAAAGCCTTGAGCTCCTTTAGCAAATCCATTTGCAGCAGTACCCAAAACTACTGCAACTATTAGAATTATATAAGCTGTAATATTTCCCATTTAATTGACCACACACCTAGCTGTAATTTTATTTCCATCAAGATCACGGATATAACCATAATAATTTCCATCAGATCTTGGTCCTGGGTCTCCTTCGTTAATAGCTCCATTTTTTAATGCTGTAACATGGAATTTATCGACCGCATCTTTTGTTTCTGCTGATAAAGCAACCATCGTACCATTACCTACGTTAGCAACTTCTTTATTATAAGGTTTTGTAATATAAAACTTAACTCCAAGGTCATCACTTGAATAACCGTAACCGATATACCTTTCGGTAATTGAAACTCTTTTCATTCCAAGATGAATCAAGATAGCATCATAAAACTTACTTGATTTCTCAAGGTCATTAGTTCCAACCATAACAAAACCAATTACTTTACTCATTACTTTGGAAGTTTTGTTGCTCCAGTTTCCATGTAAGCAATTTTTCCATCTTTATATTTGTAATAAGTCATAACCGCTTCTTTATTACCATCTTTGTAACTTACAAACGCATGTTCAAATCCAACTTCATCATTTTCAAAAAGTACTCTTACTTTTTCTTTTTGAACGTCTTTCATACCAAGCCATTTTAATATATCTTGTTTGCCTAGTTTATTTCCAGACGAATGCATTAAAAACTGATAATCATCATGTATCATTTGTTCACCTGCAGCTACATCTCCTTCATTAATAATTTTGGTCATTTTTTCTATTATTGACATATTTTTAAGTTCCTTTTACTATTATAAAGTTTCCGACAGAATTATCTAACCGTATCTGTCTTACCGGTTTATATTCTTCAGAGTTATACCACTCCAAAGCTTTCTCATAAGAAGGGAATTTAATCACTACCGTTCTTGGATATTTCCACTCTCCTTCAAAGCATTGAAACTCACCACCTCTTACCAAATATTCTCCACCAAATTTTGTAACTATGTCTGTAACTTTTGCTAAATATTCTTTGTAGTCTTCAGGATTAGTTACTTCAATTTGAGTAATTGCATACCCAGTCATGTTAATTAATCCTTATAGATTAACTTTGCTCAATTCATACATTTCAACAACTTCGACACATTCATCGAAAATAGGTTTTGCTATTGGATTATTGCCTGAAGCGAACTTCTTCATTTCTTCTTCATTGTGAACTGAAACTTTAAACATAACATAACTTTTATCTGGTCCTATTGCTGGGACTGTTTTTTCAACATGAGCAACAGTTTTTCTTACTGCCATTCCTTCATCTGACTGCATAAATCCCATGAACTTTTCAAATTTACCAGATTTAAGTCTTGCTATTGCAAGCATTTCTTTTTCCATATTTTCTCCTTTTTTTTATTAATAAATTGTACACAAAATAAATAACTATTGTTATGATTTTATTTAATTGCTGAAAAGCAATGATTAATCGTCAATTTCGTAATCCCAAGCGTCTCCACCTACAACCTTTGATATAGCTGAAAAGTCTTTATTGCTATTACCTTCTTTACAAAATTTATCGTAAATATTATTTGCATTAGAACCTAGAGGAGTATTTGCTTTAACTTCTTCAGCACATTCAATTGCAAGCTTTAAATCCTTACTCATCATGCCAGCAGAAAAACCAGGTCGATATTTATTATTTGACGGAACTCCTTCTTTAAGACCAGGTAGAGGAGGGTAAACAGATATTGGCCAACTGTTACCTGATGCATTTTTCATAATTTCATGAACCTTTTTAATGTCGATATTTAATCTTTTTGCTAACATTAAAGCCTCAGATGCACCTATCATTGAAATTCCTAGAGCCATGTTGTTGCAAATCTTTGCACCATTTCCACACCCAAGCTCTCCCGCATGGAAAATATTCTTTCCCATAATTTCTAAAAGAGGTTTTGCAAGATCAAAAGCATCTTTGCTTCCTCCTACTAAGAAAGTTAAAGTTGCGTTTTTGGCTCCCATTATACCTCCACTTACTGGAGCATCTATCATTTTAATTCCTTTTTCTTTAGCTGTTGTTCCTATTTCTACTGAAGTTTTTATATCAATAGTTGAACAATCAATTAAAAGACAATCTTTAGATACTTTATTTATTATTCCTTCTTTACCTAAATAAACTTCTTTTGAATGTTTTCCTGCTGGCAGCATAGTAATTACAGTAGAAACTGAACCAGTTAAAAGATCATCAATATTATTTGCAATATCGAATTTTTTTTCTTTAGCTTTATTAATCATTTCTTTGGAAACATCGTAGACGCGAACTTTTTTTCCAGCTTTTATTAAATTTTCTGCCATTGGGTTACCCATGTTTCCAACACCAATAAATGCAATTAACTCTGACATAATTAATTTTCTATAAAATTATTTATTAAGTGTACTAAAGCCAGTTTGGATATGGCAAGTCTTTTTCCTGGAGAAATTTTTTGTTAAACAACTTGCTATTGTATTTGTCTGATTTATCACAAAGGATAGTAACTATTGTTTTTCCAGGACCAAGTTCTTTTCCTAATCTAATAGCACCTGCTATGTTAACACCACTACTTGTACCTAAACTTAAACCTTCATTTTGAATCAAATCAAAAATAATTGGCAAAGACTCTTTATCGTCAATCGAAAAAGCCCCATCTATTTTTGCTGTTGCGAAATTTTTTGTTACTCTACTCGAACCAATTCCTTCTGTTATGGATCCACCTTCACTTTTTAGTTCACCATTTTTTATATAATTATAAAGAGCAGATCCTCTTGGATCTGATAAATAAATTTTAATATTTTTGTTTTTCTCTTTTAAATAACTACTAACACCACCAATAGTCCCTCCTGTGCCAGACGCACAAACAAAACCATCGATTTTACCATCTGTTTGTTGCCAAATTTCTGGTCCTGTAGTTTCATAATGTCCTTTAGAATTTGCAACATTATCAAATTGATTTGCCCAAACTACACCTTGGTTATTACTAGCTTTTAATTCTTCAGCAAGTCGTCCAGCAACTTTAACGTAATTACCATCATCTTTATAAGGTTTGGGTGGAACCAATCTTAAATCAGCACCAATATTTTTTAAAGTATCTTTTTTTTCTTGGGTTTGATTGTCATTCATTACAATTATAGTTTTATATCCTAATGAATTTCCTAAAAGGCATAGCCCTATCCCAGTATTGCCTGCAGTTCCTTCAACAATAATACCCCCCTTTGAAATAAGTTTTTTTTCTTCTGCATCTTTTAGTAAAGCTAAAGCAGCTCTATCTTTTACAGATCCACCTGGATTTAAGTATTCAGCTTTCCCATAAATATTGCATCCTGTTAATTCTGATGCAGCTTTAAGTTTTATTAAAGGAGTATTACCAATACCTTCAATAAAATTATTTTGCGAATTTTTCATTTTATTTGTCACTACTTGGAGTAATACCGTAAGGTTTAAATTCTTTAGTTGTAGTTCCAACATTTTTAGCTGGTATGCCAACCATTACTGCATTTTCAGGAACATCTTTAGTTACTACTGCGTTTGCTCCAATCTTAGCATTTTCTCCAACGATAACTGGTCCTAAAACTTGAGCTCCAGAACCAACTACCACATTATCTTTTAAGGTAGGGTGTCTTTTAATGTTTCTTTGATTGTCCGAGTCTATGCTAGGAGAAATGCCCCCCAATGTAACCATGTGATAGATAGTAACATTATCTCCAATTTCTGAAGTTTCTCCAATGACAACACCCATGCCATGATCAATAAATAAATTTTTTCCTATCTTAGCCTTTGGATGGATTTCTATTCCTGTCAAAAATCTTGAAAACTGAGATATAATTCTTGCAACAAGATCAAATTTTGCAACAGAAAAAAAATGTGCAATTTGATGAAAGAAAACAGCTTTTACTCCAGGATAAGTTAGAATGACCCCTAACTTGGATTTTGCAGCTGGGTCTCGATTGATAATAGACTGTAAATAATCATTCATAATTTAATTTTTTGAAGTTTAATTAAACTAATTGTTAGTTATTACAACAACAATTAGTAGCAGAAGGTGCACAAACACAGTCTTTGTTTCCATCGCAACTGCAGCTTTCGCAGTTGCAGTTTTTGCAATTACACTTTGGATTATTACAAGACATAGGACAAATATAATTATTCTTACTAAAATTACAATAATAATTTTTTTAGTTTAATTTATTTGATCTAAAGTAAAACCTTTAACATTCGCAGGAACCGCTATATCCATCATTTTTGGATTTTCTAAATCTAAATTATTCATTATTTCAGCATATTCGTCAGCAGAATTTACTTGAAGTCTAGGGTTATTGTGTTTTTCACTTTCAATTGTTGAATATTTTTTTCCGTTATAATCATGGGCTGGAAATACTAAAGTTTTTTCAGGTAATTTTAATAATTTATTAAACAAAGAATTATACGCATCAAGTGAACTACCATTTTGAAAATCTGTTCTTCCTGTACCATTAATTAACAATGCATCACCAGTAAAAACTCTATCGTTCATTAAAAAACTATAAGAGCAATCAGTGTGACCTGGAGTATACATTGATATTAACTCTATATTTTCAATTTTTATTTTTTCGTTATCTTTGACACGTATGTCTAAAACTTCTGAACTAGATTTTTCTCCCATGATTTTTGTGCATTTAGTTCTTTTACTAAGTTCATTTAAACCAGAAATATGATCTGCATGAATATGTGTATCCATTACTTTGACCAATTTTAAATCTAAATTTTTTAGAATTTTTATATATTGATCTGAGTTTTCAATGACTGGATCAATTATTAAAGCTTCACGCCCTTTACCGCTAGCTATAATGTAAGTGTAGGTTGAAGATTTTGTATCGAATAATTGTTCAAATATCATTGGCAATATTTAAACTATAAAAAATTGCATAGCAAATAAATCTTGATTATAATTATTTTTAAAAACATAAAGAGAGAGGAAAAAAATGACTTTAAAAATTAATAGTGTAGCTCCAGATTTTACAGCTGAAACTTCAGAAGGAAAATTATCTTTTCACGAATGGCTTGGAGATAGTTGGGGAGTTTTATTTTCACACCCAAAAGACTTTACTCCAGTCTGCACAACTGAACTTGGGGCATTGGCTAAAATGAAACCCGAGTTTGACAAAAGAAATGTCAAAGTTATGGGATTGAGTGTTGATCCAGTTTCTGATCATGTTAAGTGGTTAGATGATATTAAAGATGTTTGTGGACTAAAACCAAACTATCCAATTGTTGCAGATGAAAAGTTAGAAGTAGCAAAACTTTATAATATGTTAGAAGGTGATGCTGGAACAACATCTATGGGTCGTACTGCGGTAGATAATGAAACTGTTAGAACAGTTTATGTTATTAGACCAGATAAAAGAATTGGTTTATTTTTAACATATCCAATGACAACAGGACGTAACTTTCATGAAATATTAAGAACAATTGATTCAATGCAACGTACAGCAAAACATAAAATTGCTACACCAGCTGACTGGAAACCAGGTGAAAAAGTAATTATTGTTCCAAAAGTTACAAACGAAGAAGCAAAAAAAATATATCCAGATGGTTGGGAAACTATAAAACCTTATTTGCGTAAGGTTCCAGACCCAGTAAAATAAATTTGGATCAAAAAAAATTAGACCTACAATCTCAGCATTGGGAAGCTAGCTTCTTAAGTAAGCCTGAGATGTTTGGTCTAGAACCAAGTATAGCAGCTGCCAAAGCACTTAAGCTATTTCAAGAGCAAAATATTGCAAATATTGTTGAGCTAGGACCAGGACTTGGCAGAGACACGTTATTTTTTGCAAAAAATT
>CACFKF010000007.1 GCA_902566775.1 uncultured Pelagibacteraceae bacterium | reverse complement strand
ATGGATAAAAAAATACCTCTTGAAGAAAGATTTAGAGCACAACAAAAACTATCTAAATTACCAAGAAATTCATCAATGATTAGAGTGAGGAATAGATGTCAAATATCAGGAAGAGCTCACGGAGTTTATAGAAAGTTAAAAATTTCAAGAATAGCTTTAAGAAAGCTTGGTCTTGAAGGTAAAATTCCAGGAATGGTTAAATCAAGTTGGTAGAAAGGATTTTTATATGAGTTTAAGTGACCCAATTGGGGATATGATAGCAAGAATAAAAAATGCTCAGCTGAGAAATCACAAAATAATAAAATTACCATCATCAAAATTTAAAACTAAAATTGCCGAAGTTTTAAAAAGAGAGGGTTTTATAATTGACTATAAGGTTGAGGCAAAAGAATCAAACGCAATTGATTTGTTAATAAATTTAAAATACAATTCTGGAACACCAGTAATAAGCACTATAGAAAGAGTTTCAAAACCAGGTAGAAGAATATTTTCAAGTGCACAAAGTTTACCAATGATAAATAATGGCTTAGGTATTGCAATAATATCTACTCCTAAGGGAGTTATGACCGATATAGATGCAAGAAAACAAAAACTAGGCGGTGAAATAATTTGTAAGGTGTTTTAATGTCTAAAATTGGAAAAATAAATATTAAAATTCCTGAAAAAATAAAAGTTGTAATGGCAGGTAATGCGTTAAATATAGAGGGTCCACTTGGAAAAAAAACCTTAAGTATAGATACAAGAGTTTTTGACTTGGACATAAAAGAAGGAAAAGAAATCAGTATTAAACCAAAAAAAATTAATGAAGATACAAAAAGACTTTGGGGAATGAATAGAAGTTTGGTTAACAATGCGATATTAGGCGTCAACTCAGGATATGAAAAAACACTTGAACTAACAGGAGTAGGATACAGAGCTTCTTTAAAAGGAAAACAGCTCAATTTACAGCTTGGCTACAGCCATGATATAAATTTTGATATTCCTGAAGGTATTAAAATTGCTGTTGAAAAACAAACATTAGTTAAAATTCAAGGAATGGATAAACAATTAGTCGGAATGATTGCTTCAAAAATTAAAGCTTTTAGACCACCAGAACCATATAAAGGTAAAGGAATTAAGGAAATAGGACAGTATATATTGAGAAAAGAAGGAAAGAAAAAGTAATGAAAATTAATACAAGTGATAGAAAAAAATTTAGGATCAGAAACAAATTAAAAAGATCTTCAAGTGCAGATAGATTTAGATTGAGTATTTTTCGATCAATAAAAAATATTTCTGCACAAATAATTGATGACAGAAAAAATATTACTTTATTTTCAGTATCTTCTATAGAAAAAGATATTAAATCACTAAAAAAAACTAATAAAATTGAGTTATCAAAAATAGTTGCTGAAAAATTGGCAAAAAAAGCACAAGAAAAAAAAATATCAAAAATTTATTTTGATCGGGGAATTTACAAATATCATGGTAGAGTTAAAGTTTTTGCCGAAACTTTAAGAAAAAATGGAATGAAATTATAATTTATGGAAAAAGATAAAGAATATTTAGAGAAATTAGTTCATATAAATAGAATAACAAAAGTTGTTAAAGGTGGAAGAAGATTTGGTTTCTCAGCCTTGGTAGTAGTTGGTAATCAAAATGGTAAAATAGGTATAGCTCATGCTAAAGCAAAACAAGTCCCAGATGCTATTAAAAAAGCAAATGATTTAGCAAAAAGAAATATGATTCAAATACCATTAAGAGAGGGTAGAACAATTCATCATGATTCATTAGGCAAAGATGGAGCGGGAAAGATTAAGCTAAGATCGGCACCAAAAGGAACGGGTATTATTGCAGGTGGCCCAATAAGAGCTGTGTGCGAAGTTTTAGGAATTAAGGATATTGTCGCAAAATCTATGGGTACTGCAAACCCACACAATGTTATTAGAGCTTGCTTAAAAGCATTGAAAAATCAACATTCACCAAAACATATATCTTTAATTAGAAGCAAAAAAATATCAGAGATAATTGAAAAAAGAGGATAATGAGTACATTAAATAGTTTAGAACAAGTTAAAAGAAAAAAAATAAGAGTTGGTAGAGGCATAGGATCTGGAAAAGGAAAAACATCTGGCAGAGGTGTTAAAGGACAAAAATCAAGATCTGGAGTGGCAATTAAGAGTTTTGAAGGTGGTCAAATGCCTTTGTATAGAAGGTTGCCCAAGAGAGGATTTAACTCAATTAAAAAAGCTAATGTAGAAAAAATAAATTTAGGTAAAATACAGTATTTTATAAAAAAAAAATCAATTAATAGTAAAGAAAAAATAAATTTAGAATTATTAAAAAAATTAAATATTCTTAATAAAAAATCGTCTAAACTTAAAATTTTAGGCTCAGGTGAAGTTGAAGAAAAAATTATCATTGAGGCAGATTTCTTTTCTAAATCGGCAAAAGATAAATTAGAAAAAAACGGTTCTATAGTACAAATTTTTAAAAAATAAGATACAAACATGAGTATATCTTCTCAATCTAATGATTTAAGAAATCGGATTTTATTTACAATTTTCATACTATCAATATATAGATTAGGAACATTCATACCTTTGCCTGGTATAGATCCTCAACAATTACAGTTGCTCATGGAGGGAAATCAAAAAGGCTTGTTAGGAATGTTTAATGTTTTTGCAGGAGGAGCTGTTTCAAGGATGGCAATATTTGCATTAGGTATTATGCCATACATATCTTCATCAATTATAGTTCAATTACTAACAGGAACTTCAGATTATTTCAAAAATTTAAAAAGTCAGGGAGAAATAGGAAGAAAAAAAATTACTCAAATAACAAGATATGGAACAGTTTTATTGGCAACAGTTCAAGGTTATGGACTAGCTGTTGGACTTGAATCCTCGGCTAACTTGGTTATAAATCCGGGAGTTTTTTTTAAAGTTTCAACAGTCACAACAATAGTTGCGGGAACAATTTTTTTAATGTGGCTAGGTGAACAAATCACACAAAGAGGAATAGGTAATGGAATTTCATTAATAATATTTTCTGGAATCGTTGCAGAAATTCCTAGAGCGCTTGTTACTACTTTTGAGCTTGGAAGAACAGGAGCCATTTCAACATTTTTAATAATTGCATTATTTATACTATTGATATTAACAATAATGTTTATTGTTTTTATGGAAAGAGCACTTAGAAAAATATTAATAAATTACCCAAAAAGACAAATGGGTAATAAAATTTATGGTGGAGAATCATCTCACTTACCGTTAAAAATTAATCAAGCAGGCGTTATTCCTGCGATATTTGCTTCAGCTTTATTATTATTACCAGTAACTTTTTCAAACTTTAATCTATCAAATAATGAAACTTTTCTAAATATTTCTTCATATTTTTCGCAAGGACAGCCTCTGTATATGCTTTTATATGCTTCGGGAATAATATTTTTTACATTTTTTTATACATCAATAACATTTAACCCCACAGAGACTGCTGAAAATTTAAGAAAATATGGTGGATTTATACCCGGTATTAGGCCAGGAGAAAGTACAGCGTTGTATATAGATACTATTTTAACAAGATTAACAACAATTGGTGCAATTTATTTAACATTAGTTTGCTTAATGCCAGAATTTTTAATTGCAAATTATCCTATACCTTTCTATCTAGGAGGAACATCGATATTAATAGTAGTTGTAGTTGCAATTGATACTGTAACCCAAGTACAAACTAGATTGATGAGTGCTCAATACGAGCAGTTAATTAAAAAAACTAAATTTGGACGATAAGAGGTGAATGTAATAATTTTTGGTCCACCAGGATCTGGCAAAGGCACCCAGTCGCAGAATTTGGTTAATAAATTTGATCTACACCAAGTATCCACAGGAGATTTGCTAAGATTAGAAATTAAAGAAAAAAGTGAAATTGGAAAAAAAATTGAGAAAATAATCGAACAAGGTGATTTTGTTAAAGATAATATTGTTAACGAGTTGTTAAATAGAGTTATTACAAACCCCAAATACAAAAACAAAATTGTTTTTGATGGTTATCCTAGAAATATAAATCAAGCTGAAACTTTGGAAGTTATGTTAAATTCTAATAATCAATCAATAAATTTTATTTTATTTTTAAAAGTATCGCGAGAAATTATAGAAAAAAGAATTTTAGGTAGAATTATATGTGAAAAATGCAATAAAACTATGAATGAGTATTTTAATGAGAAAGAAATTGTTAACCATGAATGTGGAAAGAATTACCTAAAAAAAAGAAAAGATGATAATCAAGCCGCCATAATTACAAGATATGAAGAATATATGGCTAAGACTAAACCTGTTCTAGATTTTTATTCTACAAGAAGTTATTTTCACGAAATAGACGGTAATCAAAAAATTCAGGTAATTAAAGGTAAAATTGAAGATATTCTTAAGGTATAATACGTTGACATTGAACAAACTTCTTATATAAAAGGCTAAATTTATCTCAAAATATATGGCTCGTATAGCAGGTGTAAATATCCCAACGAATAAGATTGTACAAACTGGTCTAACTTATATTTACGGAATAGGAAACAAATTCTCAAAACAGATATGCAAAGATCTAAATATATCTAAGTCTATGAGAGTAAATGAATTAACAGATGATCAGATTTTAAAAATTAGAGAATATATAGACAAAAATTTTACTGTAGAGGGAGATTTACGTAGAGAAACATCTTTAAGTATAAAAAGACTTATTGACCTGGCTAGTTATAGGGGATCTAGACATAAAAAAAAATTGCCTGTAAGAGGTCAAAGAACAAGATGCAATGCAAGAACAAGAAAAGGAAAGGCTATAGCTATAGCTGGAAAAAAATTAACTCCACTTAAAAAATAGATAATATGAAAACTGAAGAGAAAAAAGATAATAAAAAAATTAATACTGAAGAAAAACAAGAAAAAATTATAAAGAAAAGTTCTTATTTTAAAAAAAAGAAAACCAAGAAAAATATTTTAAATGGTATTGCTTATGTTCAATCTACATTCAATAATACAATCATTTCTATAGCTGACACAAATGGAAATGTAATATCCTGGGCTTCTGCTGGTCAAAAAGGTTTTAAAGGATCTAGAAAATCTACACCATATGCAGCACAAGTAGCTGCAGATGCTGCGGCTGCTAAAGCAATTGAAAGTGGAATGAAAATTCTGTCAGTTGAAGTAAAAGGACCTGGCTCAGGTAGAGAAACTGCATTACGAGCACTACAGGCTAGAGGATTTAAAATTTTATCAATTAAAGACACAACACCATTGCCACATAATGGTAGTAGACCACCAAAAAGAAGGAGAGTTTAAATGGAAAGCACAGAAGTTAATGTAAAAAACTGGAAATCATTAATTAAGCCAGCTAAATTAGATATCAAATTAAGTGATGATAAATCATATGCAAAAATAGTAGCTGAGCCCTTGGAGAAAGGTTATGGCCTTACTTTAGGAAATTCATTAAGACGTATTTTATTATCTTCAATAAGAGGTGCAGCAGTTACTAGCATTCAAATTGATGGAGTTTTACATGAGTTTACATCTATAAAAGGTATTAGAGAAGATGTTACTGATATTGTTCTAAATATTAAATCTTTAGCCTTAAAAAGTTCTTCTGAAGGAACTAAAAAGTTAATTTTAGACGCAAAAGGTCCTGGAGAGATTAAAGCTGCTAATATTACAGCAGTAACTGACATTGAAATATTAAATCCTGATTTAGTTATATGTAATTTAGATGAAAAAACTAATTTTCATATGGAAATGAATGTTAATACTGGAAAAGGTTATGCATCAGCTGAGATAAACAAACCAGAAGACCCACCTTTGGGATTGATACCCATAGACTCGCTATTTAGTCCGGTAAAAAAGGTATCTTATTCAGTTAGCACAGCAAGAGAAGGAAAAGCACTTGATTACGATAAGTTGATCATGGAAGTTGAAACAAATGGTTCAATTTCTGCAGAAGATGCTATTGCTTATTCTGCAAGAATTTTTCAAGATCAATTAGGAATGTTTATTAATTTTGAAGAACCACAAGAAGTAGTAATCAGAGATAAACCTGTTGAACCTGAATTTAATAAAAATTTGTTAAGGAAAGTTGATGAACTTGAATTATCTGTCAGATCAATGAATTGTCTTAAAAATGATAATATAATTTATATTGGCGATTTAGTTCAAAAATCTGAAGGTGAAATGTTAAGAACACCTAATTTTGGACGTAAGTCTTTAAATGAAATTAAAGAAGTTTTAACTGGAATGTCTTTATATCTAGGAATGGAAATACCTAATTGGCCTCCAGATAATATAGTAGAATTATCTAAAAAACTTGAGGAATCTATTTAATTATGAGACACGGTCAAAGTCATAAAAAACTTAATAGAACTTCAGAGCACAGAAAAGCTTTATTAAAAAACATGTTAAATTCTTTAATAAAGTACGAACAAATTACCACTACATTGCCAAAGGCTAAATTTTTAAGACCGCAAGCAGATAAAATTATAACTTTGGGTAAAAGTGATACTCTACAAAATACAAAAAAATTAATTTCAAAATTACAAGACAAGAATTCTGCTAATAAAGTTAAAAAAACTCTATCTAAGAGATATATAAATAGAAAAGGTGGCTATACAAGAATTATAAAGGCAGGATTTAGATATGGTGACAAAGCCCCAATGGCAGTTATTGAATTTGTAGATAGAGATGTTGAAGCAAAAAAAGTTGATATAAAGAAAAAAGATACAAAAGAAGTTAAAAAAGAAGCAATAGCTTAATTTCAAACTTATAATAATTTTAAACAAATAATGAAAAAGTCTTATTTAGTAGACTCTAATTACAATCAAATGCGTTTAGATAAGTGGATTAGAAATAATTTAGGTAAAATGCCTCAAAGTCTAATAGAAAAGAATCTTCGAAAAGGAAAAATTAAAGTTAATAACAAAAAAACTAAGAGCTCATACAAAGTTAAAACCAATGATGAAATAAATTTATTTAATTTTAAATTTGAAGAAAAAATTATACCAAAAAAAATTCGTTATAATCCATCATTAAATGTTGTAAAAGAAAACGAAGATTTAATTATAGAAGACAATGATGATTTTATAGTATTGAATAAAAGCTCAGGCATTTCAGTACAAGGCGGAACAAAATCAAAAAAAAATCTTATTGATATTTTTGCCAAAAGTAAATTCTTTGACGGTACAAAGCCATACTCAGTACACCGGTTGGATAAAGAAACTTCAGGTGTTTTTATAATTGCAAAAAATAGAGAAACAGCACAACTATTTACATCATTATTTAGATTGAGAAGAGTTCATAAAACTTATTTAGCCATATGTCATGGTGAATTATTAAATGATTTTGGAGAGTTAAACGATAGTTTAGTTAGATATGAAAATAATAAAAAAATAGTTGAAAATGCTAAATCTAAATTTAAAGTTCTTGATAAGAATATTCAATCAACTTTAATTAAGTTGCAACCAATAACTGGACGAAAACATCAATTAAGAAAACAATTATTTGCATTGGGCCATCCTATTTTTGGCGATAAAAAATATAAAGATATTAACTATAAAAATTATAAAAGTAAAAATTTAATGTTACATTCGCATGAAATAAAATTTATTATAAAAAATAAAAAATTTACTTACAGAGCTTTATTGCCTGATTATTTCAAAAAATTTCTAAAGATTAAGAGACTTTCTTTTTTAGATTCTTAATAAAATTTAATATTATTTTTTCTCTTATATCATTGTATTTTAAATTTTTTATCATTTTAAGATTAATTATGCCTCTGTCTTTAATTCCACAGGGTATAATTTTTTTGTATGCATCTAAGCTATTGTTAATGTTTAAAGAAAAACCATGATAAGCAATCCATTTTTTTACTCTAATTCCTATAGCAGCAATTTTTTTTATTTTATTCTTATCTTCAATCCAAATCCCGATGTTTTTTCTGTCATTGAAGGAAAAAATTTTATATGATTTTAGAGTTTCTATTATAGTATTCTCAATTAAATTGATAAATTTTCTTATATCCTTTTTTCTTTTTTTTAAATCAATTACAAAATAAAATATTAATTGACCTGGACCATGCCAAGTAATTTTTCCACCTCTATGAGTTTTTATTAATTTTATTTTTTTATCTAATATTTCGTTCTCTCTATATCTTATACCAGTAGTGAATATTGAAGGATGTTCCAAAATCCATATTAAATCATTTGATTTTCCTTTACTTACTTCGTCAACTCTTTTTTCAAGGAACTCAATAGCTTCATTGTATTTGACCGGTTTTATTGATCTTTTTATATCTAAACGCATATTAAGAATTGTATTATCAGAATTTTGTATTAATAGTGCTTATTTAATTTTAATGTAATTTTATGGCTTTAGTAAAAAAAATAAAAGATAAAAAAACCAACTTTGAGTTTAACAAGGAATATATAAAAGTAGTTAACGATAAAATTCAAAGCAATGATGCAGAATTTATTACAAATTCATTTGGAGAAATGCACCCTTCTGATGCAGCTGACATCATTGAACATCTTAATGAAGTTGATAGGGAAAAATTGATTAAACTTAATAACTTTAAAATTAATCCTGAAGTTTATATAGAGTTAAACGAAGCAATACAGTCAGAATTAATTAAATATTTATCTTCGGATGCAATAGTTTCAATTCTGAAAAACTTAGAATCTGACAATGCTATCAAAATACTAGAAAATTTAGATGAAAAGAATAAAGAAATAATTTTAAATTTATTGCCACCAAAAGATCGTTTTATACTTCAAGAAAGCTTAAGTTATCCTGAAGATACTGCGGCTAGATTAATGCAAAGAGAATTTACAGCCATTCCTAGTAATTGGTCAGTAGGACAGACAATAGATTATTTAAGAGAAAATAAAGATTTGCCTGAAGAATTTTTAGAAATATTTATAGTAGATAATGAGTTTAAACCTATAGGCACAGTCCCATCATCTAAAGTTTTAAGAACACCAAGAGATACAAAAATGCAATCGATAATGCTTGAAACACAGCTATCAATACCAGTTGATATGGATCAAGAAGAAGTTGGACACTTATTTGAAAATTATAATTTAAATTCTGCTTGTGTAGTTGATAAATCCAATAAATTAGTTGGCATGATAACTAGTGATGACGTTTTAACTGTATTAAAAGAAGAAGCAGAAGAAGATGCCCTAAGATTAGCTGGGGTGGGTGACGAAGAAATTACAGATGGTGTAATGAAAAAAACAAAAAGAAGATTTAATTGGTTATTGTTAAATTTATTTACTGCTTTTTTGGCAACTTGGGTTATTAGTTTATTTGGAGCAACTATAGAACAAATGGTTGCACTTGCTTTCTTAATGCCAATAGTTGCTTCAATGGGAGGAAATGCTGGGATGCAAACTTTGGCTGTAACAATAAGAGCTTTAGCAACAAACGAATTAACAAAAAATAATTTTGTCAGAACTGTTTCTAAAGAATTTAGTATAGGCATTTTAAATGGTATTATATTTGCCTTAATAAGTGCATTAATTGTTCAAGTTTGGTTTAAAGATATTAAACTTTCATTAATTATCTCTATTTCAATGATATTGAATATGATAGTAGCAGGTCTATTTGGAATATTAGTTCCAGTTACATTAAAAAGAATGAAAATAGATCCGGCCATTGCTTCAAGTGTTTTTGTAACAACTATAACTGATGTTATAGGTTTTTTATCTTTTTTAGGAATAGGTGCTTATTTTTTCTTAAATTAGTAATTATCAATTAATCTAACACCATTAATGTAGTAAGCTAAGAACACTTTAAATTTGTTATTTTTTTTTATTTTACATAAATTTTTTTCATTTCTTAGTTCTAAATAGTCAAGCTTTATTGGATAATTTTTTATTAAATATTTTTTTATATGAATAATATTATTTTTATTTTTATAATTTTTTTTAATTTGTTTTTTAAATTGATTTATTTTTTTAGCTATTTTGCCGGCAGTAATAAGATCTTTTTTGGATAACAAATAATTTCTACTTGATAGAGCTAAGAAATTATTATCTCTAATTGTTTTACAAGAAATTACTTTTACTTTAAATTTTTTTTTTACATGTTTTTTAATTAAGAAAAGTTGTTGAAAATCTTTTTCTCCTAAAAATATATATTGAGGGTTTATTATAAATAACAACCTATCAATAATGTCAATCACACCTTCAAAATGTCCTCTTCTAAATTTTCCGCATAATATTTTTTTTTTATTATTAACTATTAATTTTTTTTTTCTTTTTTTTTTATAAATTTCAGAGGTTTTTGGAATAAAAACAAAATCAACATTTAGCTTTTTTAATATCTTTAAATCTTTATTCAAATTCCTTGGATATTTTGAAAAGTCTTTAAAATTATTAAATTGTTTGGGATTTACATAGATCGAAACTAAAGTTTTATCACATTTTTTTTGGCACTTGTTGATGAGTGATAAATGCCCATCGTGTAGACCTCCCATTGTAGGAACAAATCCAAGATTATTGATATTGGAAATAGTTGTTTTTAATTTTTTTATACTTCTTAGTGTTTTCATTTGTAATAATTTAGTTTTATAAGTAAAACATTTAAATGATTAAACAAGCAATAATTCCTTTAGCTGGATTAGGTACTAGATTGCTACCTTTAACTAGCATAATACCAAAGGAACTACTTCCAATTAATGGCAAACCAGGCCTTGAATATGTTTTAGACGAATGTATTGATGCAGGAATTAAAGAAATAATTTTAATTATTTCAAAGAAAAAAATGATGATTAAAAATTATTTTCAAAAAGATAATTTTTATAAAAAAATAATCAAAAAAAAAAAAGATAAAAGAATTTTAAAAGAATTTAAAAAAATTAAGAAATATAAAAAAATAATAAAATTTGTTTACCAAAATTCCCCATCGGGTACCGGCGATGCTATTCTGAAAGCAAAAAAATTAATAAAAGAAAAATATTTTTTAATTCTGTTGCCAGACGATCTTATAATAAAAAATAATTGTTCTAAAAATATGATTTCAATTCATAAAAAATATAATGCATCAGTAATGGCTAGTATGAACGTAAAAAAAAAGGATGTGACTAGATGGGGCATTTATAAAGTTAAAAAAAAAATAAATGATAAAAATTTTTTAATAGAAGGAGTCATTGAGAAACCTTCGATTAATAAGGCACCATCAAATAAAGCAGTAATAGGAAGATATATTTTGCCAAAAAAAATATTTACAAAATTAAAAAAACAAAAAAAAGGAAAAAGTGGTGAAATTCATATCACTGATGCAATACAATCGCTTATTTTAGAAAGCAATAAATTTGTTGGTCATAATTTTGCCGGTAAATATTTAGACTGTGGTACTATGAAAGGATACATAAGATCTTCAATGAAAATTTCAAAAAAATGAAAATTTGTATAATAGGTACAGGATATGTTGGGCTTGTTACGGGAGTTTGTTTTTCTGATCTAGGCCACAACGTTGTGTGTGTAGACAATAATATTAAAAAAATTGAAAATTTAAAAAAAGGTTTTATTCCAATTTTTGAACCTGGTCTTGATGAATTGGTAAAAAAAAATTATAAAGCTAAGAGACTTAATTTTACTAACGATATAACTTATTCAGTTAAAAAATCTAATTTAATATTTATTTGTGTCGGCACACCTACTAAAAAAAAATCTTATTCAGCTGATTTATCTCAAATTTTTAGTGTTGTTAATGTGATTTCTAAAAATATAAATAAATTTAAAATTATTATTACTAAATCAACAGTTCCAGTTACAACTGGTGATAAAATAGAAAAATTAATTTCTCAAAAAAAATCTAAAAAATTATTTTCAGTTGTTTCAAACCCAGAATTTTTAAGGGAAGGAGAGGCAATTAGAGATTTTATGTATCCAGATAGAATTGTTGTTGGAACTAGTAATTCTAAAGCTAATAGTCTTTTAAAGAGTCTTTATGAACCTATAATTAAAAGAGGAGGAAAATACTTGAATACCTCAAGAAGAGCTGCTGAACTAATTAAATATTCGTCGAATTCATTTTTAGCCACAAAAATTAGTTTTATAAATGAAATTGCTAATTTATGTGAGAAAGTTAATGTTGATATTCAAGATATTTCTGTTGGCATGGGTTTAGACTCAAGAATAGGGTCTCGCTTTTTAAGAGCCGGTCCCGGATATGGCGGATCTTGTTTTCCGAAAGACACTAGAGCTCTATTAAATACTGCTAAAAAATTTAACACAAAATTGTCTATTATTAATTCTGCAGTTAAATCTAATGAAAAAAGAAACGATATTTTGTTTTCCAAAATAAAAAAAATTTCCAAAGGTAAAATTTTTAAAAAAAGGATTACTTTTTTGGGTGTAACTTTTAAACCTAATACTGATGATATGAGAGAGTCACCAGCTTTAAAACTAATACCAAAATTACATAAGCAAGGTGCCAAAATTTCATATTATGATCCTTCAGGATTAAAGATTTCATTCAAAACTTACAAAAATGTAATTTTTTATAACAAAATATCATCAGCTTGTAAAAACAGTGATTTGATCATTTTACATACTGAATGGAACGAGTTTAGAAATTTAAATTTTAAAAAGTTAGTTGGTCATAATAGATTTTCTGTATACGACATGAGAAATATTTATTCTCAAAAAAAAATGTCAAATAATGGTATTAAATATTTTAAAATTTAATTAAGTTCAAAAATTGCATCAACCTCAACTGCTACACCTAAGGGAAGACTATTAGTGCTTACAGCTGCCCTAGTATGTTTTCCAATTTCTCCAAATATAGAAGCAATTATATCTGAAGCTCCGTTTATAACTTTTGGTTGGTCAGTAAAGTCATTTGTGGAATTTACATATCCTGTTAATTTAATACATGATTTAATTTTAGATAAATCATTATTACAAGCTTTTTTTGCTTGGGAAACAATATTTAATGCGCATCTTTTAGCAGCTTCATAACCTTCTTCTAAATTTAATTCTTTTCCAAGTTTACCTTTTATAAATTCTCCTTTTTCATTAATTGACACTTGACCAGATATATATAGCAATTTGTCAGCAATTTTAGTAGCAACATAAGATCCGACAGGATCAGGTGCATTTGGTAATTTTATATTCAGTTTTTTTATATTATCTTCAATAGTCAATTTTTAAAATTTGTGTTTATTTATTTTCTACTTTTGCTTTTAACTCTTTTGCTTTATTTGATATTTTTTCTTTTGTTTCAGCCTGCTTTTCATTTAATTTAGCTTTTAAATTTTTTGCCTTGCAATTTAATTTTTTTATATAACTAGTCTCTTTGGAGCAATCTAATATTTCAATTGAATAAGAATTAGTAAACAAAAAAAAACTTAATATAATAAAAAATAAAATTTTCATTTTTTTTTCTTTTTTTTAGTTCTATCGTATTCTTTTCTTTTTTCAATTAATATTAAAGCATCTTCCATATTAATTTCTGATGGATCTTTTTCTTCAGGTATAGTGGCATTTAATGATTTATATTTAATATAAGGGCCGTATTGACCTTTCATAATTCTTACAGGCTTTTTATCTTCAGGATGTTCGCCCAGATCTTTAATTAACGATGAAGAGATTCGTCCAGGTTTTGCTTCAGCTATTAGTGTGATGGCTCTATTTAATCCTATCGAAAATATTTCATTTACATTTTCTAGTTTTGCTGATTTGTTTTCACATTTAAGATATGGTCCAAATCTCCCTACATTTAAAGTTATATCTTGATTATTATCTGGATTTTTTCCTAAAGATATAGGTAATGAACATAAAAATTTTGCTTTTTCTAAATTAATATTTTCAACATCTATACCCTTAGGTATAGAAACATTTTTTAAATTATCTTCTTTTTTTTTGTCTTTACTTTTTTTTTTAGGTTTTTCTTTTATTGCTCTATTTTGATATTGCAAGTAGGGACCAAATCTTCCATTTTTTAAGAAAATTTCATCGCCAACATCATTTTTACCTACCAATTTAGGTTCGGCTAAATTTAATTGTTGAGCGGCTTTTGCTTTAGATAATGGTCTAGTAAATTTACATTCAGGATAATTTGAACATCCTATGAAAGCTCCACCTCTAAAACTATTTTTTAAGCTTAATTGTCCACCATTACATAATTTACATTTTCTATCAATTTTTCCATCTTTATCAATTTCGAAAATTAGAGAACCAAGACTTTCATTCAATAAATCTAGAACTTCTCTCGTTCTTTTTTCTTTAACATTAGCAACATTTAAATTAAAATCTTTCCAAAAGTAGTCTAAAACATTCAACCAATCTTCTTTTCCAGACGTAATATCATCTAATTGATCTTCTAATTTAGCTGTAAAGTCGTAGTCAACATATTTTGAAAACAATTTTTCCAAGAAAGCAGATAATAATTTTCCTCTATCAGTTGGAAAAAATCTTTTATTGTTAATATCAGCATAACCTCTATTAGATATGACTGAAATTATGCTTGCATAAGTTGATGGCCTTCCTATTCCTAGTTCTTCTAATTTTTTTACCAAACTTGCTTCAGAATATCTAGGTGGAGGTTGTGTAAAATGTTGTTCATTTTTAAACTCATTTATTTCAACAGGGCCCTTATTTACATCGGGTAATATTTTTTCATCATCATTATTATCGTCTATATTTGATAGTTTTAAATATCCATCAAATTTTATTACCGAGCCATTAGCTTTAAAAATATTTTTTTTATCTTCAGAAGAAATTGTTATTGTTTTTCTATCAAATTTTGCAGATTCCATTTGCGAAGATAGAGCTCTTGACCATATTAAATTATACAACTTAAATTGGTCGCTGCTTAAATATTTCTTCATATCTTCGGGTTTTCTAGTAATTTCAGTTGGTCTTATTGCTTCGTGCGCTTCTTGAGCATTTTTGGCTTTTTTTCCAGAATAGTTTAGAGGAGTTTCAGGTAAATAATTTTTTCCATAATTTTCATTAATAAAATTTCTAAAAGTTTCTACAGCATCCTTGGAAATATTCGTTCCATCCGTTCTCATATAAGTTATTAACCCTACTGTATCTCCTTCGATATCAATGCCTTGATAGAGTCTTTGAGCGATTTGCATCGTTCTTGATGCACCAAAACCTAATTTACTAGATGATGATTGCTGTAATGTTGATGTAGTAAAAGGACCAGATGGGTTCCTTGAATAAATTTTTGAACTAACATTTGTAATTTCATATTTATTATTTTTAATATTTTCAATAGATTTATTTATTTCTTCTTTATTTTTAAATGAAAACTTTTCAATTTTATTTCCATTTAGTTGATTTACATTTGATGTAATTAGATTATTTTCTTTTGTTTTAAAAATAACATTTAAAGTCCAAAATTCTTCCGGTTTAAAAATTTCAATTTCTTGCTCTCTTTCAGTTAATAAACGGAGAGCTACAGATTGAACTCTTCCAGCAGATTTTGATCCTGGCAACTTGGTCCATAGTATAGGAGAAATATTAAAACCAACCAGGTAATCCAAAGCTCTTCTGGCCATATATGCATCAACTAATAGAGGTTCAATAGATCTTGGATTTTCTATACCATTAGTAACAGCTTTTTTAGTAATTTCATTAAAAACAACTCTTTCAATTTTTTTATCCTTTAATAATTTTTTTTCATTAAGATATTCCTTAACATGCCAAGCTATAGCTTCGCCTTCACGGTCTGGGTCAGTTGCAAGGATCACTTTTTCAGAATCTTTAACAACGTCTACTATTTCTTTTAAATATTTTTTTGAAAAACTATCTATCTCCCAAATCATTTTAAATTTATTTTCAGGATCAACAGACCCATTTTTTGAAGGCAAATCTCTTATATGTCCATAACTTGCTAATACAGTATATTTACTACCTAAATATTTGTTTATAGTTTTAGCTTTTGCAGGACTTTCAACAATTACTAAATTCATTAATTTAGAAACTACATAAATGAATTAGATAGTCAAATTAATAAATTTTTGTCTTGGATTCCTCTTTATTTATCAATCGTTTAACATTCTCTTTGTGTGTATAGAAGATCAAGACAAACATTATAAGAAAAAAAATAATATTTTGTCCATCTAAAAAAAATAATATGTATGCAGGAATACTTAAAGTTGCTAACAAAGAAGATAGGGATGAATATTTAAAAATAAAATAAAATAAGAACCAAGCAGAGATAAATACTAATCCTAATAATATATTTATACAAAATAAAATTCCCACATAAGTAGCTACACCTTTGCCGCCTTTAAATTTTAACCATAAAGGAAAAACATGTCCAATAAAAACACTTAAAGAAGAAACGTAAATATATTCTGGATAATTAAATTTAATAAAAACTAATGGCAGGACAGCCTTTAACACATCTAATGTAAGTGTGCTATAGCCAATAAATTTATTGCCAGTTCTTAAGGCATTTGTAGCGCCAATATTTCCAGAACCAATATCTCTAATGTCTTTTTTTAAAAATATTTTAGTTAGAACATAACCAAAAGGAATTGATCCCATTAAATATGAACAGAATATTATTATCAGTAATTCCATTTTTATATTTTATATAATTCCTCGCCATTAACAAAAGTACTTATCACTTTGCCTTGAAGTTTTTTGTTTTCTATCGATGTATTTTTTGATTTTGAAACTAGATTTTCAGTTTTAACAATCCACGGTTTATTTATATCAACTATACAAAAATCAGCATCATTACCAATGCTTAAATTACCTTTATTTATTTTAAGTATTTTTGCTGGGTTACTTGTTAAAGCTTCAATTATTGTATTGAGTTTAACTGATCCATTATGAAAAAGCTCCAAGGATAGAGAAAGTAAGGTTTCAATACCAGATGCACCTGTTGCTGCTTTAGCAAAAGTTAGTCTTTTTTGCTCTTCATCTTCAGGTTTATGATCAGAAACAATAACATCAATAGTTTTTTTATTTAATCCATCAACCAAAGACAATCTATCATCTTCTGTTCTAAGCGGTGGAGATAATTTTAAAAAAGTTCTAAAATCACCAATATCATTTTCATTTAATGACAAATTATTTATTGAAACCCCACATGAAAATTTTAAAAATTGTTTTTTTTCGTTAATGACCCCAACTGATTTTGCCGAAGATATTTGTGATATATGATATCGACACCTATATTCATTTAATAAAGCTAAATCTCTTTCAATTATTATTTTTTCAGCGACTTCTGGGATACCTTGTAAACCTAGTTTAGTAGAGATTATGCCATCGTTCATCATTCCGTTTTCTGCTAAGTGAGAATCTTCTGCATGTTGAATTATTAATGAATTTAAATCATGAGAAGAATTCATTATTCTTGACATTAAACGTGAATTTTGAATGGTTTTTATACCGTCTGTAAAACCAACAATTCCTTTTTTTTGAAGTAAACCAAATTCGGTCATATTAGTTCCTTCTAAATTTTTTGTTAGAGAAGCTGTAGGAAAAATATTGATTTTTGACTTATCTCTACCTCTTCTTTTAAGAAAATCTACCATAGAGACGTTATCAATTACTGGATTTGTATTTGGCATAGTTACGACAGATGTTACACCGCCAGATAAAGCAGCATTGCTTAAAGTTCTAAAATTTTCTTTATATTCAAAACCAGGCTCACCTACAAAAACTCTCATATCAACTATTCCTGGAAATAAATGTTTTCCTTTTAGATTTATATATTTCTCTCTAGAAGGAATGTTGTTTTCGTTTACTTTTTTTCCAATGGCTTCGATTTTACCTTCTTCATTTATTATTAAACCCCCAACTTCATCCAACGAATTTTGTGGGTCAATTATATTTGCATTTAAAAAATATTTTTTTTTCATTTATTCACAAAAAATTTTAAGACAAGCCATTCTAACAGCAACTCCGAGTTCAACTTGTTCTTGAATTACACTTTTGTTAATATCGTCTGCTAGATTTGTATCTATTTCTATTCCTCTATTCATTGGACCTGGGTGCATAATTAAAGCATCTTTTTTTGCGTAATCTAATTTATCTGGAGTAAGTCCATAATATTCATAATATTCTCGGTTAGATGATAGGAAAGAACTATTCATTCTTTCATTTTGAAGTCTTAGCATCATAACAATATCACAATCTTTTAAACCTTTTTTCATGTCTGAAAATTTGTTTACGCCAAATTTTTCAAGATCTTTTGGCATTAAATTTGTTGGACCTATTATATTTAATTCAGCTCCAAGCATATTTAGTAAATAAATATTTGACCTAGCCACCCTAGAATGAAGAATGTCTCCACATATAGCAATTCGCAGGCCTTGAACTTTTCCTTTTTTTTCAATTATTGTTAAAGCATCTAGTAAAGCTTGAGTTGGATGTTCTCTTCTACCATCACCAGCATTTATTACAGCACAGTTAACTTTTTGTGATAATAAGTTGCAAGCTCCGGAGTCTTGATGTCTTACTACGATTAAATTTGGATGCATTGCATTTAGTGTCATTGCAGTATCAATTAGCGTTTCTCCTTTTTTTATTGCTGAATTAACTATGTTCATTGACATTACATCTGCACCTAATCTTTTTCCCGCTAATTCAAAAGAACTTTGTGTTCTTGTAGAAGGTTCAAAGAAAAGATTTATTTGAGTTTTACCTCTTAAAGTTTCTAATTTTTTATTTTTACTTCTATTTAAATTAATAAATTGTTTTGCTTCAGAAAGTATATGATTTACGTCAGATATTGATAGATCTTGGATTCCTAAAAGATGTTTTTGTGATATTTTAACAGCTTTATCTGATTTGGTTGCCATTAAAACTAACTCTATAACTATTAACCTTCAATAACGCAAGTATTAATTTTTTAAATAATCTATAGCTCCTTGTAAAATGAATGCAGCAGCATTTTTATCTATGTTTTTAACTTTTTTTGAAATATTCTCATCTAATTGACTAGATAAATTAAAGGCACCTACAGTAGACAATCTTTCGTCCCAAAGACAAATTGGAACATTTATGCATTTAAGTATATTTTTGCACATATCTTTTACTGACTGAGAGCTACGACTTAAAGATCCGTCCATATTAATAGGGTTACCAACAATAATTCCTTTTATATTGTTCTCTTTAATTATTAAATTTAATTCATCAATAAATTGAATTGTACTTTCTTTGTTTATAGTTTTAAAAGGGGTAGCTATAGATAGAAGGTCATCGCTTATTGCGACACCGATTCTTTTCGAACCTAAATCTAAACCTAATAATCTTGATTTTTTACTAATTTTATTTTTGAATTCTTCAATAGTGATCATATTGCATCTTTAAACTTAAGTGGTAGTTTGCTAATACTTAACTATCACATGACAATTGATCTTAAAACAGTAAAACATATATCCAAATTAGCAAGGATTTCTGTAAATGATGAAAAAGCTAAAAAACTAGCTGGTGATTTAAATTCTATATTTGATTTTATAGAAAAATTAAACAAACTGAATACTGATCAAGTAGAACCTTTAAGTTCAATTGCAGAGACAACACTTAAATTAAGAATCGATGAAATTAAATCAAAAAATATAAGAGACCAAATACTGAAAAATTCACCCAGTAAAAATAAAGATTTTTTTGTTGTACCGAAAGTTGTTGAATAATGGACAATATAACTTCACTAAGCTTAACGGAACTAATTAATAACATAAAAAATAAAAAAATCTCATCGGAAGAAGTAACAAGAAGTTTTATTGAAAGAGCAGAAAAATCTAAAACTTTAAATTGTTATATTACTGAAAATTTTGAATCGGCACTAAAAAAAGCTAAAGAATTTGATAACAGAGCAAACTTTAAATGCAAATTACCTGGCATACCAATAGCTATTAAAGATTTATTTTGTACTAATGGAATTAAAACTACTGCTGGAAGTAAAATATTAAATAATTTTTTTCCAACTTATGAGTCCACAGTTACTCAAAATATTTGGAATGAAGGAGGTATACTTCTTGGAAAGTTAAACTGTGATGAATTTGCTATGGGATCATCAAATGAAACCAGTTTTTTTGGAAATGTTCAAAGTCCTATTGATAAAAATTTAGTTCCGGGTGGATCTTCAGGAGGATCGGCATCTGCAATTGCATCTAATTTAACTCCAATAACTATAGGCACAGATACAGGCGGCTCTATAAGACAACCAGCTTCATTTACAGGAACAGTTGGACTCAAACCAACTTATGGAAGTTGTTCAAGATATGGAATAGTTGCTTTCGCATCATCATTAGATCAAGCAGGACCTATGGGAAAAAATGTTAAAGATTGTGCTTTGCTTCAAGAAATAATTAGTTCTTATGATTCAAAAGATTCTACATCTATTGATTTTAAGAGAAATAATTACAGTGAACTTTTAACAAATAATATTAAAGGAAAAAAAATAGGAATTCCAAAAGAGTATAGGGTGGACGGCATGCCAAAAGAAATAGAAAACTTATGGCTCAAAGGTATTGATATCGCTAAGGAATGTGGAGCTAAAATAATAGATATATCTTTACCACACACACAATATGCCTTGCCAACCTATTACATCGTTGCTCCGGCTGAAGCCTCGTCTAATCTAGCACGTTATGATGGAGTTAAATATGGTTTTAGATCTGCTGGTGAAAATTTAATTGATATGTATGAAAAAACTAGATCTGAAGGTTTTGGAAATGAAGTGAAGAGACGAATAATGATTGGAACTTATGTGTTATCTTCCGGTTACTACGATGCTTATTATATTAAAGCACAAAAAGTTAGAAAACTTATTAAAAATGATTTTGATGAAGCTTATAAAGAAGTGGATGCTATACTAACACCTTCTACTCCTAGTTCAGCATTTAAAATAGGTGAAAAAACTAACGATCCAGTATCCATGTACCTTAATGATATTTTCACAGTTCCAGTAAATCTAGCAGGTTTGCCAGCAATTTCTATACCAGCAGGTTTAGACAATAAAGGGTACCCATTAGGACTACAAATTATAGGCAAAGCTTTTGGTGAACAAAATTTATTAAATATAGCTTTTGCTATGGAAGAAAAAATTAATTTTAAAAACACTATAAAAGAATGGTGGATTAAATGAACAAGAATAAAGATCAATATTTGATTACAAGAGGTAAAAATACATATGAAGTTGTTATTGGTTTAGAAGTTCATGCACAAGTGCTTTCAAATTCTAAATTATTTTCATCTTCTCCTACAAAATTTGGCGCTGAACCAAATACTCAAGTAAGTTTAGTTGACGCAGCTTTTCCAGGTATGCTTCCAGTGATAAATGAATATTGTATTAAACAAGCTGTTAAAACTGGAATAGGATTAAAAGCTAAAATTAATCATAGATCTATTTTTGATAGAAAAAATTACTTTTATGCAGACCTTCCTCAAGGATATCAAATTTCACAATACAAGCATCCAATCGTAGGTGAAGGTAAGGTTGTTTTAGATATGCCATATGGACAAATAGAGGTAGGTATTGAAAGACTGCATTTGGAACAAGATGCTGGAAAAAGTATTCATGATATGGATCCAGAAAATACGCTTGTAGATTTGAATAGATCAGGTGTTGCTTTAATGGAAATTGTTAGCAAACCTGACCTTAGATCTTTAGATGAAGTTAATGCTTATGTTAAAAAATTAAGATCGATAATGCGTTATTTAAATACTTGTGATGGAAATATGCAGGAAGGTTCACTTAGAGCAGATGTTAACGTTTCTGTTAAGAAAAAAGATTCAAAAAAACTAGGTACAAGATGTGAAATTAAAAATGTTAATTCAATTAAATTTATGCAATTGGCTATAGATTATGAAGCAAATAGACAAGTTGATCTTATAGAAGAAGGTAAATCAATAGATCAAGAAACTAGACTCTTTGATACAAAAAAAAACATGACTAGATCAATGAGATCAAAGGAAGATGCTCATGATTACAGATATTTTCCTGATCCTGATTTATTGCCATTAGACCTACAAGATGATTTTATTGCAAAAATTAAAGCTGAAATTCCTGAATTACCAGATGAAAAGAAAAAAAGGTTTATTGATAAATTCAATTTATCTCCATATGAGGCAAATATCATAGTCTCGGACAAAGAAACATCTGAATATTTTGAACAAGTTATAAAAAATTCCGATATTAAATTAGCAACAAATTGGATCACTGGTGAATTGTTTGCATTATTAAATGAGAAAGATCTTGAAATTAATAAAAGCCCAATAAGCGCAGAAAATCTATCAAAATTAATGAATTTAATAAAAGATGGAACTATCTCAGGTAAGATTGCCAAATCCGTTTTTGAATTAATGGCTGATGGAAACAAAGATCCTGTAACTATAGTTAACGAAAAAGGACTTAAACAACAAAGCGATCCCAAGGAATTGGAAAAATTAATAGACAAAGTAATAAATGATAATCCAGATAAAGTTAAAGAATATAAATCTGGAAAAGAAAAATTATTCGGTTTTTTTGTTGGTCAAGTAATGAAAGTTTCCGGAGGAAAAGCAAATCCACAACTAGTAAATGAGATATTAAAAAAGAAATTAAACTAGAATGGGTTCAAATCTTAGCATCAATAAGGAAATTGAAGAGTATATTAACAATCACTCATTAAAATTAAATCCAATTCAAAGAGAAATAATTTCATACAATGAAAATTTAGGTGCCATAAAAAGAATGCAAATAGCAGTTTCCCAATGTCATTTTTTACATTTAATAATAAAAACTTCAAAAATAAAAAAAATACTAGAAATAGGAACTTTTACTGGCTTAAGTGCTCTAACAATGTCCTTGGCTTTACCTGAAGATGGTTGTCTAATAACATTAGATAAAAATGAAGAAACTAATGAGATTGCGGTAAATTTTTTTAAAAAAGCTTATCAAGATAAAAAAATACAAACAATTGTTAAACCAGCCATAGAAAGTTTAAAAGATTTAAAAAAAAAAAAACAAAAATTTGATCTTGTTTTTATTGATGCCGATAAAGAAAATTATAAAAATTATTATGATCAATCTTTTGATTTGATTGATAAAAACGGTTTAATAATAATCGATAATGTTTTATGGCACGGTGAGGTAGCTAACAAGAATAACCATGATAAATTAACTGTAAAAATTAAAGAATTTAATCTTTATGTAAATAACGACAAAAAAACAGAAAATTTAATTATTCCAATAGGTGATGGCTTTAGTATTTGTAGAAAGTTATAATGTTTTATATTTCTGGTTTTTATAAATTTAAAAAAATAAAAGATAAAAAAAAAAGTAAAAAAATTTTACAAACCTATTTTATTAAAAATAATATTAGAGGAACAATAATTATTTCCACCGAAGGAATTAATGGAACTTTAGCTGCCAAAAAAGAAAAATTAAATTCAGCTATAAAAAAAATTAAATTAATTTTTAAATTTAATAAATTTGATAGTGTAAACTTATCTAAAAGCAAATTTCAACCTTTTCATAGGGGTAAAGCTAAAATAAAAAACGAAGTTGTTCCTATGGGAATAAAAATTTTAAAAAGAAAAATGGACAATCATATAGAACCAACCAAATGGAACAAATTGATTAATAAAAAAAATACCATCGTAATTGATGCTAGAAAACCATTTGAATATAAAGTTGGTACATTTAAAGGGGCAATTAATCCAAAGGTTGATAATTTTAGAGATTTTCCCATTTATCTTAAAAATTTAGATAAAGATAAAAACATAGCAATATTTTGCACTGGAGGTATACGATGTGAAAAAGCAAGCGTTTATTTGGAAAAGAAAGGTTTTAATAATGTGTATCAATTAAAAGGTGGAATAATAAATTATTTAAAAAAAATAAAAAAAAATAATAGCTTATGGAAAGGGGAATGTTACGTTTTTGATAATAGAGTGTCCATAAAACATGCTTTGGTTCCTGGAAGTTTTTCAATGTGCAGTGGTTGTCGAAGGCCAATATCAAATAGGGATAAAAAATCTAACAAATTCGAAGAAGGAGTTTCTTGCCCTAATTGTCATGATATCTTAACAAATTCGCAAAAAGAAAGATTTAGAATGAGACAAAAACAAATTAATCTTGCAAAAAAGTTTGGAAAAAAACACATATTCCAAAAAGAATTTTAAAAATGAACTTAATAAAAGATCCTATTTCAATTTTACTAAAAAAAATAGCTGTACCAGCAAGTGTTGCAACATTATTCCAAACACTTTTTAATATTGTTGATACTTATTTTGCTGGTAAAATTTCTTCTGATGCTTTGTCTGCTTTAGCTAAATCTTTTCCTATATATTTTATATTAATAGCAGCTTCCGTAGGCGTTACAGTTGGTGGCACTTCTTTAATTGCCAATAGCATAGGAGAAAAAAATAAAGAAAATGTACTAAGATATTTTGGACAAACCATTGTCTATGGAGTTCTATTATCAATAATAGTTACTTTAGTCGGACTATTTTTTGCTGAGAATATTTTTTCTTTAATGGGATCAAGTTCAAATGTTATCAAATTAGGTTTAGAATATACAAATGTAATATTTTCAGGTTCTATAATTTTTATTTCTGTAGTTGCACTCAACTCTTTACTACATGCAGAAGGGGATACTAAAACATTTAGAAATGTTCTTATTCTAAGTTTCTTTTTAAATATTATTTTAAATCCATTATTTATTTTTGGTTTTGGTCCAATTCCTCCAATGGGAATGTTTGGTATTGGTTTGGCTACAATTGTATGTCAGATTATTGCTTTTTTGTTAATTTTAATCAGAATAACAAAGTCTAAAACTTTAAAAAATATTTCATTAAAATATTTTTATCCAAATTTAACTTTTCTTAATAAAATTTTTTTTCAATCCGCACCTATATCTGCAGCATTATTTATGATTTCTATTGGAAATTTTATCATTCTTAGTTATGCCTCAAGATTTGGTGAACTCGCTGTAGCGGGCTATGGATCCGCAACGCGTTTTGAGCAAATTCTATTACTCCCTGTGCTGGGTTTAAATACCGCAATTATATCTATAGTAGGTCAAAATTTTGGAGCTAAAGAATATTTACGGGTTAAACAATCCTATTATCAAGCAATAACATATGGAACTGTAATTATGTTAATCGCAGGATTAATTATTTTTGTTAGTGCTGATAAAATTGTTAGTATTTTTACTAACGATGTTGTTGTAATTAACTATGGAACAATTTATTTAAAAATTTCAGCTTTAATTTTTCCAGCTTATCCTGTTTATTTTATTAGTAATGGTTTTTTTATGGCTCTAAAAAAATCGTCATATGCAATGAACTTAAACATAATTCGTAATGTTTTATTGCCAATCCCAACTATATTATTTGCACATTTTATAGGTGGTAGTTATAAAAATTTCTTTTGGAGTTATTGTTTATTTAATTGGATTTTTGTTGTTTTGCTACTAACTTTTGTAAGTATTTATATTAAGAATAATTTACATTCTTGATGCAGCATCACGCATCCAAGATAATAAATGATCACAAAAAGATCTTCTAACAAATAAATTTAAATCATTAGATTTTTTGTGATGTATTATTACATCAATATGATTGAAAATTGTTTGTACTACTGATCCTTTGTTTTGTTTAAAATTTTTAAAATCAAATGGACATGAAGTTGAAAGTAATTCATAAACTTTTTGGCCTTTTAAATTAATCATTACCCAATGATCAGTTATATTTGTAACTGACCCATAATTAATTTTCGATATTTCTTTAAATAGTTCATCTTCAAGATTATATATATCATTTTCTGAGTTTATTTTCTCATTTTCATAAAGCATCCATTCATCAGGGCTTAACCAAAGTAAATTTAGATCTTCATTGTTAGATGAAGTGTTACTTTCTGTTGGAAGTAATATTGAAATGGATTTACCTATTTTTGTTATAAAGTCTCTTTTTTTACCTCTTAAATTTATTTTAGTAATAGACTCAACTACTGATATTGTTAGATCATTGTATTTTATTGAATCATTGACAACTGAATTGTAACTAAGCATTTAACCTCTTATTTTTTTTATCTAGAAAAACAGTTTCTGTAATTGTTACACCAATAGTTTTATTTTTCATTGGAACTATCATTTTTTTCCCATTTAATTTTTTTCCACTTTTAACAACTGCAAGTGCAATTGATTTATTTAAATTTGGACTAAAATAACTTGAAGTCACATGTCCTAACATTTCAACAGGTTTTTTATTAGCATCCTCAACTATTTGTGCTCCTTCTTCCAAAACTTCATTTGGGTCATCTGTTAACAAACCAACAAGTTGTTTTCTATCTTCTCTAATTGTATCAGTTCTATATAGAGATCTTTTGCCAACAAAATCATATTTCTTTTTACTTATTATCCAATCCATTTGTAGATCTACTGGCGTTATAGTCCCATCAGTATCTTGACCGGCTATAATAAAACCTTTTTCAGCTCTTAGTAGATGCATTGTTTCAGTTCCATAAGGAGTTATGTTAAATTCTTTACCTGCATCAAAACATTTTTCCCAAAGTGATTTAGCATAACCTGATTGTACGTTGATTTCATAACTTTGTTCTCCAGTAAAACTAATTCTCATAACTCTACATCTAATTTTCCCAATCATTGCATTTTTAAAAGACATGTGAGGAAAATTTTCATCCGATAAATCTAAATCAGGAATTACTTTAGAAAGAATTTTTTTAGAATTTGGTCCACATATACTTACAGTTCCATAATGGTCAGTAACAGAGGTAAAATACACATCTAATTCAGGCCATTCTGTTTGCAGATAATCTTCCATTTTTGAAAGAACGTTAGCTGCGCCTCCTGTAGTTGTTGTCATTAAATAGTGGTTTTCTCCTAATCTCGTTGTTACTCCATCATCATAGACCATTCCATCTTCATTCAACATTAGACCATATCTACATTTACCTATCTCTAATTTTGACCAATCATTTGTATAGACTCTATTCAGAAATTCAGAAGAATCAGTTCCTTGTATGTCAATTTTTCCTAGAGTAGATGCATCTAATATTCCAGCACTATCTCTCGCTGCTTTACTTTCTCTTTGAACTGCCTGATGCATAGTTTCATTTTCTTTAGGGTAATACCAAGCTCTTTTCCACTGACCAACATTTTCAAATTCTGCTTTTTTTTCAACATGCCAATCATGTATAGGTGTTTTTCTTGTAATATCAAAAAACTTACCAACATTTCTCCCTACAATAGTTCCAAATGTTAATGGTGTATAAGGCGGTCTAAAAGTAGTTGTTCCTAATTCACCCATTTTTACTTCAGCTGTTTCAGCAATAATTCCCAAAGCATGCATATTTGACAATTTACCTTGATCAGTACCCATGCCAGTTGTTGTATATCTTTTTACATGTTCGATTGATTTAAAACCTTCTCTTAGAGCTAATTTTACATCTTTTGCCGTTGAGTCATTTTGAAAATCTAAAAATGGTTTAGTTTTACCCAAAGGTTTATCTGATGGAAGTAACCAGATATTTTTTTTATCTATTTCTCTTGAGCAATTAATTTCTAAATTTTCATAATCTGAACTATTTATATTTAAAAATTCTTTAATTAAATTATTGGAGTTTTTTATTACATCATCTAGTTCAAAATCACCATTACATGATCCAATACTTATTTGTTCTGATTTTGATTTAGTAGGTAAAAAAACATTGTCTTTATCTCTAAATTTTAGTTTGCCACCTGACTGAGTGAATAAATGTACTCTGGGTGTCCACCCACCAGAAATACCTAAACAATCACATTCTTCATTTAATTTATTTCCCACAACATTAGTTCCATCATCAGACAACTTCATTAATTCAATTGATTTAATTTTTTTATAACCATTTGTATTAACAACAGTATGCTTCCAATGGATTTTAATTCCTAATTTTTCAGCTTCTTTGACAATTGATGAATTTGATTTATCTCTTATATCGATTACTGAATTTACGTTAACACCACTCTTGCTTAAAGAAATGGCAGTTTCATATGCTGTATCATTGTTAGTAAATAAAGATATTTTTTGACCACATTTAACACCATAATAATCTATGTATTTTTTAATAGATGATGAAAGAATTATCCCAGGTCTATCATTATTATTGAAAATCAATGGTCTTTCCATCGCGCCAGTGGCTATAATTACTTTTTTTGCTCTAATTTTCCAAAGTCTTTGACGAATTTTATCCTTTTTTTCATTTAAACTTAAATGGTCAGTTAAGTTTTCTCTAGCTAATAGATAATTGTAACTATGATAAGCTGCTAGAGTTGTTCTTGTTTTTATGGTTAAATTTTTCAATGAATTTAATGATACAATTTCTTTGCTTAGCCATTCATTTGAATAAGAGTTATTTATTTTAAAACATTCATTATTTTGAAAAATAGTAGTTCCTCCTAAGTTATTTTTATCCTCTAATAAAACTGTGTTTAAGTTATTCTGTGCGGCAGTTTTAGCAGCAATTATTCCTGATATTCCTCCTCCGATAATTAAGACATCGCAGTGTAAATATCTATGATCATAAATATCTCTATCAGGCTTTGTTGGAGATTTACCAAGACCTGCAGATTTTCTAATAAAGTATTCATATTTTTCCCAAAAACTAGCAGGCCACATGAATGTTTTATAATAGAAGGCTGCCGGTATAAAAGGGGAGAAAAAATTATTTATTGCACCTATGTCAAAGTTAACACTAGGCCAGCAATTTTGGCTAGTAGCTTCTAAACCTTCATATAATTCTATCTCAGTTGCTCTTGTATTGGGTTCAGTCATAGAAGGATCATTTCCTAATTGAACAATTGCATTAGGTTCTTCAGAACCACATGTCATTATTCCTCTTGGACGATGATACTTAAAACTTCTTCCGACAAGGTGAATATCGTTTGCTAATAAAGCTGACGCTAAAGTATCACCCTTAAATCCATATAAAGTTTTACCATCAAACTTAAAAGATATTCTAGATGTTTGATCAATAAACTTGCTATTTGTTATTCTTAAATTTTTGCTCATTATTTTATAGGTGGTTTTTCACCCATTTTGTATACTGCATGAATTTTATCATTTGATGTATCTCTGGCCATATTAAACCATTTTCTACAACCATGAGCATGGTTCCATCTTTCAAACTGCACTCCTTTGATATTTTTTCTCATAAACAAGAATTCTGCCCATTGGTCGTCACTTAATTCTTTTGGTTGTTTAGGTCTCACAATATGGGCTTCTCCTCCCGAAGAAAATTCGCTTTGGTCTCTTTCACCGCAATAAGGACAATTAATTAAAAACATTAGTGTGCTACAGCAGCTGCTCCATGTTCATCGACAAGATCACCACTTACAAATCTGTTGATATTAAAATCAGCATTCAGTTTATGAGGTTCGTCATTAGCTATTGTGTGGGCAAATAAATCACCAGAACCTGGTGTAGCTTTAAACCCTCCAGTACCCCAACCACAGTTAAAATATAGTCCTTTAATGTTTGTTTTACTAATTATTGGACTAGCGTCTGGGCAAATATCTACGATTCCTCCCCATTGTCTTAACATTTTCATTCTACTAAAAATAGGGTAGAGCTCTAATATTGCTTTTAATGTTCCTTCAACAACATCATGACTTCCTCTTTGAGTATAAGAAACATAAGGGTCTGTTCCTGCACCTATAACTAATTCACCTTTATCAGATTGGCTAACATAAGCATGAACAGCATTAGACATAACTACTGTATCTATAATTGGTTTTACTGGTTCTGATACTAATGCTTGCAAAGGTTTACTTTCTAAGGGCAGTTTCAAATCTACCATATTAGCAATGACACTAGAGTGTCCTGCAGCAACTACTCCAATTTTTTTTGTTTTTATAAATCCTTTTGTTGTTTCTATACCCTCAACACTATTTCCATTTCTTTTTATTCCTTTAACTTCGCAATTTTGAATAATATCAACGCCCATAGCATCAGCTCCACGAGCATAACCCCAAGCAACAGCATCATGCCTAGCTGTTCCAGCTCTACGTTGTAAAGTTCCACCTAAAACTGGATACCTTATATCTTGAGATGTATTAATTATTGGACAAAATTTCTTTACTTCTTCAGTGTTTAACCAAACTGCATCAATACCATTTAATCTATTTGCGTGAGTTCTTCTTTTTAAATCTCTTACATCTTGAAGATTATGAGCTAAATTCATAACTCCTCTTTGACTAAACATTACATTGTAATTAAGTTCTTGTGATAATTTTTCCCAAATTTTTAATGCATGGTCATATAATCCAGCACTGGCATCCCATAAATAGTTTGATCTTATAATTGTTGTATTTCTTCCAGTATTTCCACCACCAATCCAACCTTTCTCGACTACAGCAATATTTGTCATGTTGTGTTTTTTTGCCAAATAAAAGGCTGTAGCTAATCCATGTCCACCACCACCGACAATGATAGCGTCATATTCTTTTTTAGGTTCTGGATCTCTCCAAGCCCTTTGCCAATTTTCATGATAAGAGAAGGCATTTTTTATTAGTGAAAATATAGAATATTTATTTTTCATTTTTTGCTGAAAATACTTGATAAAGATTGAATATTCAATATTTTCGAGTTACACCATTATTGTGGAAGGATGGGTGAGTTGGTTTAAACCAGGAGTTTGCTAAACTTCCGTAGGTTATAATGACCTACCGAGGGTTCGAATCCCTCTCCTTCCGCCACAGAAACTAATATAAAGTTTCATTTTTAAAGAAATTTTTCATTTTTATTGGTTTTTTTTCAAGGATATATCTGTAGACATTGTAGTTTTCCAAAACTCTTTGAACATAATTTCTTGTTTCTTTAAATTTAATTAATTCAATCCAATTTACATAATCAATTTGATTTTTTTGTGGGTTTTTATTTATTTTTTTCCAATAACGTACTCTTTTTGGTCCCGCATTATAAGCCGCTATAGCAAAAGGATAAGATCCATCATATTCTAAAATTAAACCTGCTATATAATGAGAGCCTAAATTGATGTTGTATTCAGGATCTTTTGTTAAACGAGATTTTGAGTATGGTAGATTAGCTTGTTTAGCAACTAATTTTGCAGTGTATGACATTAATTGCATTAGACCTTTGGCACCAGCATGACTATTTGCTTCCATATCAAATTCACTTTCTTGTCTTATAATAGATAAAATCAATGCAGATTCCGGAATTTTTCTTTTATTTACATATCGTGGAGTACTAATTATTGGATAATTATAATCGTTAATAAATCTTTTTTGATAAGATGCAATTTTTGCTATTTGTATTGCAAAATCATATCTTGATATATTAGAAGCAAGTTTAGCCGCTAAAATTTCACTTCCGCTTTCAACATTTTCATTAGCAAGATGTTTTAAAATATTTTTAGCATATTTATCTTTATTTAATTCATCTAATAAATAAACAATTTTAACCAAATCTTTTTGATGAAATGTTTTTTTATATTTTTCATTTACTTCTGGAGTTTCACTTAGTGAAAAATTTTTGTCAGGATAAATTTTTAAATGTGCTAACTGACCATAATAAGTAGTAAGAAATTTGGAAGCTTTTTCATACCAATCATAAGATAAATCTTTATTTCCCATTTTTTCATATGATAAACCTAGCCAATAAGCGCCCCTAGATAAACTTATTGGATAACCTACATTGTTATAAAAATTATTAAAGTGGTCAATGGCAAGCATAGGATCGTTCAAAAAACTAAGCGCAATCCACCCGCTCATCCATTCAGCCTCAGCAAACTCTGGACCTTCAGTTAAAGCATGTCTACTAGTAATTTTATATGCAGTAGTATATTTTTTTTTATAAATGAGAGATCTCGCTATAATAGATCTTTCCAACCACCATTTATCAGGTCTCACTAAATATTTTTTTGTATTTTTTACTTTTTGAAGTATTTCTAAGGAACTATCAACTCTGCCTCTTTTTCTTCTCCATTTTAAACGATCATAATTTAACCCTGCATCATTTTTAAACTTGGTAGGAACTTTTTTTATTGCAGCATCCACTCCATAAGATTTACTCATCAATAGCTGTCTTGCAGTATAAAGGAGCTGATAATTTTTAGGTAAATATCTCAGCATTCTTTTTAAATCCCAATATTTGTTTTCCCAAGCTAAATAATCAGCTCTTTTAATGTAGTCTTCGGTTTTTAAATATTTTTTATATTTTTTTCTAAAATATTTAAGATCAGATCTGCTTAATTCAGCTGTAATCCATCCTTCTCTAATTAGCTTTAACCCTTTACTAGAATTACCTAATGAAATTAAGCTTTCACCTAATATCATTTTACCATAGCCACTAAATGGTTCATTTTCGCTAAACCAACTAGCGATTTTTTTAGGTGAAATTCTTTCAGTTGATAATTTATGTTCAGATAAATATTTAATTCTATTAATTCTTGGGTAATTTGGATTTTTATCTATAAATAGTTTGTAATCATAATAACTAGCTTTATTTCCTCTTGTTAAAAGATGCTTCCATTGAATGAAATTATAGATAGATTTATCTTTAGCTTTTTTAGCTGCCGACAATGCTTTAGTCCATCTAGATTTTTCCATGTGCCTTATAGCTAATTTTGCCAACTCAAAATCTCTTTGCCTGAAGTATTTTGATTTCTCTTTAATTTTGTTTATTTCTTTTTTAGCAACTAATGGCTTACTTTTTGGTAAGATTACGCCGTCTATTTTGTCAGGTTTTTTTTTAACTAATACAGGTTTGTTTTTAGGAAGAAGTGGCTCTTTTTTTTCTGTTTTAATTATTTTTTTTTGTTCATTTTTGTTAAGAGGTTTTGGTTTAGGTTTTATAATGTTTTGTGATGCTTTTTCTTTCTTTATTTCTTTACTAAGCTCAGGTTTTTTTAATGGTATAATTTTTAAATCAATTGCATTGGATATTATTGTTGAACAGAAAAATATACCTATTATTTTTGCCAAAAATGTTATTTTCTTAACCATAAAAAATTAGTAAATGAATCTATAAACTATGTTATAAGTATTTATGTTTAAAGGTTCAAATGTTGCATTAATTACTCCATTTAAAAACAATGAATTAGATGTTGATAATTATATCAAGCTTATACATTTTCATATAGAAAATGGTACTCATGGTCTTGTACCAGCCGGTACTACAGGTGAATCACCAACATTAAGTCACGACGAGCACGAAAAAGTTATTGAATTATGTATCAAAGAAAGCAATGGTAAACTACCTGTTATTGCTGGAACAGGATCCAATTCCACGAAAGAAGCTATATCATTAACAAAACATGCTGAAAAAGTTGGCGCTAATGCTGCGTTAGTTGTTACACCTTATTATAACAAACCAACTCAAGAAGGAATGTACCAGCACTATAAAGCAATTAACGACAACTGCGGCATTCCAATAATTATTTATAATATTCCTTCAAGGTCAGTTATAGATATGTCAGTTGATACAATGGCTAGACTTTTTGAATTAAAAAATATAGTTGGTGTTAAAGATGCAACCGGTAATCTTGATAGAGTTGTGCAACAAAAAAAAGTTTTGGGAAATGAATTTATTCAGTTGACTGGTGAAGATGGAAATGTCCTTGAATTTAATAAAAGGGGAGGAATTGGTTGTATAAGTGTTACAGCTAATATTGCGCCAAAATTGTGTTCCAACTTTCAAAATTTTTCTAAATCAAAAAATAATAATGAGATTAAAGAAGCAGAACGTATTAACGACTTACTTCAGCCTGTCCACAAAGCTTTATTTATAGAAAGCAATCCAAGTCCTGTTAAATATGCAGCAAAATTATTAAATTTATGTGATGATGCTGTAAGATTACCTTTGGTAAAAATTATGGATTCAACTAGAGAAACAGTAAAGAAAGCACTGACGTCAGCAAAATTAATTTAAAAATGAAAAAAAAAACCAATCCTGGTTTAAAAATCATTTGTCTTAATAGAAAAGCGAGTTTTAATTATTTTTTTGAAGATTTGATAGAAGCTGGTATCGTATTAAGAGGATCGGAAATTAAATCAATTAGAGCTGGCAAAGTTAATATTGCAGAATCTTATGCAATAGAAAAAGATGGAGAAATAGTTTTAATAAATTCTCATATACCTACTTACAAGCAGGCCAGTTATACAAATCATAACCCCATTGAAGATAGAAAGTTGTTACTTAATAGAAGAGAAATTAACAAATTGATTGGAAGAGTGAATAGGGAAGGTTTTACATTAATTCCAACCAAAATGTATTTTAAAAAAGGAAAAGCAAAAATTGAAATTGCTGTTGCAAAAGGAAAAAAACATTTCGATAAACGTCAAACAAAGAGAACTAGAGATTGGAATAGAGATAGGTCTAGATATGTTAGAAAAACCAGCTAAAACTGTCTTTTTATCAATTGGTTCAAATCTAGGAAATAAAAAAAAAAATATTGAATTAACCAAGTTTAAATTGGAAAAAAATAATATTAAAATAATTAAATTTTCAAAAAATTATGAAACTTTGTCATGGCCAAATATAAAAAAACCAAAATTTTTAAATGTAGTTTTAAAGGTCAAAACAAATCTTTCACCTTATGATTTAATAAAGAAATGTCTTTTTATTGAAAAAGAAATGGGAAGATCAAGAAATAAGAAAAACGAACCTAGAATTTGTGATATAGACATAATAGATTACAACAAAGAAATTGTAAAAAGCTCAAAAAATCAAAATTTGACCATTCCTCATCCCAAAATGCATCAAAGAAACTTTGTTTTACTTCCTTTATTTGAAATTGCTAAAAGGTGGATTCATCCCATAAAGAAAGCAAGTATTAAAGACCTTATTAATGCATTAGATGGTAAAGATTTGAGATCTATTAAACTTATTTAATTTAGTGGTATAATATTAAATGCTTAAATCTGAAGAATTAATTAATAAGGTTAAATCTTATAACAAGTTTTTAAATCCTGATACTTTAACAAAAGCTTATGAGTTTGCTTTGAAGGCTCACAAGACTCAAAAAAGAGATGAAGGTGTTCCTTATATTATACATCCCGTTGCTGTTGCTGATATTTTATCAGATTTAAAATTAGACAGCGCAACTATAGCCACAGGTTTATTGCATGATACAATCGAAGATACCCACGCTACATACGATAATATCAAAGAAGAATTTGGCCAAGAAGTCGCAGATTTAGTTGATGGTGTTACAAAAATTTCTCAATTTCAAAAAAAAGCTGGTGAAAATTCTAAGGCTGAAAATTTTAGAAAATTAATTTTAGCGACATCAAAAGATATTAGAGTTTTACTAGTGAAAATAGCTGATCGATTACACAACATGAGAACAATTACGTTTGTAAAAAATAAAGACAAACAAATAAGAAAAGCAAAAGAAACTATGGAAATTTATGCTCCTCTTGCTGATAGGATGGGAATGAATAGAATTAGAGATGAGCTTGAAGATCTTTCTTTTCAAGTTTTAAACAATGATGCAAGAGAATTAATAAAAAAAAGATTAGATGAAATTAAAGAAGATAGAAATAATAGTTTTAAATCCTTATCTTTAGAATTTATTGATTTATTAAACCAAAATAAAATTAATGCTCAAATATTTGGTAGGGAAAAAACACCTTTTTCTATATGGAGAAAAGTTCAAAAAAAAAGAGTTTCTTTGGAACAAATGACTGACATTATTGGATTTAGAATAATTTTAGAAAAAGTTGAGGACTGTTATAAAGCTTTAGGAATTTTTCACTCTAAATATAATTGCATCCCTGGAAAGTTTAAAGACTATATTTCTTCACCTAAAATAAACAATTATCAATCTTTACACACCGCCATAATAGGTCCAAATAAACGGCCTATCGAAATACAAATAAGAACAATGCCTATGCATGAGTTTGCTGAAAGAGGAGTTGCTTCTCATTGGAAATACAAATCTTCCGAAAAATTTAATTCTTTAACTTGGAAAGAATACGACTGGTTAAAAGATTTGGTTGAAATTATTGAAAAAAATCAAAACCCAGAACATTATTTTGAGTACACAAAACTTCAAATGTTTCAAGAAAACGTTTTTTGCTTCACTCCAAAAGGATCTATAATTAAACTACCAAAAGATGCAACACCAATAGATTTTGCATATGCTGTTCATACTAAGGTCGGTGATTCCGCGATAGGTTGTTTAATAAATGGCAGAGAAGATCAATTGCAAAGCAATCTAAAAAATGGCGATATAGTTGAAATTATAACTTCCAAAAAAGTTTCACCATCATTGCATTGGTTACCTTTAACAAAAACTGGTAAAGCTAGAGCCGCTATAAGACGATACTGGCAAACAAGAGGGAACCCAAATACACCCAAGACCAAAGAATATAATTCTGCATTATGGATATCTTTACCAGATAAACCTGGTAAATTGGGAGAAGTTACAACATTGGTAGGTAGTAATAATCTGAACATTTCTAGCGTTGAAATGACTGAAAGAGGGGCGGATTTTATAAACTTTAAATTTAACCTAATTATTGGAGACTTGAAAAACTTTACAAATCTAATTAGTGAGTTAAAACAAAGAGAGTTTAAATTTAAAATTATTAGACACGAAAATAAAAAAAGGAATGCTTTCACACAAAAAATCTTTAAATATTTTAAAAAAAACTAACGCTTTATTAGATGGACATTTTGTTCTATCTTCTGGCCTACATTCATCTAAATATATTCAGTGTGCAAAATTGTTAAGCTACCCTCATTTAGCAAAACATATATGCCTTTCTTTAAGCAAAAAAATTAAAAAAAAATTTAAAAAAATTGATTTAATTTTATCTCCTGCAATGGGAGGTATTATTATTGGATATGAAATGGGAAGATTATTAAAAAAAGAGACAATTTTTTGTGAAAGAGTGAATGGTAAATTTAAAATTAGAAGAGGTTTTAAAATTAAAAAAAAATCTAAGGTTTTGATTGTAGAAGATGTAATTACTACTGGGAAATCTAGCCTTGAATGCGTTAAACTAATTAAAAAATCAAAAGCTAAACTTGTTGGTTTTGCTTGTATTATTGATAGATCTAATAAAAAAAATTTAAAAATCAAACAAAAAGTTATTGCACATTTAAAAATTAATGTTCCAACATATTCAAAAAATAAATTACCTACTTTTTTAAAGTCTACACCAATAACAAAACCTGGTAGTAGGTATATTAAATGACAAGATTAGGTGTAAATATTGATCATATAGCAACACTAAGAAATGCTAGAGGAGAATTCCATCCCAATCCATTAAAAGCTGCAAGATTAGCCATTAAATATGGAGCAGATTCTATTACAATACATTTAAGAGAAGATAGAAGACATATAACAGATAGAGATCTATTTAATATTAGAAAAATTAAAAAAATACCAATTAATCTTGAAATGGCTACAACCAGTGAAATGTTAAATATTGCATTAAAATATAAACCAAATTTTGTTTGTATAGTTCCTGAAAAAAGAAAAGAAATTACTACTGAGGGTGGATTAGATCTTCACCGTAATAAAAAAAAGTTAATAAAAATATTAAAAAAACTTAATAAAAAAAAAATTCGAACTTCTTTATTTATAAACCCAAATATTTCTGATGTAATTTTATCTAAAAACTTAGGTGCCAAATGTGTAGAACTTCATACGGGAAAAATTGCAAACAAAATTAAAAAAAAACAAAGATATTTAAATGAACTAAATAAAATAAAAAAATGTGCTAAAAAAGCTACCATTAATGGATTAGAGGTTCATGTTGGCCATGGGATAGACTACAAAACAGCTAAAATATTAAAGAAAATTTATGAGATTAAAGAATTTAATATTGGACATTTTATTATAGGAGAATCCATATTTAATGGATTTAAAACAACAATTAAAAAATTTATTCAAATTATTAGATAAAAAATGCAAACTTTAGGTGTAGGTGTGGATATAATTGAAAACTCTAGAATAAAAAAATCAATTAAGAATAAAAAATTTTTATCAAGAATTTTTTCAAAAAAAGAAATTAACGATTCAAAAAAAACTATTAATAAATGTAGTTATTTTTCCAAAAGATTTGCTGCAAAAGAAGCTTTTTCCAAAGCATTAGGAACAGGATTTAGAAATGATTTAAATTTTAGTGATATTTCAGTAGTTAAAGACCGTTATGGAAAGCCATCTATTAAATTAAATACCAAAATCAAAAATATTATTAAAAAAAGATTTAAAACTATTAAAGTCAATGTGTTTTTATCTCTCTCTGATGAAAAGAAACACTCTATTGCATTTGTTGTGTTGGGAAAAAATGAATCTTAATAAAAATTTTTTTGTAGATAATTTAAAAACTTTATTATTTGCTTTAATCATAGCCGTACTTATTAGGTCATTGCTTTTTCAGCCTTTTTATATTCCATCATCTTCAATGGAACCAAATCTTCTGGTTGGAGATAGACTCTTTGTTTCAAAATATACTTATGGTTATAGTAAACATTCCTTTCCTTTTAGTCCTAACATTTTTAATGGGCGAATATTATATGATGAGCCGAGCAGAGGTGATGTGATAGTTTTTAAAACTCCAGCTGATAATAGAACAGATTATATAAAAAGGTTAATTGGCCTTCCCGGCGATACATTGCAATTTATAGATGGAGATATTTATTTAAATGAAAATCAGATTTTAAAAACAAAAATAAAAAATAAAATCAAGATTAATTGTGGTAATTATTTTTTAAACACAACTACGTACCAAGAAAAACTACCTAATGGCATTCAATATAAAGCAGTTTATGATAAAAATAATAGTTTTCAAAATTCTGATAAATTTTTAGTTCCAAAAGATCATTATTTTTTTCTTGGTGACAACAGAGACTGTTCAAAAGACAGCAGATTTTTAGGAAGTGTAGGATATGTTCATAAAGACAATTTGGTTGGAAAAGCAAGAATAATCTTTTTTTCTTCGGACCGTAAAGTTGGAAGTGTATTTAAATTTTGGAAATGGAATGACATTTTGAGATTTGATCGTTTTTTTAAGGTAATTAAGTAAAATGGCTATAAATATTTCTACATTAGAAAAAAAAATAGGAATTAATTTTAAAGATAAAAATCTTTTAATTAAGAGTTTAACACATAAAAGTTTTAACTCCACAGACAATAATGAAAAGTTAGAATTTTTAGGTGATAGAGTTTTAGGTTTAGTTATTTCAAAAAAATTGTTAGAAATTTTTCCAGATGATAAAGAAGGTGTTTTAGATAAAAAACTTGCTTCGTTAGTAAATAGAAAAAAATGTTGTGAAATTAGTAAAAATTTTAATTTAGATAAATATATTATTACTGGGAATGTTAAATCAAAAAAAAATGTAATAGAAGATAAGATCATTTCTGATGCTTGCGAAGCTTTACTTGGAGCTATTTATTTGGATCAAGGATTCAATATTGTTGAAAGATTCATATATAAATTTTGGAAAAATCAAATGAATAATAATATTTCTGATCAGATAGACGCAAAAACAAGACTACAGGAATATTCATTAAAAAAATATAAAGTTTTACCTAAGTATAAACTTTTCTCTAATACTGGGCCACATCACAAACCTATTTTTAAAATTGGAGTTACCGTACAAAATTCAAAAACTTTTTACGCGAGTGGTAACTCAAAAAAAGATGCTGAACAAAGGGCAGCAAAACTTTTTTTAAAACGGGTTGGCTTATAATGCATTGGGATGATATTGGGTATCTCATTTCAAAAAACAAATATAATGAAAATTCAGTCGTTGCTGAATTTTTCACTGAACACCATGGTAAATGCTCTGGTATTATATTTGGTGCTACATCAAAAAAAATTAAAAATTATCTACAAATAGGTAACAAACTACATTTAAATTATAACTATAAAAATGAAAATAAAATTGGTTATTTTAATGCAGAAATATTTAAAGCCTACTCACCATTGTACTTTGAGCAAAATAAAAAGTTAACTTGTATAATTTCAGCTATGAATTTAATTAAATTGCTTACTGTTGATAATCAAGCAAATCCAGAAATTTTAAAACTAATTGATCAATTATATTTAATACTTAATCTTGATGAATGGGTAAAAGAATATATTTTTTGGGAACTCAAATTGCTTAGTCTTGTTGGTTATGATCTTGAATTAAATAAAATTGCAAAATCTGAAATTAACGATAATAAAAAAAAATATTTTGTTAAATCAAGTTTTGAAAAAAAATATATTCCAAATTTTTTAATAGATAGAGATGAAAAAAATCTTGATAAAACTAGTTTGTTAACTGGATTGAAATTAGTTAGCGACTTTTTAGAAAAAAATGTGTTGAAACCCAATAACATTAATTACCCAGTAGCAAGGGCAAATTTTGTTAATTTATTTAAATAAAATTTTTTTATTTTAAATCTTTGGATATTTGATCAGCAAAATATGTTACAATTGCACTAGCGCCAGCTCTTTTAAAAGATACTAAAGTTTCAACTATTGCATCTTTATTAATCAACCCTTTACGTATACCATTAGTTAATAAAGAATATTCACCTGAAACTTGATAAGCAAAAACTGGTATTTTGAAGTTGTCTTTAACTATTTTAATTACATCCAAATATGGTAAACCTGGTTTGACCATAACTATATCTGCACCTTCTTTTATATCCAATGCAACTTCTCTTAAACTTTCAATGCTATTCTTAAAATCCATTTGATAATTTTTTTTATCACTTTTAAGTAAATTTTTTGATCCAACAGCATCTCTAAAAGGCCCATAATAGTTTGAAGCGTATTTTACCGCATATGAAAGTATTTGAATTAATTGATAACCATTTTTATCTAGAATTTTTCTAATTTTTCCAACTCTTCCATCCATCATATCAGAAGGTGCAATAACATCGCATCCCATTTCAGCTTGCAACAAAGCTTGTTTTGTCAAAATTTCAATTGTTTTATCATTTTCAACATAACCCGATTTAATTATACCATCATGCCCATGTGAAGTGTATGGATCCAATGCAACATCACACATAATCCCAATTTGATTTTTATATTTTTTTTTAATATATCTAATTGCTTTACAAACTAGATTGTTTTCATTTAATGCTTCGGATCCATCTTTATCTTTAGACTTAGATTGTATGTAAGGAAAAAGAGCTACCATAGGTATTCTAAGAGACAATGCTTTGTCTACAACTTTACCTAATTTATTGATGCTATATCTGTATACGCCTGGCATTGTTTTGATAGGTTGAATTTTATTTTTTCCATCAATTAAAAATATTGGCAATATAAAATCATTTGTAGAAAGAGTTGATTCTTCTAATAATCTTCTAGTCCAATCTTGTTTTCTATTTCGACGTAGTCTTAAATTGGGGTATTTTCCAGTGATAATCATTCTCAACAAAATATTATATGCGACAATAGTTTTATATTATATATTTAACGTTAATATAGTAATAAAATTTATGTCGCTGGCAGATAAAGATTTTCATAAACAGGATATTAAGTTTGACATAATGAAGCTTAGAGAGGCTTGTGATCAGATTCTTAATATAAAAGGATTTGATACTAGCTTAGGAATACCTCACTTTGCTGCTATTCCTTTAAATCAAATACCGAACGATCCAGATTCTATAAAAGGCCATAAAGCTAGAGGTGTTTATTGGACCAAGCCAGACTCAACTGGTCAAGAAGTTTCGAGGGACATTGGTATTGACGAAAGTAAATATTCTGAATTTATAGATGATTTTAAAAATACTTATTTTAAAGAAGTTTATGAAGAACTTAAAAAAAGGTATAAATTAGGAAGAGTTAGACTTCTTTTAAAAGAACCACGATCAACATTAAGTTGGCATAGAGATCCTGAGCCTAGACTTCATATCCCAATTTATACTAACCCAGGATGTTTAATGGTAATAGATAAAATTGCACATCATATGCCTGCTGACGGCTCTGTTTGGGTAACTAATAATGAAAAATACCATAATGCCTTTAATGGTGGTGAAGAAAATAGAGTTCATTTAGTTGCCTGTATTTTAGACTACAAATTTAATTAATTTGAAAAAAATTTTTATTGCATCAGATCATGCTGGATATAAATTGAAGACAAGTGTTGTATCCAAATTTTCAAAAAAACACGACGTAATAGATCTTGGCCCTAAATCAAGTAATTCAGTTGATTATCCAGATTTTGCAAAAAAACTATCTAGAAAAGTAGCTTCCAAAAAAGGAAGCTTTGGTATTCTTATATGCGGCTCTGGTATGGGTATGTCAATGTCAGCCAATAAAATGAAAAATATAAGGGCAGCATTATGCTACAGTATGAAAAATACTAAATTATCACGATTGCATAATAATGCAAATATCATTACATTGGGCGAAAGATTGATTGATAAAAATAAAGCATTCAATCTAATTAGAGTTTTCTTAAGTACTAAATTTGAAGGCGGCAGACACTTAAGAAGAGTTAAAAAGATGTAATTATGTCAAGTGAAAGCAAATACTTAAATGAACAGTATAAAGGATTTTTTGAAGACAGTTTATCAAAAACTGATCCAGAGTTATTCAAAGCTATTAAAGATGAGTTAAATAGGCAACAACAACACATAGAACTTATAGCTTCAGAAAATATTGTGTCTCAAGCTGTTTTAGAAGCACAAGGTTCAGTTTTAACAAATAAATATGCAGAAGGTTATCCAGGTAAAAGATATTATAATGGATGTGAACATGTTGATGTTGCAGAAACTCTTGCTGTTGAAAGATTAAAAAAACTTTTTGATTGCAAATTTGCGAACGCACAACCGCATTCAGGAGCTCAAGCTAATGGTGCTGTATTTTTAGCTTTACTTAAACCTGGAGATACTTTTATGGGAATGAGTTTAAATTCTGGTGGTCATATTACTCATGGCTTAAAAATTTCAATGTCAGGTAAATGGTTTAATCCAATTGGTTACGATGTAGACAAAGAATCTGAACTTATTGATTATGACAAAGTTGAAAAACTTGCTTTAGAACATAAACCTAAACTTATAATAGCTGGCGGCAGTGCATATTCGAGAATTATAGACTTTAAAAGATTTAGAGAAATATCTGACAAGGTAGGAGCCTACCTTATGGTTGATATGGCTCATTTTTCTGGTCTCGTTGCAGGAAAAGGTTATCCTAATCCATGTGAACATGCTCATGTAGTGACTTCAACAACACATAAAGTTTTCAGAAGTGCTAGAGGAGGTATTATTTTAACAAATGATGAAACTTTAAGTAAGAAAATAAATTCAGCAGTATTTCCGGGTTATCAAGGTGGACCGTTAATGCACATTATTGCAGCTAAAGCAGCAGGCTTTCAAGAAGCATTAAAACCTGAATTTAAAGTTTATATTAAATCAGTATTATCTAATGCAAAAGTTTTATCTGAAACATTAAAGAATAATGGTTTTAAGATATACTCAGGAGGAACGGATACGCATTTAATGCTTGTTGATTTAAGACCATTCAATGTTAAAGGAAATATAGCTGCAGAAAGTTTGTCTAGAGCTAATATTACTTGTAACAAAAATGGTATTCCTTTTGATACAGAAAGCCCAATGATAACTTCAGGAATTAGACTTGGTTCGCAAGCTGCTACAACACGAGGGTTTGGTTTAAAGGAATTTCAAAAAGTTGGAGAATTGATCACCAAAACTGTAAAAGGTTTATCTACTAATCCAGATGACAATTCAAAAGTTGAAAATGAGGTTAGAAAAGAAGTCATTGAACTTTGTTCTAAATTTCCAATATATAAAAAATTAAGATAGTATGATTTGTTCTTCATGTAAAAAAGGTGAAACATCAGTAGTTGATTCAAGACCGGCAGAAGATGGTACGGCAATTAGACGAAGAAGACAGTGTGCATGTGGACATAGATTTACTACCTTTGAAAGAGTTCAGTTTAGAGAGCTTATGGTAGTAAAAAAGAATGGTAGAAAATCATCTTTTGATAGAGATAAGTTAGCAAAGTCAATATATATTGCTTTAAAAAAACGTCCTATCGATACAGATACTGTTGAAAAATTCATAAGTAAAATTTCAAGATCGCTTGAGGAATTGGGCCAAGCTGAAATTACCAGCAACACAATAGGAACGATGGTAATGGAAGGACTAAAAGAGCTTGATCCAGTCGCCTATGTTAGATTTGCTTCAGTTTATCGAAATTTTAAAGAAGAAAAAGATTTTGTACAATTTGTGGACAGGCTAGATGTCTACAAGAAAAGATAAATTTACCAAAAAAGACAGTTTTTTTATGAATCTTGCTCTTAATTTAGCAAGAGATAGAGTTGGTTTAACTGGAGACAATCCACCTGTAGGCTGTGTAATTGTCAAGAATAATGAAGTTATATCAATAGGTCAAACAGGTTTAAACGGAAGACCTCATGCAGAGTTTAATGCCATTAAATCATGTAAAAAAAATTTAAAGGAATCAACTATGTATGTAAGTTTAGAGCCATGTATACATTATGGCAAAACACCTCCATGTTCTAATTTAATAATTAAATCAAAAATCAAAAAAGTTATATTTTCTGTTATTGATGTAGATAAAAGAAATAATGGCAAGTCATTAAAATTATTTAAATCAAAAAATGTAATTGTTAAAAACGGGCTTTTAAAAAAAAGGGGGAATATAATTTATAAACCATATATATATAATAAGTCTAAAAATTTACCTTTTGTTACAGGAAAGTTAGCCACTTCAAATGATAATTTTATTTACTCAAAGGAAAAAAAAAGAATTACAAATAAATATTCTGATAAAATTTCACATTTTTTAAGATATAAAAATGATGCAATTTTAATTTCAAGTAAAACATTAAATATAGACAATCCCAGTTTAAATTGCAGGTTGAATGGTTTACATATTTTTTCACCGTATAGAATTATTTTAGATAGAGAACTGTCTATTAAAAAAAATTCAAAAATTTATTCAACATCATCGAATAATAATACAGTCATATTCTATAACAAAGGTAATTTAAAAAAAATAAAGTTATTAAAAAAAAAGGGAATTAAACTAATTAAACTTCCATTAAATAAAAATAAATTTTTTGATTTAAGACTTGTGCTAAAAAATATCTTTTTTATTGGATGTAGAAATTTATTAGTTGAAGGTGGAAAAGATCTAACCAACAGTTTTTTAAAAAACAAACTTTTTAATAAATTTTACCTATTCAAAAGCTCTAATAAATTAGGAATCAAAGGAAAACTTAATGTTTCAAGTCAGTTGCAGCAATTAACTTTTAAATATAAAAACAGATCTAATGTAAATTCGTTCACTGGAAACGATAAAATTAAAGTATACTCTTAATACAATGTTTAATGGAATTATTTTTGAGCAAGGGAAAATTAAAAAAATATATAAAAGAAGTAAAGGCATAAATATACTTGTTTATTCTAAGTTAAAAATTTCGAAAAAAGATATCGGAATTTCTATTTCTTGTGACGGCGTATGTTTAACATTAATTAATATTAATAATAAATTAATGGAGTTTTATTTATCAAATGAAACTATAAAAAGATCAAAGTTTAAAAAAATAAATGAAGGAAATTTAATTAATTTAGAAACACCTTTGAAATTTGGTAAAAATATATCTGGACATATAATCCAAGGACATGTTGACTGCATAGGAACAATTACTTCAATAAAAAAAATTGACAAATCATATTTATTTGATTTTTTTATAAATTCTAAGGAGAGAAAAAATTTAATTGAAAAAGCTTCTATAGCAATTAACGGTATTTCTTTAACTATTTCAAAAAAAACAAAAAAAGGTTTTCAGTCTTGGATAATTCCCCATACATTAAAATTAACGAATTTATCTAAAGCTGCAAAGAATGATTTAGTTAATATAGAAATAGACATACTATCAAAATATGTGAGAAATTATTTTAATGAAAAGTAAAAACTTTAGTTCGATAGAATCTGTTATCAAAACCGCAAGAAAAGGACGTATGTATATTCTTGTAGATGATGAAAATAGAGAAAATGAAGGTGACTTAGTTATACCAGCATCAAATGTTTCTCAAAAAAACATTAATTTTATGGCTAAACATGGAAGAGGCCTAATATGTTTGTCTTTAACAAATAAACAGTCAAAAAAACTTAATTTATCTTTGATGTCACCCATAAATAAATCAAGAAATCAAACTGCTTTTACTGTTTCTATTGAAGCAAAAAAAGGAGTAACTACTGGAATTTCAGCTAAAGATAGGTCAGTAACTATTAAAACAGCAATTAGATCAAATGTTAAAAAAAAAGATATTATTTCACCAGGCCATATATTTCCAATTATTTCAAAAGAAGGTGGAGTTTTGGTTAGAGCAGGACATACAGAAGCTTCTGTAGACATTTCAAGATTAGCTAATAAAAACCCTTCAGCAGTAATATGTGAAATAATGAACGATAAAGGTGTAATGGCAAAAGGTAAAGAATTATTTAAATTTGCTGATAAACATAAATTAAAAATTGGAAGAATAGATGATTTAATTGCTTATAGACTAAAAATAGAAAAACTAATTAAATTTAAAAAAACTGAAAAAATTTTAATAAAAAATCAAAAATATCAAATCAAAATTTTTGAAAATCTTTTAGATGGTTCAGAAAATTTTGCTTTAATTAAAGGTAATTTAAAAAGAAATAAAAACCCTAGAGTTAGAGTCGTTTCATCAAATATTGTCCAAAATTATTTGATGGGTCAAAGATTGCCAAATTCTTTTAATCAAACCATAGAACATTTT
>CACFKF010000006.1 GCA_902566775.1 uncultured Pelagibacteraceae bacterium | reverse complement strand
AAATTTTTTATAAAAAAAATCAATTCAAAGGAAAAGTTGGAGTCTTTGAAATAAACAAAAATAAGATTAATCACATACTTAATTTTTATAAAGTTGAAAATAAAAAATTTAAAAAAAATTTTTAATCTTTTTGAAAGCTTTTGATCTATGATCAATTTTAAATTTATGACTAGGTGACATTTGCGCAAATGTTAATTTTCTTTTGATAGGAATAAATATTGGGTCATAACCAAATCCATTTTTTCCTTTTTTTTTTGATGAAATAAAGCCTTCTATCTTTCCACTTCTAGTAATATTTTTACCATTAGGCCAGCAAATGGAAAGGGAGCAAATAAATCTTGCTTTAATTTTTTTACTTTTCCAATTTTTATCTTTATTATTCAACTCTCTAAATACTTTTTTAATTGCATTATTAAAGTTGCCTGTTGGGCCTGCCCATCTTGAAGAAAATATTCCTGGTTTCTTACCTAGAGCATTAATTTCTAAACCTGAATCATCTGCTAAACAGATCATTCCGGTTTTTTTTGAGAAAAATTTAGATTTAATTAAAGAATTTTCTTTAAATGTCGTGCCAGTTTCTTTTGGACTTTTAATTTTTAACTTATATGGAGAATAAATTTTTATTTTACTAGACAATAAATCCTTTATTTCTCTCAATTTTCCTCGATTATTTGTGCCCACAAATAAATTAATAATTTTTTTTCTTTTCATCTAGCAATTATCAAATTTCTTACCATATAAGACTACATGGAAAAAGAGCAAAACACTAAAACAGAAGAAAAAATAAATAATAAAACAGAAACTTCTAAGGATTCAGAACATATCGAAAATAATAATGAAAATAAAATTTTGCCCGAAGACAAAATTAAAGAACTCGAAGACAAGCTGGCAAGAACACTTGCTGAAATGGAAAATCAAAGAAGAAGATACGAAAAGGAAAAAGAAGATGCTTTTGAATATGGAGGTTTTTCTTTTGCAAGAGAATCTTTAAATTTAATTGACAATTTTGATAGAGCCAAACAATCTTTAGAAAATGACGAAAAAATAAAAAATTCTGAAGCTTTAAAGAAAACATTAGAACATCTAGATATAGTTAAAAAAGATTTAATTTCTATTTTCAAAAAAAATAATATTGAAGAAATAGTTGCAGTTAACAAAAAACTTGATCCAAATTTGCATCAAGCAATGATGGAAGTTGAAGACGAAAACAAAGAACCTGGAACTATAGTTCAAGAAATACAAAAAGGTTATATAATGAAAGACAGGCTGCTTAGACCTTCTCTAGTTGCTGTTTCAAAAAAACCCGAAAAAAATGAAGAAAATGAAGATAAAAAGGCTGAGAAATAATGTTTATAGGAACTTGTACATTAAAAATTAACACTTATATGAACCAAAGGAAATAAATATGAGCAAAGTAATAGGAATAGATTTAGGAACTACAAATTCATGTGTATCAATAATGGATGGTAGTCAAACAAAAGTTTTAGAAAATGCTGAAGGAGCAAGAACTACTCCATCTGTTGTTGCGTTCACTGAAAATAGCGAAAAACTTGTTGGTCAACCAGCAAAAAGACAGGCTGTAACAAACCCAGAAAATACAATTTTTGCTGTTAAAAGATTAATTGGAAGAAACTTTGAAGATGATACAGTTAAAAAAGATATTGAAACAGCTCCATTTAAAATAGTTAATTCTGAGAAAGGTGATGCTTGGATAGAAGCAAAAGGGCAAAAATATTCTCCTTCACAAATTTCTGCTTTTATTTTACAAAAAATGAAAGAAACTGCAGAAAAATATTTAGGTCAAGAAGTTTCAAAAGCAGTAATAACTGTACCTGCTTACTTTAATGATGCTCAAAGACAGGCAACAAAAGATGCTGGTAAAATTGCAGGTTTAGAAGTTCTGAGAATAATTAATGAGCCGACGGCCGCCTCTCTTGCTTATGGACTGGATAAAAAAGCGAATAAAAAAATTGCTGTATACGATTTAGGTGGAGGGACTTTCGATATTTCAATTTTAGAATTGGGTGATGGAGTTTTTGAAGTTAAATCAACTAATGGTGACACTTTTTTAGGTGGAGAAGATTTTGACAATACTATTGTTAATTATTTAGTAGATGAATTTAAAAAAGAAAATGGAATTGATTTAAAATCAGATAAATTAGCCTTACAAAGACTTAAGGAAGCTTCGGAAAAAGCTAAGATAGAATTATCCTCTGCAGAACAAACTGAGGTTAATTTACCGTTCATTACTGCAGATAAAACTGGCCCAAAACATATAGCTCTCAAAATGACCAGAGCAAAATTAGAGGCACTTGTTGAAGATCTGATTGGTAAAACAATACCACCATGTAAAACTGCCCTTAAAGATGCTGGCCTTTCTGCTGGAGAAATAGATGAAGTTATAATGGTTGGTGGTATGACAAGAATGCCCAAAGTTATACAAGAAGTTAAAAATTTCTTTGGTAAAGAACCAAATAAGAGTGTTAATCCTGACGAAGTTGTTGCAATGGGTGCGGCTATTCAAGCTGGCGTGTTACAAGGAGATGTTAAAGATGTATTACTTCTTGACGTTACTCCATTATCACTAGGTATAGAAACTTTAGGCGGTGTATCAACTAAGTTAATTGATAAAAATACAACAATTCCAACTAAAAAAAGTCAGGTATTTTCTACTGCCGAAGATAGTCAACCAGCTGTTTCAATTAGAGTGCTCCAAGGAGAAAGAGAAATGGCTTCTGATAATAAATTACTTGGTAATTTTGAATTAGTAGGTATTGCACCAGCGCCAAGAGGAGTTCCTCAAATTGAAGTAACATTTGATATAGATGCTAATGGAATAGTTAATGTTTCAGCTAAAGACAAAGGAACTGGTAAAGAACAAAAAATACAAATCCAAGCATCTGGCGGTTTAAGTGAAGAAGAAATTAATAAAATGGTTAAAGAAGCTGAATCAAATAAAGAGGCCGATAAGAAAAAAAGAGACGCTGTTGATGCAAGAAACCAGGCTGATACTTTATTACATAGTACTGAAAAAAATCTAAAGGAACATGGAACAAAAGTTTCTGAAGCTGATAAAAAAGCAATCGAATCTTCTGCTGCCAATTTAAGAAATGCACTTAAAGGAACTGATGTTGAAGAAATTAAGAAAAAAACTCAAGATTTAGTTCAATCTTCTATGAAACTAGGTGAAGCAATTTATAAGTCACAACAAGGTGCTAAACCTAGTGCTACAACTAAAGGTGATGATAAAAAAGAAGAAGGAAAAAAAGACGATAATGTTGTTGATGCGGACTTTGAAGAAGTAAAAGACGAAAATAAAGAGAAAAGCGCCTAAGACTAACAACCGTTTGTCTATAAATTATTTATGGCAAAAAGAGATTATTATGATGTCTTGGGTGTTAACAAAAGTTCTACAGCTGATCAAATAAAAGCTGCTTATAGAAAACTAGCAGTTAAATACCACCCAGATAAAAATAAAGGAGATAAAGCTTCAGAAGAAAAATTTAAAGAAGCCAGTGAAGCCTATCACGTACTTTCAGATTCTGAGAGAAAACAAAACTATGATAACTTTGGTCATGCTGCATTTGAAAATGGAGCTGGTGGAAGAGGAGGTTTTGGGAATTTTGATTTTTCAAGTTCTTTTTCAGATATTTTTGAAGACTTTTTTGGTGACTTTGGTGGAAGAAGTGGAAGAAGAGGTAGAAAAGCAAATTTTAGAGGCTCTGACTTAAGATATGATTTATCAATTACCTTAGAAGAGGCTTATACAGGAAAGAAACAAGATATAAAATTTTCTACATCAGAAAAATGTAATACCTGTAGTGGAAGTGGCTCAAAACCGGGTCATAATGCTGGTTCTTGCTCGATGTGTGAAGGTCATGGTCAAGTAAGATCAAGCCAGGGATTCTTTACTGTACAACAAACATGCCCCCAATGTTCTGGTACTGGCGAAGAAATAACTAATCCATGTAATGATTGCGGAGGACAAGGAAAAAAACAAGCTTCAAAAAGGTTATCTGTAACAATTCCAAAAGGTGTTGATGATGGTACAAGAATTAGACTTGCTGGCAAAGGTGAAGCTGGAACAAAAGGAGCTGGAAATGGCGATCTATATCTTTTTATAAATGTTCATTCACATGATTTATTTAAAAGATCTGATGAAAACTTATTTTTTGAATGTCCAATATCTATTGCAGATGCAGCATTAGGAACATCTATTGAAATACCAACAATTGATGGCGGAAAAGCAAAAATAAAAATTCCTTCGGGAACCCAGAGTGGAAAACAATTTAGATTAAAAGGTAAAGGAATGCCTTATATGAGAGGAAGTGGTACTGGAGATCTTTATGTACAAGTTAATACTGAGGTGCCAGTGTCTTTAAATAGAGAGCAAAAAGAATTATTAGAAAAATTTAGAGAGATTGAAAACGAAAAATCTAATCCAAGTATTAAAAAATTCTTTCAAAAGGCTAAGAGTTTTTGGAAAAATTAAATGAACTGGGATCAAATTATTCCAGCAATTTTTATGATTGCTGTTCTGCTATTAGTGCTACCATCTTTTTTACAAACTAATTCAAAATTAAAACAGTTTTTAACAAATCTATCTATTTGGACTATAATTGTTTCAGTTGTTATGATAGTTTTATACTTTATCTTTTAAATGAAAAAAATTAATTTAGCTATTACTGGATGTATGGGAAGAATGGGCCAGCAAATTATTAAATCTGCTAGGTCCAATAAAAGTTTTAAAATAGTAGCTCTTACGGAAAATAGAATTATTAATAAAAAAATTGATGGAATTAAACCTAGCTTAAATACTGAAGAAGCTTTGAAAAAAGCAAATTTAATAATAGATTTTACAGTTCCAAAATGCACTTTTGAAGTTCTTAAAATTGCATCAAAACTAAAGAAAAGAGTAGTTATTGGAACAACAGGATTTTCTAAAAAAGAAGAAAATTTGATTAAAAAATATGGAAGAAAAATACCAATACTTAGAGCTGGAAATATGAGTTTGGGTATAAATTTATTGATGTATTTAACTGAAATTGCGTCAAAATCTCTTGGAAATAATTTTTTGAGTAAAGTTTTTGAAATCCATCATAAGCATAAAAAGGATCATCCTTCGGGTACAGCTTTAATGCTCGGAAAAGGTATAGCTGTTGGAAAAAATAAAGACTTTTATAAGTTAATGGGAAAAAAATATTTAAACAAAAAATATTTTCCTTATGGAAAAAAAATTAATTTTAATTCTTTAAGAAAAGGTGAAGTTGTAGGAGAACACGAGGTCACTTTTTCAAGTGGTAAAGAAATAATTACATTAAATCACGAAGCATTTGATAGAGCTCTTTATTCAGAAGGAGCATTCACAGCAGCTAAATGGTTAATGTCTAAAAAGCCAGGACTTTATTCAATGAGAGATGTTTTAAACTTTAAATGAATGAAGTTCAAAGATCTAAAATAATACTAAAAATTTTAAATAAAATTTATCCTAAGACTCCAATTCCTTTAAAACACAAAAATAAATTTACTCTTTTAGTTTCTGTATTATTATCCGCTCAAACTACAGATGTTAATGTAAATAATGTAACTAAAAAAATATATCCTAAATTTAATAAACCTGAACATTTTGTAAAATTGGGAAAAAAAAAAATTGAAAACTTAATTAAAAATATAGGTCTTTTCAGAGTAAAAGCTAAAAGTGTTTATTTACTTTCAAAACAATTAATTAAAAAACACAAAGGTAGGGTTCCTGATAATTTTGAAGACCTAGAAAAACTTCCAGGTGTTGGTCATAAAACTGCGAGCGTAGTTATGTCTCAGGGATTTGGCCACCCGGCCTTCCCAGTAGATACTCATATTCATAGACTAGCTCAAAGATGGGGCTTAACTAATGGTAAAAATGTTGTTCAAACTGAAAAAGATTTAAAAAGATTATTTCCTAAAAAATTCTGGAATAAGCTCCACCTTCAAATAATTTATTATGGAAGAGAATATTGCAAAGCTAGAAAGTGCTACGGTTTAACTTGTAAAATTTGTACCACTTGTTATCCTAATCGTAAAAAACCTCTTAAAACAAAGAAAGCATAATATGAAAATCTTAGGAATCGGAAATGCTATAGTAGATGTTATATGCAAGGTGCAGGATAATTTTATAGAAAATAATCAATTAAAAAAAAGTACAATGAAACTTGTTGATGAAACTGAGTTTAAAAAAATTTTATCTAATTTAAAAATAGAAGAAACAGTTTCTGGAGGTTCTGTCGCTAATTCTATAGTCGGACTATCACAACTTGGTAACGAAGTTGGATTTATAGGAAAAATTAGTGATGATAATCTTGGAAACAAATATGAAGAAGGTTTAAAAAAAGAAAATGTTGAATATTTTTATTCTAAAAAAAAAGAAAAATTACCTACAGGTACTTGCTTAATATTGATTACACCTGATTCTGAGAGAACAATGTGTACATTTCTTGGTACTGCTGGAAAAATTAATGAAAAAGATGTTGATGTTAATGCGGTTAAAAATAGTAAAATAACTTTTCTTGAAGGATATTTGTGGGACGAAGGCGATCCTAAAAAAGCTTTTGATAAAGCAATTGAAAATTCAAATAAAACTGCAATGTCGCTATCTGATTTATTTTGTGTGGAGAGACACAAACCGCATTTTTTAGACCTAGTAAAAAATAAATTAGATATTACATTTGCTAATGAACAAGAATTCACATCTCTAATTGATGCAAAAAATTTCAACGAAGTAATAAACTTTTCAAAAAAACTTAGTAGATTAATAGCTATTACCAGAGGCGAAAAGGGTAGTGTGGCTATTTTGGGAGATGAAGTAGTTGAATGTGGTATCCAAAAAAATTTAAAAGTTGTTGATTTAACTGGCGCAGGAGACTTATTTGCGGCTGGCTTTTTACACGGTTATGTAAATAATTTATCAATTAAAAAAAGTTTAGAAAAAGGTACAGAAATGTCTTCAAATATAATTCAACAAATTGGAGCAAGACTAAAAAATTGATATGAGCAATTATAAAGTTTACAAATTATTTCCCACTCCTGTTTTTCATTACAGATTAGAAAATTATGAAGAACTAAATAAAGAACTTGAAAAATATATTTTAGATTTAAAAAAAAAAGATAAAACGGGACAATTGAAATCAAACAGAGGAGGGTGGCATTCTCCATTTTTTGATTTAAAAAATGAGATTCCAATGAAATTTTTTAATAAAATGAAAAATTTTTTAGAAAAAATTATTAAAAATGAAATGGGATGGGAATATGTACCAAACAATGTAAAAATAACTTCAATGTGGTCAATAATTAATAAAAAAGGAGATTTTAATATTCAACATAATCATCCAAATGCATATTTGAGCGCAGCTTATTATGTGAAATGTCCAGTAAATTCTGGTAATATTAATTTTCATGAAGGAAGTGAAGCAAAATTAATTCGACATCCCAATATAAAAAAATTCACTGAAATGTCAGCAATGAAAACTTCATTGGAACCAAAAGAAGGTGATCTTTTCGTTTTCCCAGCTTACTTTTATCATGATGTTGGTGAAAATTTATCAAATGAAGATAGAATCGTAATAAGTTTTAATTTAGATATTATAAGGTAATAAAAATTTTAAAAAAAAATTAAAAATGTCATCAAAAACAACTCAACAATTTAATTGATTTAGATTAATTGTTATTTCTTTTTCAATAAATTATAATAAGCAATAAATTGGGTAAGCTTAAAAACTGATATGACTGAAAAAAAAATTTATAATTTATTTCCTGATACAATATTTCGATATAAATTAGAAAATTACGAAAAAATAAACAAAGAATTATTGGACTATATTTTAGATCTTCAAAAAAAAGACAGTATAGGAAATAATAGATCAAATAGAGGAGGGTGGCATTCACCTAATTTTGACCTTGTAAATGCAGGACCTCCAATAAATTTTATTAATAATTTCAAAGATTTTTTAAAACAAATTATTACAAATGAAATGGGATGGGAATATGTACCCAATAAACAAAGAATCGTAGCTATGTGGGCTATAATAAATAAAAAGGATTCTTATAATGTTAAACATAATCATCAAAATTGCTACTTAAGCGCTGCATATTATGTAAAAAAACCAAAAAATAGTGGTGATATAAATTTTTTTGATCCAAAAGAGATGAAAACTTACCGATTTCCTGAAGTAAAAAAAAATACTGATTATTCTTCAGAAAGAATAACAATAAAACCTGAAGAAGGAGACTTGCTAGTTTTTCCATCTTATTTATATCATGAAGTTGGAAAAAATTTAACAGATAAAGAAAGAATTGTCGTAAGTTTTAATATTGATGTTGGATATTAAATTTTATTTATGAAAAACTATCAGCTTTATAAAGTATTTCCATCACCAGTGTTTCACTACTCGCTTGGAGAAAAAAAAGAATTCAATATAGAACTTAAAAATTACATTTTAAATTTAAAAAAAAAAAATGAAAAAGGAGTAAAAAAATCTAACCAAGGGGGTTGGCATTCTCCTATGTTTGATATTTTAAATGACAAACTGGTAAAAAAATTTACTATAATTTTTCAAAATTATGTAAAAGAAACGGTTGAAGAGATAGGTTGGAATTATGATTCCAATAGAGTTAAAATAGAAGCCATGTGGTCAATAATTAATAAAAAAGGAGATTTTAATATTCAACATAATCATCCAAATGCATATTTGAGCGCAGCTTATTACGTTAAGTTTCCTCAAAAGTCGGGTAACATTAAATTTTTTGATCCAAGAGAACAAAAAAACATCAGGTATCCAAAAATTTCAAAATATACTGAAATCTCAGCACCTATAGTTGAAATTACACCAAAAGAAGGTGATCTATTAATTTTTCCAGCTTATTTATATCACGCCGTAAGTGAAAATTTAGCTAGCGAAGACAGAATTATAATTAGCTTTAATGTCGATATAAAATATAGATAATTTTATTTTTTCTTTCTTTTAAAACTACCTTTTCCTTTTTTTGGTTTAACTATTCTAGATCTATATTTAGTTGTTCTTAACTCTTTAGCAATATAATTTTTATTTTTATTCAATAAAATATCCTTTATCAGTACTTATTATAAATTTTTTATCTTTAAAATAATCATATATTTTTTTTCTTAGACGATATATATGAGTTTCTACAGTGTGAGTTTCAAGATCTGAAGAATATCCCCAAACTTTACTTTGAAGATCATTAATTTTTTGAGGATCTTTATTTTCATTAAGAAAAAATATAATATCTATCTCTCTTTCTGTTAATTTAAGGGTATTATTATTGTTTGATATAGTCCTTGAATTTAAATCTATAAAATAATTTTTAACTTTTAGGTTTGACTGAAAATTATATTTATTTTTTATTAATTGAATATTAATTTTTTCTATTAAAACATGAATTTCCATAGGATAGCGTAAAATATTATAATCCCTATCAATATCCACTTGTATATTTTTTTGACAAAAGAAAAAAATATTTTTTTTATTTAAAAATTTTTTTTTTATAAAAAAATCTTTATTAATAAGTGGTGTAATTAAATGTATATTTGATTTATTCTTTCCTTCTACATCCACAAGGTTTAAAAAATCATCTATGTTATTAAAATTTGTAGTTTTAAAAGACAAAATATTACTCATTTCCTCCAAAATATCATTTAATGATGGTATACCTACAATGTTAATATTTTGTTTAAACATTCGTTTTAACTTATGGTAATACAAATAAAAAATAAAGATAAGTTCATAATTAATGAGTTTACATTTAAATGTTGTATTGGAAAAGCTGGAATCAAAAAAAATAAGATAGAAGGAGATAAATCTACACCAAAAGGAACTTTTTCAATCGGAAAATTATATTTTCGTCAAGATCGTGTGAGAAAACCTATTACAAATCTCGATACAAAAGTAATTAAATCAAACATGGGTTGGTGTAATGATCCAAATCACAAAAACTACAATAAAGAAATTAAAATTAAAAAAAAAACTAAGCACGAAAAATTATATCGAAAAGATCATAAATATAATTATTTAATAGTTATAAATTACAATACTAAAAAAATAACTCCTAATAATGGAAGCGCCATATTTATTCATTTAACTAAAAACTTTAAACCAACTGCTGGGTGTATCGCAATAAAAGAAAAAGATTTTTTAATATTATTAAAACTAATTAATAAAAAAACACAAATTAAAATTTACTAATTTCTATCACCAAAAATTTTTGTGCCAATTCTCAAATAAGTTGTTTGAAAATTAATTGCATCCAAATAATCACTAGACATACCCATACTAATTTCTTTTAAACATAATTTTTCTGTAAGTTGTTTCATTTTATCAAAATAAAATGAAGATTTTTCTTCATTAGGAGGTAAACACATTAATCCAATGATTTTTAGTCCCAAATCTTCTGTACATTTTTTATAAAAACTATCTAGCTCTTCAATTAAAATACCACTTTTTTGCTTTTCATTTCCAATATTAATCTGAATAAATAAATTTATTATTTTATTTTTTTTTATTTGTTCTTTTGAAATTTTTTCAGCTAATTTTAAATTATCCAGAGAATGAATATAATCAAATAATGGAATAACATATTTAACTTTATTTGTTTGGAGTTTGCCAACCATATGAAGCTTTATGTTTTTTATTTCATTTTTTACATTAGACCACTTTTCAACAGCTTCTTGAACTTTATTTTCACCAAAATGGATATGACCGTGCTTAATTAAAGGGTCTATATCTATCATAGGAAAAGTCTTACTTACAGCTATTATTTTAGGATTATAATTATTTAAATTTAATTTTTTTATTTTTATCTTTAATTCATTTTGTATAGATAATAAATTATTTACTACATGATGCATGATCAATTACCAAAAATTTTTTGTTTTATTGATAACTATGAAAAAAATTATATCAAAAGATTACCAAAAAAAATCGCAATTATTTATAGAAATTATAACAAAAATATAAATAAAAATGAAATTAATAAAATAAAAATTTTATGCAAAAAAGATAATAGAAAATTTTTTTTAGCTAACAATATTAAAATTGCTATGCAACTAAATTTAGATGGAGTTTATATTCCTTCTTTTAATAAAGAATTAAAAATTAATTATTTTGCTAAAAAAAAAAAATTTAAAATATTAGGTTCTGCACATAATATTTCAGAAATAAGACAGAAAGAAAAACAAAGAGTAAATTGTATTTTTTTATCTCCGGTTTTTATAACAAACAAAACTAATAAATTTTTAGGAATTCATAAATTTAATAATTTAGCAAATTACACGTCAAAAAAAATTATCTGTCTTGGTGGTATAAAAAAAAATAATTTAAAAAAAATTAAATTACTAAATATATATGGCTTTTCATCAGTTTCTTTATTTAAAAAAAATATTAAGTATATTAACATTTAAAAATGAAAAATATTTCCAAATTTGATTATTTGAAACAACAAACTGAAAAAATTAATAAATTATTTTTATTAAATAAATTTGATTTAGTTATTGAAAAATCAAAAAAAATTATAGAAAAAAATCCTAAACAAGTAACTTTTTATAATTTTTTAGCACTAGCGCACAGAGAAAAAGGTAATTTTTCACAAGCAGAAAAGATATTACTTAACGCAATAGAATTATTTCACAACGAGCAAAGTTTGCTTATTAATTTAGGATCAACTTATAGAGTGTTAATGGAGTATGAAAAATCTGAAAAATATTTACAGGAAGCCCTAAAAATTAATTCAAATAATATTAATGCAATCGTAAATTACGCAAACTTAAAAAGAGATGTAAATGATTACGAAAATTCAATAACTTTGTATGAAAAAGCGTACAAGATGAATAATAAAATTCCAACTGTTGTAATTAATTTGGCAGCTGCATACCAAATTATTGGAAAGTTTGAATCATCAAAAAATTATTTAGAATCTTATCTTAATGAAAATCAAGAAGATGTATTGGCACACAAAATGTTAAGCACAATAAAAAAATATGAAAAAAATGATAAACATCAAACCATGATGTTATCAATATTAGAAAAAAATTTACTGAGTGAAATTGATAGATCTACTTTGTATTATGCTATTGCTAAGTCATATGACGACCAAAAAAATTATGAAAAATCTTGTCATTTTTTTATTAAAGGCAACAATACTCAAAAAAAAATACATAAAGATTATTCAATAAATGATGAAATTAAATTATTTAATAAAATAAAAAAAATTTTCGAAAATACAAATTTTCAGGAATACTCAAAAGATGGAAGTAATAAAAATTTTATATTCATTGTTGGACTACCAAGATCTGGAACCACTTTAACACACCAAATCATAGCAAGTCATTCAAAAGTTCATGGAATTGGCGAAATGGAAATATTAAATAAATTTATGAAAAAGAATATAAATAATGAAAATTTTAACTCTATATTTAAAAACTATTTAACGGAAAATCATGAAAAAATTAAATCTTTCTACGATAGCTATTTATCAAAAATAAGTTTTATTAAAACAAATAAAAATATTATATTAGATAAAAGTCCGTTAAATTTTCAATGGTTAGGATTTATTAAAATTCTTTTTCCTAATTCTAAAATTATTCATTGTACAAGAAATTTAAAGGATACAGCTCTGTCAATTTATAAAAATGCCTTTAATATAAATTCTATTGTCTGGAGTAATGATCAAGATGATTTAGTAAAATATATTAAAATATACTTAAATTTAATGGAATTTTGGCAAAAAAAAATGCCAAATTTTATCTATGACATAAATTATGAAAAGTTAACTGAAAATAAGGAAGAAGAGGTTAAAAAACTTTTAAAATTTTGTGAACTAGGTTGGGAAATAGATTGTTTAAATTTTAATAAAAAAGGACCTCCAATTAAAACTGTTAGCATCACACAAGCAAGAAAACCAATTTATAAAACTTCAGTAAACTTATATGAAAAGTATAAAAATTATTTAAGTATATTTGATAAAATTGATAATTTAAAAAAAGTATAAAAAAAAGGCCCTGTATAAAGTTACAGGGCCTTTAAATTTATTAAATATCCTACAAATTAGAATGCAAAAGTCACACCAACTTCAGTGTGTTCTGATTCTTGGTTTGCAGCATTTCCTACATCATCAGCAGAGTTTCTGTGGATTTTTAAAGTCATTCCACCAGAAGTGTAAGAAGCTGAAATACCTTTTGCTTCTTCATCTATGCCGTTAGTTGAGTCATCATTCTCATGAGCTTGGTATGAAATAGACATTTCATCGTTTACAGCGTAAAGAACTCCCCATCTAGTCTGCTCATCGTCAGCAGTAGAACCTGGAGTGTCAACGTTACTTAGTTGGTAACCTACAGTTAGATTGCCATATACGTAAGTTGCATACACAGTTTGATGATCATCGGTCTCATTTGCATCAGCATTTCCTGCTGCAGCTTCACCAGCACCAAATCCAATTTCTAAACCATCCATTGGATCTACTTTAATGAAACCACTATACGCAGATGCAGTACCACCGATACCACCTACGCCACCTTGAGCATTACCAGCTTCACCTTTAGGTGCATAACCAAGACCAATCTCAACCATATCCGTTGATTTTGAGTAATGGAAACCTTTTGTTCCACCAGATACAGTACCTGATAGACCACCAGCAGTTGCTGAACCGTCAACGTCGATACCGTTTCCAACATCTTCGTCAGCAGTTGGCATCATGTCTTTAATTTTACCAATACCTCTAGCGCCAGTATCAGCTTCGTAGTTTAGTGAACCCATGTCTCCCATATCAATAGTAAGGCCTACACCTGTTGTAGAACCTGCAGCTAATGATTGTGAAACAGAAACAGTCCAACCATTGTCCAACTCTCCTGAACCACTAAAAGATAGAGTTTTGTTTATACCCCATCTATTACCATCGTGTTGTCCACCACCACTTGCTTCGCCTGAGTCTTCTTGACCACCGTTAGCTGTGTAAGTCAAGTTAGCAGTACCACTAACCGTTACAGCTCCAGCATAAGCAGAAGTAGCAACCAATGAACCAGCAAGAGCTGTTAAACCAGCTTTTTTCCAGTTTTTCATCGTTTTCTCCTTTGTTTGTTATTAATTAATTAATAATTAAACCTGTAATAAAATTACAGATGACGGAAAAATATCATAATCTTTAATGTTTATTACTAAAAGGTATATAAATAACAATATTTTCCAATAGTGTTGCATAAATATCACTAAAATATCCCTTTTTTATCTTATTGTTTTTGTGATAATCAAACTCTGAAGGGCATTATGAAAATCAACAATTTTAAAGCGAAAATTATATATTTTATTAAATATTCTGTGGTTGTACCAATTGTAGTTTCATTTTTTCTAGTTTCTTGTGGTCCGTTAAAACCAAAAAAAGTTGACCTAAGGGAAATTCCTGGAGATCCAAAATTAAAAAGAGAAAAAAATATACGCGAAGGACGTGGATTTAGAGTTATGGGGATGATTGAAGGAAACCAAGGTGGTGGTAATTTCCAATTTGCCTCATCAAATGAAATGTGGCGTGCCACATTAGAGCTTTTAGAATTTACACCACTGTCAAATGTTGATTATTCTGGCGGAGTAATAATTACTGACTGGTTTAGTGAAAATGCTGAACAAGATCCTTTAAAAATCTCTGTTAGATTTTTATCAACTGAAATTAGAGCTGATGGACTTAAGGTTATTATTTATAAAAAAATATGTAATAAAAATGATCTAAATAATTGTAAAACAATACAAGATGATACTACTTTAGGACAAGAAATAAAATTGGCTATTTTGAAAAAAGCCGCAACAATTAAAGATAGCGAAATAAGCGAAGGTCAAAAAAATTATTCATCAACTGGAGCTGGTAGACAGCAACAGTCCAAATACTAATGAATAGTTTAGCAAAAATATAGGAAAAGTTATATCCTAAATAAAATCAAATTTTTTAAAAAATGGAAAGATATAATTTTAAAGTCATTGAAGAAAAGTGGCAAAAGTTTTGGGAAGATAATAAAACTTTTAAGACTAAACTAGATAAAAATAAAAAAAAATTTTATTGTTTAGAAATGTTTCCTTACCCATCTGGGAAGATTCATATGGGTCATGTGAGAAATTACACTATTGGAGATGTATTAGCACGAGTAAAATCAATGCAAGGATATAATGTCTTACATCCTATGGGATGGGACTCTTTTGGCTTGCCTGCTGAAAATGCAGCTAAAGAGAATAATTTACATCCAAAAGCATGGACTGAATCCAACATCTCAACAATGAAAAAACAGTTAAAAAAAATGGGTTTATCTTTAGACTGGGATCGAGAAATATCAACTTGTTCTGAGAAATATTATAAACACCAACAACTTTTTTTTCTTGAACTTTACGAAAAAGGTTTGGTTTATAGAAAAGAAAATTATGTCAATTGGGATCCTGCTGAACAAACTGTTTTAGCAAATGAACAAGTAATTGATGGTAAAGGTTGGAGATCTGGAGTTCCAGTGGAAAGAAAAAAATTAAATCAATGGTTTTTTAATATTTCAAAATTTTCTGATGAACTTCTTAAAGGACTTGATGAGTTAAAAAATTGGCCAAATAAAGTGAAAACAATGCAAAAAAATTGGATTGGTAAATCTTTTGGTTGTGAAATTGACTTTAAAATAGAGGGTAATTTACCCATTAATACAATTAAATGTTTTACTACAAGGCCAGATACCTTATTTGGATTTTCATTTCTAGCTGTTTCTGTTGATCACCCTATTTCAGAACATTTTTTAAATGATCCAAAATTCATTAAGTTTAGAGAAGAGTGTTCAAAAACTGGCACTACAGAAGAATCTATTGCACTTGGTGAAAAAATTGGATTTAAAACAAATTTATTTGCCATAAATCCCTTGGATGAAAAACAAAAGGTTCCAGTATATTTTGCAAATTTTGTTTTAATGGACTATGGATTTGGAGCTGTTTTTGGATGTCCCGCGCATGATCAAAGAGATTTAGATTTTGCAAATAAATACAAATTAAAAGTTAAAACAGTAGTAAAACCAATTAATGAAGATGATAATTTTAGTGTTAATAAAGAAGCTTACACAGGGCCAGGAGTAGTAATTAATTCTAATTTTTTAAATGGTTTAAAAGTACCTAATGAATCAATCATTAAAACCATAGATATACTAGAAGAAAAAAAATTAGGAAAAAAACAAATTAATTTCAGATTAAAAGATTGGGGTGTATCAAGACAAAGATATTGGGGTTGCCCGATACCAATAGCTTATGATGAAAATGGAAATGCTTTTCCTATACCCAAAAAGGATCTGCCGATAAAATTACCAGAAAATATAGATTTAAATTCTAAAGGCAACCCACTAGACGGTGCCTGGGACTGGAAAAAAATAAAAATAGATGGGAAAGAATTAACTAGAGAAACAGATACCTTGGATACTTTTGTAGATTCTTCTTGGTATTTTATAAGATTTTGTTCACCAAATAATGAAAAATATGGTTTTGATTACGATGAGTTAAAATATTGGATGCCTGTCGATCAATACATAGGTGGTGTGGAACATGCAATATTACATTTACTTTATTCAAGATTTTTTACAATGGCATTAAATTATGAAAATAAAAATTTCAATTTAAAAGAACCTTTTAAAGGATTATTTACTCAAGGCATGGTTTGTCATGAAACTTATAAAAATGATGATAATAAATGGTTAAGCCCAGACGAAGTTGAAACCAAAGATGGAAAAAATTATTTCATAAAAAAAAATCCAACAAAAAAAGTTATTGTTGGACCTGCAGAATCCATGTCCAAATCGAAAAAAAATACTATAGATCCTCAACAAATTATTGAAAATTATGGTGCAGATTCTGTTAGATTATTTATGTTATCAGATAGTCCACCAGAAAAAGATGTTCAATGGTCTGACCAGGGAATGGTTGCCTGTTATAAATTTATTCAGAAACTATGGGCTTTACATAATAAAATTAAAGCTAAATTAAAGGAAAAAGAAAAATCTAAACAAAACACAGATGAAATTTCAAAATTTACTAATCAACTAATTGATAAAATAAATAATAATTTAGAAAGATTTAATTATAACGTAATTATTGCTAATATTTATGAAACATATAATTTTTTAAATCAAAAAATTAGCGCACCAATAAATAGTGATTTATTATTTGAAAATTACAAAAAAATTCTATCTATCATATCACCAATAATTCCTCATTTCGCATCTGAATGTTTAGAGGATTTAAAAATTGATCATAAAATAAAGTGGCCAATAGTAGAAAAACAATTTTTAGTTAATGAAAATATTAATATTGTGATTCAAATAAATGGAAAAAAAAGATCAATCATTAATTGTAAAAAAGGAATAACAGAAGAAAATTTAATAAAAATAATTAAAGACGACGTTAAAATTAATAAATTTTTACAAAATGGAAATAATATTAAAAGTATTTTTATTAAAGATAAACTGTTAAATTTAATTATTAAATATGAAAACAAATAAAATTTTAACTATATTAACTTTCTTTCTATTGCTCAGTTGTGGTTTCGAACCAATATATTCTGAAAAAAAATTTAATAAAAACTATAATTTTACAATAAATAATATTGGATTTTCCGGAAACAATAATATTAATCAATATTTAAAAAATAATTTAGCTAACTATACAAACAACAAAAATAAAGCAATAGAATACGATCTAGCTATCGATTCTAGTAGTATAAAAACAATAACTACAAAAAATAAAAAAGGAGACCCAGAACTATTTCTCATAAAAATAATAATCAATGTAGATATTTTTGAAAATAACAAAATTAAAAATAAAACCATTTTGGAAGAAGGTTTTGAATACAAAAATAAATCAAATAAATTTCAATTAAATAAATACGAAAAAAATATACAAAAAAGTCTAACTAACAAATTATCAAAGGATTTAATTGATTATTTATATTATATAAAATGATTAAAAAAGCATTTGAAATAAATAAAATTAATTTAAAAAAATATAATTTATATCTTTTTTATGGAGAAAATGAGGGTCATAAAAATGAAATAATAAAAGATAAATTTGAAAAGCTTTATCCAAACAAAATATACAGATACGATGAAAATGAAATATTAGAAAAAAAAAATGAATTCTTAGATAGTATATTAACAAAGTCATTTTTTGAAAATGATAAGCTCATAATAATTTCAAGAACTACTGATAAAATTAGAGACATTGTCGAAGATATTTTTTTGAAAAAAATAGATGATGTAAAAATAATTTTGTCAGCAAATATTCTTGAAAAAAAATCAAAATTAAGAAATTTTTTTGAAAAAAACACAGATGCAATTTGTATTGCCTTCTACGCAGATTCGTATCAAGCATTAAACAAAATTGCTATTGATTTTTTTAAAGAAAAAAAAATTTCTTTATCTCAAGAAACAATTAACCTAATAACCGAAAGGTGTAAAGGTGATAGAGAAAATTTACGCAAAGAATTAAATAAAATAGAGGATTACGTAAAATCGGAAAAAAAAATTAGTGCAGAAGATATTTTAAAACTTAGCAATCTTGCTGAAAATTATAACGCATCAGAGCTTATAGATAATTGTCTTGCTAAAAATATAAAAAAAACTGCAAATATATTAAATGAAAATAATTACTCAAATGAAGACTGCATTTTAATTGTAAGAACACTTTTAGCAAAATCCAAAAGAATACTAAAATTACAAGAAGAATTAAAAAAAAATAAAAATATTGAACAAGTTATAACAAACTTTAAACCCCCTATTTTTTGGAAAGATAAAGAAATTGTAAAACAACAATTATATCATTGGCCACTAGAAAAAATAAATAGTATGATTGTAAATATCAATGAAACAGAATTATTAATTAAAAAAAATTCTGCTAATTCACTAAATATTTTATCTAACTTTATAATAAGTAAATCTACAACTACTAATAATTAGATTTAATTACATCTATAATTCTATTCAATTGATCAATATCTTTATATTCAAAAGATATTGATCCAGTATTGTTTTTTTTATTTTTGATAAAAATATTAAGACCAACTTTATCTTTTAAAGTAGACTCTAATAGTTTCAAGTTTGGATCTTTAGAAGTATTTTTTTGTATTTTTTTTGATTTAAATAATCTAGATAAATTTTCTGCCTGCCTGACTGACAATTTTTTATTTACAATTTTCTTTGCAAGGAAAAAAGCATTTGGTAACCCTACAAGAACCTTCGCATGTCCTTGGGATAGATAGTTTTTCTCAATAAGTTCAATTACCTCTTTGGGTAATGTTAATAATCTTAGGCAGTTAGAAATGTGACTTCTGCTTTTGCCAATAAATTTCGCAACTTTTTCATGATCATACCCAAAATCATCTATTAATCTTTGATAACCATTAGCTTCTTCTATTGAATTAAGATCATGTCTTTGAACATTTTCAACTATAGCAAATTCTAATGACTTAAGATCATTTGCTTCAGTAATTACAACAGGAACTTCATTGAGGCCTGCATTTTGAGCTGCAAGCCATCTTCTTTCGCCTGCTATAATTTCATACTTGTTATCATGATTGCCCGATACTCTTACTATAATTGGTTGAATGACACCTCTTTCTCTAATTGAGTTAGTAAGCTCTACTAAATTTTCTTTATTAAAATTTTTCCTAGGTTGAAATTTGTTTCTTATCAGGTCTGTAATTGAAAGTTTATTAATATTGTTATTAACCTTGGTGTCCCCAATTAAGGAAGATAAACCCCTTCCTAATCCTCTTCTGATTTTAAATGCATCCATTATGCAGCACTTTCAAAAGTTTCCTGTTTATTCAAAAACTCTTCAGTAAAATTAAAATATGATTTGCTACCAGGACATAACTTATCATAAATTAAAACAGGTACTCCATGTGAAGGAGCTTCGGACAATCTTACATTTCGCGGTATAACAGTCGAATAAACTTTTTCTTTAAAATAGTCTCTTGCTTCTTTTTCAACTTGTCCGGAAAGTTTATTTCTTTTGTCATACATGGTTAAAAGTATACCTTTAATTTTTAGATCAGAATTTAAACTAATTTTAATTCTTTCGATCGTTTTCATAAGTTGAGTAAGTCCTTCTAGTGCAAAAAACTCAGTCTGTAATGGCACTATTAATGAATTTGATGCCACTAAAGCCATAACGGTAAGCAAACTAAGTGAGGGTGGGCAATCAATAAATATATACTCATATTTGCCTCTAAAATCGTTTAAATAAGCCATTATTTGCTCTTTTAGAATAAAAGCTCTTCTGCTATCTCCGGCAGTTTCTACTTCAAGTCCAGATAAATCTACATTCGATGTAACTAAATCTAAATTTTGGAATTGCGTTTTCTTTATAACATATGAAATTTTTTTTGTTCCGTTAAGTACTGCATAAATTGTTTCAGCTGAACTTTCAGAATTTGACAATCCCAAACCTGTTGTAGCATTGCCTTGGGGATCCAAATCTATAACTAAAATTTTTTTATTTTTCAAAGCTAAACCCGCAGCTAAATTTATTGCTGTTGTAGTTTTGCCAACTCCACCCTTCTGATTTATAATTGATAAAATTTCAGTTTTATTCATTTCTTTTTTACATTTTTAATATTTATTAAAAACGAATCCTTGCTTGTGATGCTACTTTTCTTCTTATACTCAAAATCCCATTTGTTAATAGAGTCCTCTAATAATTGTTTTCCATTTTTCCCCATGAAGACAACCAAATTTGTAAAAATTTTAAAATTTTTTTCTATAAGTTCTAAAATTTCAGGGAGAGGTTTAAAAGCACGTGCAATTACAGTACCGGATATTAAATTTTTATTTTTATATAAATCTTTTTGATAAATATTAACGTCCAATTTGAGTTTTTCTTTAACCTCCTTTAAGAAAACACTTTTATGGTAACTCTTTTCATATAAATTCATTATAATTTTTTTTTTTTTATCCTTCAGCATTATAGCAATCACTATTCCTGGTAGCCCAGACCCAGATCCTAAGTCTGTACATATTTTATTATTAAAGTCAATAAAATCAATGATTTGTGCACAATCAATTATGTGTCTTTTAATAAAATTATTAGTGTCTTTTTTACTAATTAAGTTAATTTTATTGTTTTTTTCTAAAACTAGCTCTTTATAGTAGTCTAGTAAGTGATATGTTTCACGTGAAACGTTAAATTGATCTAAAATTTGATATTTATCTAAATTTATATCCATTAAGCTATTTGCTTAATAGACTTTCTTTTAACATGTGACAACAAAATATATGCAGCAGCAGGAGTTATTCCATCTATTCTGAGTGCTTGGCCTATAGTTTTAGGTCTTATTTTCTTAAATTTTAACTTAACTTCATTAGAAAGGCCATTCAGGGCATCATAGTTAATTTTATTTGGTATAATAAGATTTTCATCTCTCTTAAAAGCTAATATATCGGCTTTTTGCTTCTTCAAATAGCCTCTATAATGGGCATTTATTTCAATTTGCTCATCAATTTCATTACAGAAATATGGTATTTTGGGCCATATTTCACGTATTTTACTCATATTCACACCTTTTTGGGCTAAAATTTCAAATGCATTTCTAGAAATACCATCTTTTGCAATTTTAACGGAGTATTTTGATGCTTTAGAAGGACTAATAGTAAAATTTATCATTTTACTATCAATAATTCTAATTTTTGATGATTTATCCTTAAAATAACTCATACGCTCATTTGATATTAAACCAATTTCATGTCCTTTATTGGTAAGTCTTTGATCAGCATTATCAGCTCTTAATGAAAGTCTATACTCGGCACGTGACGTAAACATTCTATAAGGCTCAGCAACACCTTTTGTAACTAAATCATCAATCATAACTCCAATATAAGCATCAGATCTATCAAGAATGAATGGCTCTAATTTTTTTACTGATTGTGCAGCATTAATACCTGCAATTAATCCCTGAGCAGCTGCCTCTTCATAGCCAGTAGTTCCATTTATTTGACCAGCTAAGTACAAATTTTGTATTTTTTTTGTTTCCAAACTTAAAAATAACTCTCTTGGATCTACATAATCGTATTCTATTGCATATCCTGGCTGTAAAATTTTCACACTCTCTAAACCATTGATATTATGACATATTTCCTGCTGTATATCCTCTGGTAAGGAGGTAGAGATACCATTTGGATAGATTGTATAATCATTTAAACCCTCTGGCTCTAAAAATATTTGGTGCCTGGCCTTATCTGAAAACTTTACTACTTTGTCTTCAATGGATGGACAATACCTTGGTCCTACTCCCTTGATTGAACCAGAATACATTGCGCTTCTAGTTAAATTTTTTGAAATTATTTTATGAACTCTTTCATTAGTATAAGTCATTCGACATGAAACTTGTTTATTAAATTTTTTTTTTGTTAAAAAAGAAAAAAAATATGGTTCATCATCAGCATGTTGCTCTTCTAAATTTTTAAAATTAATGGTTCTAGAATCTAATCGCGGAGGAGTTCCAGTTTTTAATCTACCTATTTTAAAATTATATTTTTTTAACTCTTCACTTAAACCAGTAGATGGTTTTTCATTTATTCTTCCAGCAGGGATTTTTTTTTCACCAACATGAATCAAACCATTCAAAAAAGTGCCAGTAGTTAAAATTAATTTCTTGCAAATAATTTTCTTTCCTGACTTAGTTATAAATCCGTTTACGATATTTTTTTTAAACATAAACCCTAGTACAGGATCAGAAAAAACGCTTAAATTACAATAGTTTAGCAGTTTTTCTTGCATAAATTTACGATATAATGATCTATCGCTTTGAGTACGTGGTCCTCTCACAGCTGGTCCTCTGCTTCTATTTAACAATCTAAATTGTATACCTGATTTATCAGCTACGTCTCCCATTACTCCATCAAGTGCATCTATTTCTCTTACTAAATGTCCTTTACCTAAACCTCCAATGGCAGGATTGCATGACATCTCTCCAATTGTATTAATGTTGTGAGTAAATAGAGCCGTATCTACTCCTAAGCGTGCAGATGCAGCTGCAGCTTCGCATCCCGCATGTCCACCTCCAATTACCGCAACATCAAAACTGAAACTATTTTTCATGCTTATAATTTATATTTGATCTTTTTTTTTACAAGAATTCTCTAAAAAATCATAAAAAAGCTAGTAATATCAATGCTTATTTACCTATGCAAAAATCATTAAAAATAGAGCCTAAAATCTCTTCTATATCTACTTTGCCAACAATTATTCCTAAATCCCGTGTTGCTAATCTAAGGTCCTCAGCAGCTAGATCAAAATCTTTAGCTTTATTTTTTTGCTTAAAATTTTCTAGGTGCAAAACACATTGTTCTAAATGTTGTCTATGTCTTTCTCTTGTAATTAATATATTTTCAGAATTTACGAATTGATTCTTTAGTTTATTTTTTATTACATTAATAAGTTGATCTAAATTTTTTTCTTTTTTTAATGAAATATAAATTGGATTAAATTTTTTATAGTCGTTTACTATGTTTTCTATTCCAAGATCTGATTTATTTATTACTAATATTGATTTTTCTGATACTAAATCCCTCAAAAAACCTGTAAAATGGCCACTTTTCGGCTCTATAACAACTACAGTTAAATCAGCATTTTCAGCTTTTTTTAATGCTAGTCTTATTCCTTTTTTCTCTATTTCGTCTTTAGATTCTCTTATTCCAGCAGTATCTGAAATTACTACGGGCAATCCATCAATATTTAAATGTGTTTCAATAACATCTCTTGTTGTTCCTGCTATTTCCGAAACTATGGCAACTTCTCTTCTAGATAAATAATTTAATAGACTAGATTTACCAGCGTTTGTGGGCCCTACTATGGCTATTTTAAATCCTTCTCTTATTCTTTCGCCAACCTTTTGGTCATCTAATACCTTTTGAATTTCTTTTTTTATTTTTTCAGATTGCTTTTCAATATCTTTAAGAATGTTCTTAGGAAGATTTTCGTCAGGAAAATCAATTTTAGCTTCTACATTTGATAGAATTTTTAATAAATTTTCACGCCATGAATTATAAACTTCAGAATGTTTACCAGTCATTACTCTTATTGCTTGTTGTCTTTGTATTTCTGTTTCTGCAGAAATTAAATCTGCTATACTTTCTGCTTTAAGAAGATTTATTTTACCATTTTGAAATGCTATTTTTGTAAACTCGCCAGGTTCGGCTAATCTACAATTTTCTATTTTTGAAATAGACCTATGAATAGCTTCAATAACTGATCTGCTCCCATGAACATGAAATTCTGCCATATCCTCTCCTGTGTAGCTGTTTGGGCCTGGAAACCATATAATTATACCCTCATCAATAAGCTCATTTGTGTTGATTTTATTGATCTTTTTTAACGTGGCTTCCCTTGCCTTGGGAAAAGTTCCATTTGTAAGCTTTGATATAACATTTTTTGTTTCACTGCCAGAAACCCGTATTACACCTATTCCAGATACACTAGAGCCAGATGAAAGAGCATAAATTGTCATGAGATTTAGTATAGCTAGAATTATTTTTTAATATATACATTTTTATATGATTATTTGGTGTGCATCTTATCCCAAAAGTGGAAACACATGGATTAGAGCAATCATTGCATCCTTAGTTTATTCAGAAGACGGTTTATTTAATTTTGGTATGCTTAAAAAAATTAATCTTTTTCCTAAGAGATTATACTTTAAAGAATTTACTAACAACTATTCAGACTTAAAAAGTATTAGTCATCATTGGATTGATGCACAACAAAATATTAATGCCGAGGAGAAGCTAAAAATATTCAAGACACATAATGGAAATTATAATTTCTTTGGGAGTGATTTTACAAACAAAAAAAATACTGCTGGTGTAATTTATGTAGTCAGAGATCCCAGAAATGTAATTACTTCTGTTGCTAATCATTATCAGTTAAATTTAGAAAAAAGTTTAGATTTTTTATTAGATGAGAAAAGATTTTTGTTTAATACAAAAAATCCCAACGACTCATCTGAAGAAAATATTATTACTTTATTAGGATCCTGGAAATCTCATTATAACTCATGGAAAATATCTTCAAATTCAATAATAATTAAATATGAGGACTTATTAATAAACACAAAATCTGAAATAAATAAACTGTCCACATTCCTCAAAAAATTTACAAAATTTAATGTTTGTGATCAAAAAATTCAAAATATATTAAAAACTACATCTTTTGAAAAACTAAAAAAAATGGAAGAAAAGGAAGGTTTTGAAGAAGCATCAAATTCAACTATAAAATTTTTTAATTTAGGTCCAAGCAATGATTGGAAAAATGTATTAGGTAAAAATTTAATTGATACTATTGAAAAGAATTTTAACAAAGAAATGAAAGAACTAGGATATATATAATTAATGGAAATAATAGTTTTACAACATATAAAAATAGAAGATCCAGGATACATTAAAGATTTAATGCTAAAGGATGGAGTAAATTTAACTACTATAGAACTTGATGAAGGCGAAAAAATTCCAGAAGAACTTAGTAAATTTGATGCAATGTTTTGTATGGGCGGTCCAATGGATACTTGGATGGAAGACAAATATCCATGGCTAATTGATGAAAAAAGAAAGATAAAAGATTTTGTAATTAATTTAAAAAAACCATACTTGGGTTTCTGTTTAGGTTGTCAATTGCTTGGTGAAGTTGTTGGAGGTAAAGTAATTAAATCCAAAGAACCTGAGATTGGCATGCTTGATATTAGTTTTTCTAAACAAAAAGATAATGATCTACTTTTTTCATCCTTTCCAGATAAGATTAAAGCATTACAGTGGCACTCTTATGAAGTGGTAAACTTAGAAAATGTTAAAGATATAACTTTATTAGCATCTTCAAACACAACAAAATATCAAATATTTAAATATCAAAATCATGCATATGGAATCCAATTTCATATAGAAGTTAAAGATACAACCGTAAATGATTGGGGTTGTGTAATTGAATACAAAAAAGCTTTAGAAGAACAGTTAGGTGAGGGAGCATTAGAAAAATTTGATAAAGAAGCAAAATCTAATATGTTTGAAATGAACAACTGCTCTAAAATACTTTATTCTAACTTCAAAAAAATTTTGAAATAATTATTTTTATAAATAATATAAATGGAATCTGAACTTAAAAAAGCTGTAAATTTTTTTAATAAAGGTAAACTAAGTAGTGCAAAGGAAATAGCTCTACGTATTTATGATAGTAAACCTAATCATTTTGATAATTTACGTTTACTTAATTTTATATGTTTTAAAAAAAAGGATTTTTCTTCGGCTCTTGACTTTATAAATAGGGCAATAAAAATAAATCCAAATTTTGCAGAAGCATATAACGAGCAAGGTAATGCCTTAAATGAGCTTAAAAAGTTTCAATTAGCAATTAAAAGCTATGACCAAGCAATAAAACTTAATCCTAAATATGCAGATGCATACTATAATAAAGGCCTAGTATTATATGCACTAAATGAAGTAGATTTAGCTATAGAAAATTATGACCAAGCTATAAAAATTAATCCTAATCATGTTCATAGTCACAATAATAAAGGCTATGCTCTTCAAAAACTTAAAAAAATAGACTCTTCATTTGAATGTTTTAATAATGCATTTAAAATTAATCCAAATTTTGATTTTTTGCTAGGTGAATTATTTCATACAAAAAATAAACTTTGTGACTGGAGTTCTTTTGCCAAAGACTTTGAAATATTAGAAAATAAAATAAAAGAAAATAAAAATTCATCTTCACCTTTTCCTATACTTCAATTATATGACTCTCCTTGCCTACAAAAAAAAACAGCTGAGATTTATGTTAAAGAAAAATTTATTAATAAGAAGATTTTAAAACCAATTTCAATAATACCAAAAAATAAAAAAATACGTTTAGGATATTATTCTGCAGATTTTTACAACCATGTAATGTCTTTCCTTTTAGTTAAATTATTTGAATTGCATAACAAATCTAAATTTGAATTAATCGCTTTTTCTTTTGGGCCTAATAAAACTGATGAAATGAGAAAAAGAATTTCAAAATCATTTGACCAATTTATTGATGTCAATTTAAAAAGTGATAATGAAATTTCTCAAATTTCAAGAGATCTTAAAATAGACATTGCTGTTGATTTATTATGTTTCACAAAAAACAATAGAATGGGAATTTTTTCTGAAAGATGTGCTCCAATACAAATAAACTATTTAGGTTATCCTGGTACATCAGGTGCTGATTTTATTGATTATATTTTTGCTGATAAAATTTTAATACCAAAAGAAAATCAAAAATATTATTCTGAAAAAATAATTTATTTACCTAATACCTGGTTACCCAGAGATTATACACAGAAAATTTCAGATAAAGTTTTTACAAGAAAAGAATTAAACTTACCTAAGGAAGGTTTTATTTTTTGCAGTTTCAATCAAAGTTACAAAATTACACCAGACGTTTTTGATATTTGGATGAGGTTACTAAAAAAAATTAAAGGAAGTGTTTTATGGTTATTAGAAGATAATCAAACAGCAAACATAAATTTAAAAAAAGAAGCCAATAAAAGAGGAATTGATAGTAATCGTGTTATATTTGGAAAAAAAATGCCTCCAGAAGAACATTTTGCTAGACTAAAAATTGCTGATTTATGGATTGATGTATTTCCATATACTGCTCAATCATCTTGTGCTGATGCGTTGTGGTCTGGATTACCTGTTCTTACGCGTAAAGGCAAATCATTTACAAGTAGAGGAGCTTCGAGCATATTAAATGCAATAGGTTTAAATGAGTTAATTACAGATACTGAAAAAGAATATGAAGAAATGGCTATCAGACTAGCACAAAATCCTAAATTTTTTAAAGAAATAAAAAATAAATTAAAAAAAAATAGACTTACAAAACCTTTATTCGATACAAAACTTTATACAAAAAACATAGAATCTGCTTATACAAAAATATATGAAAGACATTGCTCAAACCTGTCCGCAAAAAATTTTGAGATTAAATAAAAATGATAGTTTGATTGAAATAACGATGATTTATAATATAAATAAATTTCTTATTCAGATTGGTAACTTAATTTAAATGAAAAAAAAAATTGTAATAATCGGGGCGCTTGGATATTTGGGAACCGAGCTTTGCAAACTTTATTCTGGCAAAAGTTGGTTTCATAATATTGTAGCTATAGATAGTCGTTTTGTATCTAAAAGGGTTAATCAACTTAAGGAATGGAATATAAAATTTTACCAAGGCGCAATACTTGATAAAGAATTTTTAAATAAACTTTTGTATAATGCAGATGTAGTACATCACTTGGCAGGGATCACTGATGTTGCCTATGTAAAAAAAGAAGCAAATCTTATAAAAGATGAAAAAATTATACAAGTTGCAATAGAAGGTACAAACAATATTTTAAATGCAATACCCAAAAGTTGTAAGATTATATTTCCATCTACCCATGTAATATATGAAGGTTTAAAAAAAACTAGAAGGAACTTGAAAGAAGAAGACAAACCATATCCAATTTTAGCTTATTCTTCAAGCAAAGTTCAAAATGAAAAAGATATAAAAAAATCAAAAAAAAATTATGTAATATTAAGGCTCGGATCAGTTTACGGGTACTCTCCAACCGACACAATGAGAATGAATATAATGCCAAATTTATTTTCTAAAATAGCATCTCAAAATGGTGAGATAAGTTTATTTGGCGGTGGCAAACAAATAAAAAGCGTTGTTCAATTAATTGATGTAGTTAGATGCATGAAATTTGTGGAAGAAAATGAGAATATTAAAAAAGAAACTTTTAATCTTGTAAATGAAACAGTAACAGTTAAAAAAGTTGCTGAAATTTGTAAAAAACACAATCCAAAAGTTAAAATCAAATTAACTTCGGATGAAGTTCCAAACCTTGGATATACTTTATCAAATAAAAAACTTTTAAAAACAGGCTTCAAATTTCTTTATAATTTAAATGAATCTATTGCCACAATGATTCAAAAATGGTCTTTTAAAAATAATGACAGAGACCTTGAATATAAAACTCAAGGTGAAAAAGAGTTTGTAGATAAAAGAGGCAAAATTAGTAATTATGAATTAACTGAACCAATAAATTTAATTGGTTATATAAAATCTTATAAAGATTCAATGAGAGCTAATCACTATCATCCAGTTCAAGAACAGAAAGTTTTTTTAGTTAAAGGTCAATTTATAAGTATATATAAAAGTTTACTTGAAAAAAATTCTCCAAAAATTACTCAGATAATTAATGAAGGAGAGCTAGTAGTTACCAAACCTAATGTTGCACACGCTATGGTTTTTACAAAAGACTCTATTTTTTTAAATTTAGTTAGAGGTGAAAGAGAGCATAAAAATTATGGTATTACTCATACTCTTCCTTATCCTTTGGTTTCAAACGAAGAAAAAAAAGAATTATTAAAAAATTTTAAATTTGAATGTAGATCTTGTGAAAACACAAAATTAAAACGGGTTGTTTCTTTAGGGTACCAGCCTTTAGCTAATAATTTGTTAAAAAATAAGAATGAAAAAGAAAATCTTTATCCTTTAGAAATGAACTACTGTCCCAACTGTCATAACTGTCAACTTTCAGTAGTTGTAGATCCAAAAAAAATGTTTTCTAATTATCTTTATGTGTCATCAACAACAAAAACTCTAAGAAGGCATTTTGAAAATGCAGCAAAACAATATATTAAAGAATTTAAACTTTCGTCAAAGAAATCTTATATTATAGATATTGGTAGTAACGATGGTGTAGCACTAAAACCTTTTAAAGATTTAAAATTTAAAAATATATTAGGTATTGAGCCAGCAAAAAACCTAGCAAAACTTACAAATAAAAATAACATAAAAACTTATAATGGTTTTTTGGACGAAAAAACTTTAAGAAAAGTAAAAAAAAATGCAGATATTGTTCTAGCTTCGAACGTTTTTGCTCATTCTGATAAATTAAAATTAATGGCAGAATGCATGCTTAAGTTAATTAAGAAAAATGGAACCATAATAATTGAAGTTCAATATTTAATGAATACTTTGAAAGATATGACTTTTGATAATATTTATCACGAACATTACAATTATTGGTCTTTGACTTCCCTTGTTAATTTTTTTAACAATTTATCTGCTAAAATATATAAAGCACAACTCGTTGATACAGGCGGTGGCTCTATAAGAATTTATGTAAAAAAAAATAATAAAATAAAAATTGAAAAAAGTGTTAAAGAATTATTGAAAAAAGAAGAAAAGTTTGGAATTAAAAAATACAAAACTTATAAAGATTTTGCTAAGAAAGTTTATCAAATAAGAAATAATGTGAAAAAAAATATTTCTAAACTGGCAAAAAACAATAATAAAATAGTAGGATATGGCTCTCCGGCAAAAGCTACCACATCACTAAATTTTTTTGGTATATCAAATGAAATAGAAGGCATTGTGGAAGACAATAAACTTAAACAAGGAAAATTTCTTCCTGGAATTAAAATCCCAATTATTTCTAAGGATAAATTAAAGGGTAAGCCGGATCATTTGTTAGTATTAGCTTGGAATTTTTTTGAAGAAATTAAACGAAATAATAAAGATTTAGCCAAAAATTTTATAAGTATTAAAAATTTAGAAAAAGATATAAATTAATTTAGGCTGGTTTATTCATCGAACTAAAGAATTCATCATTATTTTTAGTATTCTTTAATTTTGACATTATAAATTCAATAGCATCCATAGTACCCATTGGAGCTATAATTCTTCTTAAAACATTCATTTTTTGTAAATCATCTTTATCAAAAATCAATTCTTCACGTCTTGTTCCTGATTTTGTAATATCAATAGCAGGAAAAATTCTCTTATCTGAAATTTTTCTATCAAGAATTGTTTCGCTATTACCTGTCCCTTTAAATTCTTCGAAAATTACCTCGTCCATTCTGCTTCCAGTATCTATTAAAGCTGTTGAAATAATAGTTAATGAACCTCCTTCTTCAATATTTCTAGCTGCTCCAAAAAATCTTTTAGGTCTTTGAAGAGCATTTGCATCAACACCGCCCGTAAGTACTTTTCCAGAACTCGGAACAACTGCGTTGTAAGCTCTCCCAAGTCTAGTTATTGAATCTAATAATATTACAACATCTTTTTTATGTTCAGTTAGTCTTTTTGCTTTTTCAATAACCATTTCCGCTACAGCAACGTGTCTTTGCGCAGGTTCATCAAATGTAGAACTAATAACTTCTCCTTTAACTGTTCTTTGCATGTCTGTTACTTCTTCTGGTCTTTCATCGATCAGTAATACCATTAAATAACATTCGGGATGATTGGCAGTTATAGAATTAGCTATACTTTGTAAAATCATTGTTTTTCCAGCTTTCGGTGGAGAAATAATTAAAGATCTTTGTCCTTTTCCAATTGGACTGACTAAATCAATTAATCTTGGAGTTAAATCAGGATGTTTTGTAATTTTGTTACTTTCCACTTCCATAACCAACTGTTTGTTTGGATAAAGTGGTGTAAGGTTATCAAATGCAATTTTGTGTCTTGCTTTTTCTGGTTCTTCAAAATTAATTTTACTAACTTGTAATAGTGCAAAATATCTTTCACCTTCTTTTGGTGCTCTTATAGGTCCTTCTACAGTATCTCCGGTTCTTAAACCAAATCTTCTAATCTGGCTTGGACTAACATAAATATCATCAGGTCCAGGTAAATAATTTGACTCCATAGCTCTTAAAAAGCCAAAACCATCCTGTAAAAGCTGTAAAACACCACCTCCAGTAATTTCTTCACCTTTTTCAGCTAACTTTTTTAGTATAGCAAATAAAATTTCTTGCTTTCTTAACGTGCTAGCATTTTCAACGCCCAATTCTTCTGCTTGCGTGATAAGTGCTTCTGAACTCTTTTTTTTTAACTCTTGTATATTCATTTTGTGGGATTTTCTTAGTTAGATAGGGTTAATATATATACTCTTAATTATTTTTCAAGGGCTACAAAGGTTTAAAAACAACAATAAAAACTATAATAATTAGCAAAATTGTAGGTACTTCATTAATAATTCTGAAAAATTTTGATGTTTTTTTATTGGTGCCATCTTTGAGTGATTTTAAACACTTACCTAAATATTCATGATAAACAGATAAAATTACTACTAAAACCAATTTTACTTGGATCCATAACGAAAATAATACTTCTAAACCATTAAGATAAATTAAAATAATTCCAAATAACCATGTTAATATCATAGCTGGCCGCATAATAAAAATATACAAACGCCTTTCCATAATTTCAAAAATATCTGTTACTTGTTTTTTTTCTAAATTTTCAACATGATAAACAAATATTCTAGGTAAATATAAAAGGCCGGCCATCCAAGAAATAACTGCTATCAAATGAATTGATTTAAATAATAAGTATGTATTCATTAATTTATTTTTTTAATTTCATTTCCATTTACACATTTATAACCAATGTGTTCTAGTTCAAGTTTTTCACATGTTTTTTTAGTTTTTCTTAATTCGTCGTAATAAATTACTTGTGTTTTATAAAGATCTTTAGGAATAAAATCCTCTTTAAAACCTCCTCTGTACAATCCCCACTTCCAGTAAGGTTGGGAGCCTTTCATTTTAGTTTTTCCTAAATGTGTAAATTTCAGTTGTCCGTTTACCCAAACCTTAAAAAAACCTTTGTCTTTTTTAGCTGACCAGTTAGTATTAATAATAATATCGTTCCATTTACCCAAAACTTCTTCTTCTGATAAAAGTTGCAAAACATTATATTTTGAACCATAACTTCTTTTTGCCAATTTATTAGGGTTTCCCATTCTATAATCTATACAAAGCCAATAGCCACCCACATGATCCCAAAACATAAAAATTGGAAAATCATCTTTTCCATTTGTGTTATCTTGATGAAATTGAGAAGCAACTAGCCAGCCACGACCACTGAAGTGCTTGTGCTCTTTAGGAAAATAAATTGACCAAGCATACCAATATTCACCTGATGAAACAGGTTTATTCATAAGCTCCCATCTTTCTGCATCATTTTTACAGTCGCTATATCCTCCTTTACTTTTGCCACAATCACCCGGTCTGACTTCAAACTTCATACTCATTTCTCCTGCTCTTACAGGATGGCCGTCTTCTACCTTAACTTTTTTAAATCCATATTTTTTTTTGTGTGATACTGAAGAAACTTTAGCTTTTAAGCCTATTCCTAAATCTTTGGAAAATGAAATATTTTTTGCCTGTAGAGAATTAACAAACAATAAACAAAAAAATAAAATTCCTAAAAGTTTTTTCATAATCCTAAACAAGGACATTGAACATATTTATTAGGACATATTGTAGATGATACAAAATTACTTCTTGTTTCTTTTTGTAAAACCAATTCTGTAAGCCCTTTAATAAAATTTTCTTCAATCCCTAATGCTGGTACTCTTTTATAGAAACTACAACCATTTTTTTCTGCTAATCTTTTATACTCAATATCTAATTCTACCAACGTTTCTGAATGTTCTGATACAAAGGCCACTGGAACTATAACAATGCCTTTTTTTTCTTTAGAATATTTTATAATTACTTCATCTGTAGATGGTCCAATCCATTTTAAGGGACCCACTCGGCTTTGATAACTTATTAAAAAATCTAAATTTTCATTAGTTAATTTAGACATTATACCTTCAACAGTTTTCTCTACTTGCCATTGATAAGGATCGCCTTTTTTAATTTTATTTTCGGGTAAACCATGTGCAGAAAAAAGTAATTTAAAGTTTTTATTTTCTAAAGTTTTTAGTGTGTTTTTGATAAGATTAACATGAGATTCTAAAAAATTATTTTCCGCAGGATAGCAACAAATAATTTTAGTTTTAACATTATAATTTTCTTTTTTACATAAATCATTCCACTCATTAATTGAAGATCCAGAAGTTGAAGCTGAATATTGAGGATATAAAGGTAAAAGTATTATTTCTTCTGGATTATATTCTCTAACTTTTTTAATCACATCAGAAGCTCTAGGGTGCCAACACCTCATCACAACAAAACATTTATAATCACCTTTTTTTATTAAGTTATTTTCTAAACTTTCTGCTTGTTTTTGTGTTAACTCTAAAATTGGAGATTTGTTTCCTATTTCTTTATAAATATTTTTTGCAATTGGGGTTCTTTTTTTAGAAATAAATTTTGCTAATGGGTATCTAATAATAGCTGGAATGCTAATTATTGCAGGATCATTAAATAAATTAAAAAGAAATGGTTCTACGTTTTCCAATTTATCTGGACCTCCCAAATTAAACAATATTACTGCTTTTTTCATTTAATAATCATTTACAATTTTTACTAAATAATCAATCATCATCGGATTTGTTTCTGGTAAAACTCCATGGCCTAAATTAAAAATATATGGATGATCTTTAAATATATCTAAATATTTTAAAGCTTCTTTTTTAAGATTTTCTTTATCAGATAATAGTACTTTAGGATCTAGTCCTCCTTGGATCGGAATTTTTATCTCCTTTTTTATAATATTAGGATCAATTTTATAATCTATGCTAATAGCATCAGGTTTAACATTTTCTACATATTCTCTATAATTTTTTATTTCTCGCGGAAAACATATCACTGGAATTTTTTTAGATTTAATAAAATTTACAAGTTTTAAAGTTGGTTCATAAATATATTTTGGAAGATCTTTTCTATCAAGTAGACCAGCCCAACTATCAAAAATTTGTATTATGTCAGCTCCATTATCAATTTGATTTTCTATGTGAATTATAAGAAATTTTTCTAATTTTTCTAAAATTTTATCTATTAATTTTTTATTATTAAAAAAACTACTATCAATGTTTTTTTTGGGAGATTTTTTATTAATCATATAAACTAACAATGTCCAAGGAGCTCCTATAAAACCAATTAAATTTTTATTTTTTATTAAATAATTTGACTTAACTTTATTAATACAATTATAAATGGGTTTTAATTTTTCTATAAACTCTGCTTCGCTTATGTCTTCTAAATTTATTTCTCCTAATAAAGGACCAAAATCTTTCTTAAAATTTACCTGTTGTTTTAAACCATAAGGAACCATTAAGATATCTGAAAAAATAATAGCAGCACTTAAGTCAAATCTTTTTAATGGTTGAAGAGTTATTTCACTGCTTAAATTTGTATCTAAACATAATTTTACAAAATCTGGATTTAATTTTCTAATTTTTTTAAATTCAGGTAAATATCTTCCCGCCTGCCTCATAAACCAAATAGGTTTGGTTGATGTTTTTTTATTTATTAAACATTCATATATAGGTGTGGTCATATTAAATAATAAATATAAGAGTTTAGTTTTAGTAGTAGATAGTATGAATAAAGAGAATTATTATTTATACACATTTTATTAAATCATTATCCACATTAATTAACTTAAAAAATATCAGTAAATTCATATATTATTGATTATAATTTTTACTTAGTTAATAATTTGTATATTAATTATTAACATGTGTAATATTGTTAATAAATGAAGTTTTTTGTAGTTAAAAAATAAAAAAATTCAAATTTAACTATATGAGTATAATAATCTTGAAGTTATAAACAGTTTATTCATGAATAATACATACGAAATTTATTTAGTCTCAGACTCAACTGGAGAGACACTAGATAGGATATTTTTAGCTTTAAAAGCTCAATTTAATAAAATTTTATATAAAACACATCAATATTCTTTTACAAGAACAGAAAATCAAATTTTAAAGGTAGTTGATATTTGTAAAAAAAAACAAAATTGTATTATTTTATATACAATTGTAGATACAAAACTTGCAAAATTTTTAACTTTAGAAAGTGAAAAAGCAAAAATTCCTTGTTTTGGTGTTTTGGGTGATTTAATTTTATCTTTTTCAAAATTACTTAATCAAAAAGCATCTCATATTCCCAGTGGCCAACATGTGCTTGATGAAGAATACTATAATAGAATTGAAGCAATACAATTTACGATGAACCATGATGATGGAAAACAAATAGAAGATATAATTAAATCAGATATTATTTTATTAGGTGTAAGTCGAACAAGTAAAACTCCAACATCAATATACTTAGCTAATAGAGGCTATAAAACTTCAAATATACCTTTGGTAAATAAAGAATCTTTACCCAACATTCTTAAAAAAACCCCACAACTAACCTGTATTATTGGTTTAACTACAGATCCAGAAAGATTAGTAGATATTAGAAAGAATAGAATGACCTCATTAAAAGAAAAAGAAAATACAAATTATACAAATTTTGAAAAAATATCTAAGGAAGTAAATGAAGCAAAAAATATTTTTAAAAAATACAATTGGCCAATCGTGGATGTTACTAGAAAATCAGTTGAAGAAACGGCCGCATCTGTAATAAAAATATACGAAATTAAGAAAGAAAATGGTTAATAGAATAATTCTTGCATCAAAAAGCAAAGTTAGAAAAAAAATATTAGAAGAAAATGGCATTAGTTGTTTAGTAAAGCCCTCTAATGTTGATGAAGATTTGGTTAAGAAAAGTTTGTTAAAAGAAGGAGCAACTCCTGATATAATTGCTAAAAATTTAGCGGAATTGAAAGCAAATAAAATTAGTCAAAAAACTAATGAAGAAATGGTTTTAGGTGCCGATAGCATTATCGAGTTAAATGAAACTATTATTTCAAAACCTTCTAATAGAGAAGAAGCTTTGAAAATACTTCAAAGATTAAATGGTAAAAAACATCATTTAATAAGTGCTGTTTGTATATCAAAAAATGGATCTATGATTTGGAACTATACAGATAAAGCAGCTTTAACAATGAAAGAAATGACTATTGAAGAACTAGAGACTTATTTATCAAAAATTAAAGATGAAGCTTTATATGCTTACAATGTTTATCAAATAGAAGGTGAGGGAAGGTCTTTGTTTTCAAAAATAGAAGGAGATGAAGACACAATTATGGGATTACCTATTAAACAAATAAAAAATTATTTAAACACGTTATGATAAAAAAATATTTAGTTATAGGAAATCCTATAGAACATTCACTATCACCTAAATTACACAATTATTGGTTTAATCAAAATAATATTAAAGCAGTGTATGATAAAAAACAGATTAATGAATCTGATATAAAAGAAATAATTTCTGAGTTAAGAAAAGATAAAATTAATGGAATAAATGTAACAGTTTCATTTAAACAATCTGTCATTCCTTTTATCGATGAATTAAGTTCTGAAGCAAAAGAATCTCAATCAGTAAATACAATTTATAAAGAAAATAATAAAATTTTAGGACATAATACTGATATAAATGGATTTGAGTTAGCTGTAAGAAAAAAAAGTTTTGATATAAAAGATAAAAAAGTGCTTATTTTGGGGGCTGGAGGAGTTGTTTCGTCTATTATTTTGGCTTTGAAAAAAATGAAAGCAGCTGAAATTATTTTAAGTAATAGAACAAAAGAAAAAGCCGAAAGACTTAAAAATATTTTTTCAAATTTAAAAATTGTAGATTGGGGAGAAATTCCAGAATTTAATATGATAATTAATGCAACAAGTCTAGGTCTTAATGAAAAAGATGAAATAAAATTAGATTATGAGAAGATTGGATCAAATAAGTTATTTTACGATGTTATTTATAATCCAAAAAAAACAAAATTTCTTTCAAAAGCAAAAGAATTTGGCAATCAAACTGAAAATGGAAAAATGATGTTTATCTATCAAGCACACCAGGCGTTTACTATTTGGCATAAAATTATGCCAAAAATAGATGATGAAACGATTAGATTACTAGATTAATGATAAGAATAGGAATTTTAGGAGATATAGGGTCTGGCAAAAGTTATGTGGCAAGAAGATTTGGTTTTCCAGTTTTCGATGCAGATTCTGAAGTAAGTAAAATTTATAGAAAAAGTAGAAAATGTTTTAAAAAATTAAAAAAAATATTTCCAAAACATATATTTTCATTTCCTATTAAAAGAAAAGAACTTTTTTCTGCTATATCAGAAGGTAAAAATAATGTGAAAAAAATTAATAAAATTGTTCATCCAGAAGTTCGTTTAAGAATGAATAAATTTATTAAAAAAAATAAGAAAAAAAAAGCCATCGTATTAGACATACCTCTTTTGTTGGAAGGTAAATTAGATAATAAAAATGATATTTTGATATATGTGGAGGCGAAAAAAAAAGAAATAAATAGAAGATTAAAAAAAAGAAATAATTTTAATTTAAAAATTTTTAAAAAATTAAGAAAACTACAACTTCCTTTAGAAATTAAGAAGAAAAAATCAAAATTTATATTAAAAAATAATTTTAAAAGTTTTTCTGTGGAGAATAGTGTTAAAATATTAAAAAATAGAATTTTTAAAAATGAAAGAAGTAATACTTGATACCGAGACAACTGGCCTCAAAATAGAGGATGGTCATAGAATTGTAGAAATTGGTTGTATAGAATTGGAAAATCAAATTCCAACATTAAAAAAATTTCATTGTTATTTAAATCCGGAAAGAAAAGTTTCTGTGAAAGCATTTGAAATTCATGGTTATAGTGATGATTTTTTAAAATCTCAGAAAAAATTCAAAGATATATGTGAAGATTTTTTAAATTTTATAAAAGACAAAAAGTTGATTATACATAATGCTGAATTTGATATAGCTCATTTAAATAACGAACTTTCTTTAATTGGTAAAAACAAAATCGATAAAAAAAATATTATAGATACTTTAGATTTAGCAAGAGATAAATTTCCTGGCTCTCAAATAAGCCTTGATGCTCTTTGTAAACGTTTTCGTATAGATAATTCTAGAAGAGATAAACATACTGCTTTATTAGACTGTGAGTTATTATCAAAAGTTTATATTAATTTAATAGATCAGAAAGAGCCAACTTTAGATTTTAAACAAACCAAAAATGAGCAAATTGATATTGAAACAAGTAATTCATTGTATTGTAAAAAAATAGTTCATCCAACTAAAAACGAAGTAGAAAATCATAGAAAATTTTTAAAATCCAAAATAAGTAAAAATTTTTTTTAGTTAAATCTTGAATTAAAAAGTTTGTCAAAGTCTATATTTTTAACAGTTATATTATTAAATCCAGAATTTACTATTAAATCTGTAAACGATTTTTCTAATTTTGGCTGAATATCTTTTTGAACTTCACATAATAAAATTTTTTCAATTTCTTTTTTTTCTTTTACATTTTCATCAAGCTTAACAATTGTTACATAAACTAGTTCAAAATAAGATTTTTTTTCATTATCTTCTTTGTCTTCAAATTTCATAATTGTGTTAACCTCTATTAATTTATTTTTTGTGGGCTGCGAAGTTATATCAATGGTTAATTGATATTTTGTAATATAGTCTTTAACAAATAAGTAGGTTTGTACATCTTTAGTTTCAACAGAAACATCTTTTACAAATTGAGCTAATATTTTATAATTTTTCATCTTTATTTTTTTCTATTTTTTCATCTTCTATATCTTCAAATTCGCCATTAATAAAATCTTCTTTTTTATTATGATTTGAATATTTTTTGTTAACTTTTCTTAATAGTAACTCCCTAGTTGGAGGAAAAATTAATAATAAACCAATAATATCAGTAGCAAAACCTGGCAAGATTAATAGTAGTGCAGCAAAAGCAAGAACAGCTCCTGATATTATTTCATAAATGGGTATTTGATTTTTGATAAGTTGTGACATACCAGACTTTAAAGTATTAAATCCTTCGTATCTTGCGTATATAATTCCAATTATTGCAGTAACTAAAATTAGGGAAATTGTATTAAATGCACCAATATAAGACCCTATCTTTATAAAAAGATAAATCTCAATTATTGGAATAGATATGATTAAAAATAAAACCGAATTCATTTGCCTTTAGTCTAATTTGCCAGTTGAAATTAGGCAATATACTAATTACATTTAGATATATGAATTATAGTTTTGAATATATTGATATTATCCTTTTGGCAATGATTGCAGGGTTTATTTTTCTTAGATTAAGAGGAATTCTTGGCAAAAGGACAGGACATGAGGAAAATCTTAATGAAAGTTTAGATCAGAAAGATTTCTTTAAAAAAAATCCAGAACTTAAGAATTTAGATGATGTGATTTTTGATAAAGATGAACAGGAAAATTTTTTAAATGGAGCAAAAATAGCTTACGAGCAAATAATAACAAGTTTTTCAAAAGGAAACTTAAAAGAAATTGAAAATTTGATTGATAAAAAAGTTCTTAAACAGTTTAACGAAGCAATCAGTGAAAGAAAAAATAAAGGACTTAAATCAGAAACTACTTTTGTCGGAATTGATTCTGCTACGATTAAAGAGCATGAAATTAAATCAATAAATTTTATAGAGGTGACTGTAGACTTTGTCAGTGAAATTATTTCATGTGTTAAAGATAAGAATAATAAGATTTTATCAGGGGATCCAAAAAAAGTTAAAAAAGTTACAGATTGTTGGAAGTTTTCTAAAAATATAAAATCTAATAATCCAAATTGGTTATTAATAGATACTCGAATATAATTGAATAAAAAAATTTCAGAAAAAGATAAACAAGATTGGCAAAATTTTATTTCTAACAATAAAAAATTGTCTAACAAAGATTTAAATTTAGAAAAGAATCAGGATAAAAAAAAAATTGAAAAGATTATAGATCTCCATGGATTTTCAATAAAAATTGCAAATCAAGTTATAGAAAAATTTATAATTGAGTGTTTTGAAAAAGATGTAAATATAATTACGGTTATAACCGGCAAAGGATTAAGATCTAAAAATAAAGAAAATCCTTATGTTTCTGAAGATTTAAGTATTTTAAAATATTCAGTTCCAGATTACATAAAATCAAATCAATATTTGATGAAAATAATTAAAAAGATAGAAGGTGCTAGTATAAAAGATGGTGGGCAAGGAGCTTTTTATATTTATCTAAAAAATAGATAACAAAAAAAAATGGAAAAATCTAAAATAAATGAAGCTGCAGATATTTTGTACAATTGTAGAATAAATATTAAAAGAATTAAAAAATTACCAAATGATTGTGCTCCAAAATCTATTCAAGAGGCTTATGCTATACAAGACAAGTTAGCTCAAAAATATCTTTCGGAAAAAAAAAATTTAATAATTGGAAAAAAAATTGGCTGTACAAACGAGGCGGCAAAAATTCAGTTAAATATTAAAGAATCATTTTTTGGGAATATGTTTTCTAATAATATATCTAAGTCTAATACTATAATTGAAACAAGTAAGTATTTTAGTCCATTCGTTGAACCCGAATTTTCATTTCTGATGAAAGATGAACTTGATGTTTCAAGAGCACCTTATAGTCCCAGTACAGTTTATGAGTCTATTTTAGCAGTTTTACCTTCTATTGAATTGGTTGATTCCAGATATGAAGATTGGACTAGTGTTGGTGTAAATAATTTAATTGCAGATAATGCTGTTCATGCGCATTGGATTTATGGTGATGAAGAAAGAGAATTAAATTTTATTAATTTTAACGATCACTCTGTTGATCTTTTTATAAATGAACAATTTATTGAGAATGGAAATGCAAGCAATGTTATGGGAAATCCTATTAATTCTTTAACTTGGTTAATAAATAATTTAGCTTTAGTTGGTAAGACTTTGCCTAAAAATTGTTATGTTACTACTGGCACTTGTACAAAAGCTATTCCAATTTTTAAAGGTGATAAAGTTACTGCAGATTTTGGAAAACTTGGAACTGTTAGCTTTGATTTTAAAGAATAAATTTTGATAAATCAGTATCTTTTACTAACTCACCTAAATTTTTCTTAACATAATTTGAGTCAATAATTAATTTTTCGCCACTTCTATCTGTCGCGGTAAAACTGATTTCATCTAACACTTTTTCAATAATTGTATGAAGTCTTCTTGCTCCAATGTTTTCAACACTAGAATTTACTTCTGTAGCAAGATTAGCAATTGTATCAATTCCATCATCAGAAAATTCTAAATCTACATTTTCAGTTCTGAGTAATGCTTTATATTGTTTTATCAAACTATTATCTGGTTCTTTAAGAATTCTTTTAAAATCTTCACTTGTTAAAGCGTCTAGCTCCACTCTTATTGGCAGTCTCCCTTGTAGTTCGGGCAATAAATCAGAAGGTTTTGCAAGCTGGAAAGCTCCAGAAGCAATAAATAAAATATGATCCGTTTTTATTGGTCCATACTTTGTGCTTACAGTTGTTCCTTCAATTAATGGTAATAAATCACGTTGTACCCCTTCTCTTGAAACATCTCCACCAACACGATCTGTTCTTGCAGAAATCTTATCTATTTCGTCTAAAAAAACGATACCATTATTTTCTGTAGAATTTTTTGCTGATTTTATAATTTTATCTTCTTCAATTAATTTATCTGATTCTTCATTAATAAGTATTTCATGAGATTCTTTTACTGTCATTTTTTTCTTTTTAGCTTTACTTCCCATTGATTTACCAAGCATTTCACTAATATTAATCATTCCCACGTTTGCTCCTGGCATACCAGGTATTTCAAATGAAGGCATGGTGTTACTTTCGCTAACAGCTATTTCAATTTCATTATTGTCTAAATCACCACTTCTCAGTCTTTTTCTAAAACTTTCTCTAGTTGCAACGCTAGCTTTATTTCCTACTAATGCATCCAAGACTCTTTCTTCTGCGAGTTTTTGAGCTTTAGCAAAAACTTCTTTTCTTTTTTTTACCTTTTCCATTGCGATTGCAATTTCTAAAAGATCTCTTACTATTTGTTCAACATCCCTTCCAACATATCCAACTTCAGTGAAACGAGTAGCTTCAACTTTAACAAATGGTGCTTCTGCGAGTTTAGACAAACGTCTTGATATTTCTGTTTTACCAACTCCTGTTGGACCAATCATTAAGATGTTTTTTGGTAATACTTCATCTTTCATATCACCTTTTAAAGCTTGCCTTCTCCATCTATTTCTTAAGGCAATAGCAACTGCTCTTTTAGCTTTATTTTGTCCAACTACATATCTATCTAGTTCAGAGACTATTTCTCTAGGTGATAAAGAACTAATAAAAGAATTTTTTTCATTACGTTTCTTATCCTTGGGTACAAGTGAAGCTACGTTTGATTTTTCCATTAAATTTTTTCAATTTTTATATTATTGTTAGTGTAAACACATATATCAGAAGCAACTTTGATTGCTTTTCTTGCAACTTCTTCAGCAGATATATCTGTATCCATTAAAACTTTAGCAGCAGCCAGAGCATAATTTCCTCCAGATCCTATACCAATTACATTATCTTCTGGCTCTAGAACATCTCCTGTTCCTGAAATTATAAAACTTTTTTCCTTGTCTCCTATTGCCATTAAAGCTTCTAATCGTCTAAGATACTTATCGGTTCGCCAGTCCTTTGCCAATTCAACGGCAGCTCTAGTTAAATTTCCTGCGTGCTTTTCTAATTTTGCCTCTAGTCTTTCAAATAATGTTAAAGCATCTGCTGTTGACCCTGCAAAACCAGCAATCACATTTCTTTTCTCAATCTTTCTAACTTTTGTAGCAGTGCTTTTGATTACGGTATTTCCCATACTTACTTGGCCATCTCCAGCAACAACAACTTCATTGTTCTTTCTAACTAGAACAATTGTGGTTCCATGCCATTTTACATTATCGCTCATAGCTTATATAGATGGATATGAATTTTAATACTTCAAGAGCTTGATCGGAATTATTGATATAATTAACTAATATATATATACCTACAAAATTATAATGAGCAGAAAAGCAAAAATTTTGAGAAAAACAAAAGAAACCAGTATCAGTGTAGAACTAAACATTGATGGTAGAGGAAAATATAAAATTGATACAGGCATAGGATTTCTTAATCATATGCTTGAACAGCTATCAAAACATTCTTCTATTGATTTAAATGTTAAAGCAAAAGGCGATACACATATTGATCTTCATCATACCACCGAAGATACTGGAATTGCTATTGGAGAATGTTTAAAAAAAGCTTCTAAAAAATTTATTGGAATAAAAAGATATGCGCATGCAATGATTCCAATGGATGAAACATTAACTAGAGTTGCAGTTGATGTGTCTAATAGACCATATTTAATTTGGAAAGTAGATTTAAAAGTAGAAAAACTTGGAGAGATGGATACAGAGTTGTTCAAAGAATGGTTTCAAGCTTTTTCACAAGCTGCTGGAATAACTCTGCATATTGAGAATTTGTATGGGGATAATAGTCATCATAAAGTTGAGTCATGTTTTAAGGGATTGGCCAGATCATTGAGAGCAGCACTAGAAATAGATCCAAAAAATAAAAAAGTAATACCTTCTACCAAAGGTTCTTTATAAATTTAATGAATGTCACAATTGTTGACTATAACTCGGGCAATATTAGCTCTGTAATAAACTCTTTTAAGGAAGTTGTTAAAGAAAAAGTAAATATCGAAGTAACTTCAGATTTAAATAAAATTAAATCAAGCGATAAGGTGGTTTTACCAGGGCAGGGATCATTTAAAAGTTGTGTAGATGCTTTAAACAATATTAGTGGTTTAGCAGATACTCTAAATGAATTTGCAATAAACAACAAAAAACCTCTTCTTGGGATTTGTGTAGGTTTACAAATGTTTGCAGATATTGGTTATGAAGAAACGGAAACTAAAGGGTTAGGCTGGATATCAGGAAAAGTTTCTAAAATAGATAATCAAAATGGAAAATATAAACTTCCTCACATTGGTTGGAACCAAATAAATATAGTTAAAGAAAGCAAGATTTTTAAAGATATAGAAAATAACTCACACATGTATTTCGTGCACAGCTATGAATTTATTCCAGAAGATAAAAATGTAATCTCAGCAACAACAGATTATTCAACAAATATTGTTTGTTCTGTAGAAAAAGAAAATCTCTTTGGAACTCAATTTCACCCAGAGAAAAGTGATAAAATAGGCTTACAAATAATTGAAAACTTTATAAATTTATAAATGAAGATATTTCCAGCTATAGACATTAAAGATAGAAAATGCGTGAGGTTAGTCAAAGGGGATTTTAATAATAAAACTGAGTATGAAACATCTCCAATTGATCAAGCAGGCAAATACAAAGTTCATGGTTTTAAAAATTTACACATAGTTGATTTAGACGGAGCTTTAACTGGAGAGACAGTAAATTTGGATATAATTGAGAAAATAGTTTCAAAATTTGATTTAAAAATTGAAATAGGTGGAGGAGTTAGAACCTTTGAAAGTATTAAAAAATATACTGATGTAGGTGTTGAAAAAGTAATTTTAGGAAGTGCAGCAATAAAAGATAAAAATTTTTTAAAAAAAGCTTGTTCAAAATTTCAAAACAAAATTGCCTTAGGCTTAGATTCAAAAGATGGATACCTTTCCGTATCTGGATGGAAAGAAAATTCGAATCAATTGACTTTAGATTTTTTAAAAGAAGTTAATGATTATGGTGTTAGTAGATTAATATATACTGATATTAATAGGGATGGGACCAAGTCAAGTCCCAATTTTGAAGAAACAGAAAAAATTGCAGAAATATCTAATTGTTCAGTAGTTATTTCCGGAGGAGTTTCTTCAATTGATGATGTTAAAAAAGCAAAAGGATTAAATAAAAATATTGAAGGTATAATAGTTGGTAAAGCTATATATGATGATGATATAAAATTAGATGAACTTGCAAAAGAAATAGATGCTTAAAAATAGAATAATTCCCTGTTTAGATGTTAAAAATGGACGAGTTGTTAAAGGAATTAACTTTGTAGATTTAAAGGATGCAGGTGACCCTGTTGAACAAGCTAAAATTTATAGCGAAGGAGGGGCAGACGAAATCTGCTTTTTAGATATTACAGCTTCAAATGAAAACAGAGAGACTATTTATGATGTTGTGGAGAAAACATCTAAAAAATGTTTTGTGCCTTTAACAGTTGGAGGAGGTGTTAGAAGTGTTGATGATATTAATAAATTATTAAATTGTGGGGCTGATAAAGTTTCAATTAATACAGCAGCAGTTCAGAACGTAGAAGTTGTTGCTGAGAGTTCAAAAAAATTTGGCTCACAATGCATTGTTGTTGCAATAGATGCAAAAAAAAATGGTGATAAATGGGAAATTTTTACCCATGGTGGAAGAAATAACACAGGAATAGAGGCAATAGAATTCGCAAAAAAAATGGAAGATAATGGTGCTGGAGAATTATTAGTAACTTCAATGGATAGAGATGGAACTCAAGTTGGATATGATATCGATTTAATGTCAAATATATCATCCAAAGTTAATATACCTTTGATAGCTTCTGGTGGAGTTGGTAATTTAGATCATTTAGTGGAAGGCATTAAACTAGGAAATGCTAGTGCTGTTTTAGCAGCATCCATATTTCATTATGGAAAATACTCTGTAAAAGAAGCTAAGGAATATTTGGACTCAAAAGGAATACCTGTTAGAATTTGATATGTTAGATGCATTAGAAAGCCTTCTTAAACTTACCCGAGAAAGAAAAAATAATCCAGCGGAAGGTTCATATACTAATAAATTACTTGGAAATAAATCTTTAAGTAAAGAAAAGGTATTAGAGGAAATAAATGAATTAATAGAAGCAGTTGAAAATAATACAAATAAAATTCATGAAGCTGCAGATGTTTTTTATCATTTAATCGTGTATCTTGAAGCTAGTGATATTAAAATTGAAGAGGTAATGGAAGAACTTAACAAAAGAAAAAAATGAGTTACGACGACAATAATATATTTGCCAAGATTCTTAGAGGTGAAATTCCATGCAATAAAATATATGAGGATGAATTTGTTTTATCTTTCCATGATATAAGTCCACAAAAAAAAATTCACGCCTTGGTAATACCAAAAGGAAAATATGTGGATTTAGATGACTTTAGTTCCAACGCCTCAGCTGATGAAATGGTTGGATTGTTAAAAGGTATAAATTTAGTTGCAAAAAAGTTGGGAATATCAGTAGATACTGGAAAAGGATACAGAGCCTTAGCAAATATTAGTGAAGACGGAGGTCAAGAAGTTCCCCATCTTCATTTTCATTTATTTGGCGGTGAAAAAGTTGGTAAGATGGTTCAATGATCGAAAAAATACTTAGAAATTATTTAGAAATAAAATCTTTAAACGAATTAAAACATAAAAAAAAACCAAATGATAAATACATTGTTAAAAAAGTTTCTTCTGAAGATTTTCAATTAAATAAATTTTTTTATAAACAAATAGGTAAAAACCATCAATGGAATGATAGATTGACTTGGGATGATAAAAAATGGATAGATTATGTCTCTAATTCAAGCGTATTTACTTTTGTTTTAAAAGATTGTGAAAATATAGCTGGGTTTTTTGAACTTGTTTATCACAAAGAAAAATCCGAAGTAGAAATTGCTTATTTTGGTTTATTAAAAGAATATATGTATAAAAAACTTGGTGGCTACATGCTAACAGAAGCAATTAAAATATCTTTTTCTTTTCATGTTAAGAGAGTATGGGTACACACTTGTTCTTTAGATCACAAAAATGCATTAAAAAATTATTTATCTAGGGGCATGAAAATTTATAATACCGAAACAGTAAACATTAAATCAGCTTAATTCATTTCAGGTAATTTAAATAAGTTTTTATCAATTTTTTGGTTATATTTTATTTTGTAAATATATGTAATTACTAAATTTTGGTAAATATCTTCTGTTTGCCACCCAATTAAATTTAAAGTTTTTCTGTCAAAAAATATATTAATTTTGTTATTATTATTAATTATAGTAAAATTAATATATTTGTTATTTACAACTCTACTTTCTAAATTTTTAATTTTATTTATCAAAAAATTTTTATCTAAAATTAAGTCCAAAGGGGTTTTTTTTAATGGGTATAAATAATATTGATTACTAACTTGATTTTTAATTGCTAAAGATTTTCCGTTAGAAACCATAATTTTTTTGTTGTAATTATTGTATAAACAGAAAATTTTTTTTGGATATTCAATTGTACAATTTCCTTCTTCAGTTTTTTCACCAATTGTTTGCTTAAAATTAAAAGTAAGATTATTTATTTTAATTAAATTATTGATTATTTTATCTTCTACTGAAGCAAATAAAGGTTTAATTAAAAAAAATAAGAAAAAAGATATTGAAATAATTTTTTTCAACATTAAAGAACATCTCTTTTTCCAACATGGTTTGCTTTACTAACTATCCCTTCTGCCTCCATCATATCAATAATCCTTGCAGCACGATTATAACCAATCTGTAACTTTCTTTGTAAAAAAGAAGTAGAAGCTTTGCCTTCTGATTTTATTATTTCTAGAGCTTTTTCATATAATTCATCCTTATTTTCATCACTCAAAAAATTTTCTCCCATTTCTTTTTCATCTGCAAAATTCAGAATTTCATCTACATAATTAGGTTCAGCTTGTGATCTTAAAAAATTATTAATTTTCTCAATTTCATTTTCTGATACATATGGTGCATGTATCCTTACTATTTTATTTGCAGAAGACATATAAAGCATATCGCCTTTTCCTAATAATTGTTCTGCTCCTTGTTCACCTATAACAGTTCTGCTATCTATCTTTGAAGTTACTTGAAAAGAGATTCTCGTAGGGAAGTTTGCTTTTATTGTTCCTGTAATTACATCAACGCTAGGTCTTTGCGTAGCCATTATTATATGGATTCCTGCTGCTCTTGCCATTTGTGAAAGTTTTTGTACGTAATTTTCAATTTCTTTACCTGCAACCAGCATTAAATCGGACATTTCATCAACGATTACAACAATGTAAGGCATTGGTAATTTATGTTTTTTATTATATCCATCAATATTTCTCACACCTTCTTTTGTCATTAATCGATATCTACTTTCCATTTCTTTTACTACCCATCCAAGAACAGATGCTGCTTTTTTTGCTTCGGTTATAACAGGACATAGCAAGTGTGGAATTCCTTCATATGTTGAAAGCTCTAACATCTTCGGGTCAATTAGTATAAATTTACATTTCTCAGGAGAATGTCTGTACAATAAAGATAATATAATTGTATTAATACAAATTGATTTTCCCGATCCAGTAGTTCCAGCAATTAGCAGGTGTGGCATTGAAGACAGATCCCCTATAATTGGTGAACCAGAAATATCTTTTCCAAGTGCCATTGGTAATTTATTATTTTTATTATTAAAATTATTTTCAGAAATTATTTCACTTAAATAAACATTTTCCCTACTGGATTTTGGAATTTCAATTCCGATTGTATTTTTTCCTGGAATTGTAGAAATACGAGCAGATTCTGAACTAGTATTACGAGCAATATCTTCTGATAAATTAATTATTTTTGAAACTTTAATTCCTGGGGCAGGTTCAAATTCATTTAAACTTACAACTGGACCATGACTTATTTTTTTAATTTTGCCCTCTACTCCAAAATCTAAAAGAATTTTTTCCAAAAACTCTTTATCAATATTGTTCTCATTTAAACTATTTTTTCTTTCAGCTTTGGATGGAGACTTTAAGAAATCTATTGAGGGTAATTTAAATTTTATTTTATTAGTATTTTCATTATTAATAAAGGGTAAATCTTCTTGTACAGGATTATTATGAATTGGTGATAAATTTTCAATTTTATTATTAATTACTTCATTAGCACCCAAAATTTTCTTTTTTTGTGAAAAAAATTTAAAAATAATTTTTTTTACCAAGCTAAAAAACCAGAAAATGTTGAAATTGATACTAATAAAAAATATTATAACAACAATTATACCCAGTAAATAATAAAAAATTTCTCTGTTAGTATTTATTATAGAAATTAAAAACGATTCACTTAATAATTTTCCTACAAATCCTCCATTTCCATTAATGGATAACCAAAAAGATTCAGGGTAATAAACTGAAAAAAACAAAGAACCTAAGATTGCATATAAAGTTAAATAGAAAATATTTTGAAGTAATAGCAATAATTTTTTTGTTCTAATAATATTACTACCAGTTATAAAAAGTGTTATAGAAATTAAGACTGAAATTAATCCAACTGATTGAAAAAATAAATCAGAAATGAAACTTCCTCTAGATCCCAATATGTTATTTATTTCAGTATTATCAGGAAATAAAAAATTTGGATCCTCTGGTGAATAACTTAATAAAGCTATTAACAAAAGTACCGACAAAATTGAAATCAACAAACCTAATACTTCAATGAACCTTTTAATAAGAAAATTTGATGTATTTTCTAATATTTTTTTTATTTCCATAAAGATGAATCAAATTTATCACTTTGTATCATTTAATAATTGTTGTTAAAATTAAATTTTAATTATGAATATATGTTTAATAGGAGATGGTTTAATTAGCCTTACTTTAGCTAAAGCTTTAATAA